>NC_013204.1:3275000-3632260 GCF_000024265.1 Eggerthella lenta DSM 2243 | reverse complement strand
TTTCGATTCTGAATCTATCCACCTGGGGAATTCATAGCATTCAAAACTTTGTATTCATCTATTTCTAAATCCTGCACTGCTTTCCACATGGGCTTTTCAACGTTTTCCACTTTCTATTCAGAAAATGTGGAAAACGTTGAAGAACGTATTCTGGAAAACGTACGAACGTTGGTGAAAAACGTGCAAAAATGTTGATAGCCTCCAAGCGGATTGGCGCTTCCTGGGCCGAAACGCGTCCTCCGGCAGGACGTGACCGTTTGAATTCGTTTACGTGAAGATTGGGTAACATATTGCCCGGTCGTATGGGTGAATCACACGGCAAGCAATATATAACACCAGGTCAAAGCTTTGTTAATAACTACGATCACCTTTTATGCCTGATGAGAGGCTTGTAAAAGAATGAGAAAATATCCCTTGACAAACCGATGACGTTAGAGATTTCCACAACGGCTCTCGAATGAATCGAGAGTTTTCAACATTTTCCACAATAGAGCTGCGCAAAAAAGAGGAAAACGGTTGAAAAAATAGCCATCCAAGCATGGTCGAGGACATTCAGAACAAACTTTCGAGGTTTTCCACGGCGAAGAGACCTTCCCTTGGGTTCGTTCTATTCGAAGCGACCTGGAAAAAATCATGAACCCTTCTTGTGAGTTTTCCTTGACTCCCCCGTAACGTGAGCTATACTTTCGAGGTTGCTCTAAAACCATGAAAGGGAATCAATATGAAGCGCACGTATCAACCTAACACTCGTAAGCGGGCTAAGTGCCACGGTTTCCGTGCTCGTATGTCGACGAAGGGCGGCCGCAAGGTGCTGGCTGCTCGTCGCGCCAAGGGGCGCAAGCGTCTCTGCGTGTAAAGAGAGCTTTAGGTTGGAGACCATTAAATCCCGCGGGGATATCTCCGATCTGTTCTCATGCGGTAAGCGTCTGCATACGCCGTACCTTACGTTCATAGTGTTACCCACGAAGCAGCACGGCCAGCAAGGTCGTGTTGCTTTTATTGCGGGTAAAAAGTCAGGGAACGCGGTATGGCGCAACAGCGCTAAACGACGCATGCGAGCCATATGTCACGATCTGGGCGGTCCGTGGGCGGGCTACGATGTGATATTTCTCGCGAAGTCGGGTATCATGAAGAGTTCTTATAGTAAAGTGCATACAGCATGTGCTGAGACGTTGAAGCGGGCTGAATTACGTTAGGGACGAGAGGAATGAAGGCATTTCTGAAACAGGTGCCGTGCAAAGTGGCGGTGTTTCTCGTCACCTTCTACCGGGCTGCCATTTCCCCTCTGTTCCCTTCTTGCTGCCGCTTCACGCCGACGTGCTCCGAATACGGGCTCATAGCCTTCCAGCGCTACGGGTTCTGCCGGGGTCTCAAGCTCACGGTGAAGCGTGTGCTACGTTGTCGTCCGGGGGGTTCGCACGGCTACGATCCTGTTCCTTGAGGTCGTCGCGCGGGCTTCTTTGGTATAGAGGAAGGAACAACTGAACATGTGGGACGTATTTAAGGACTGGATATTCGACATTATCCATTTCTTCTATGACTTCTGCGGCGACTGGGGCCTGGCCATCATCATCGTGACGGTCATCTTCCGTATTCTGATCTCACCTTTGATGCACAAGCAGACGAAATCGTCGTTTCAGATGCAGAAGGTGCAGCCGCTCATGCAGGAGCTGCAGCGCAAGTACGCTGACGATCAGCCTCGCTTGCAGGAAGAGATGCAGAAGCTCTACGCCGAGGTGAAGTTCAACCCGCTGGCGGGCTGTCTGCCCATGCTGCTGCAGATGCCTATCTTCATGGCGTTGTTTCAAGTGCTCAGCGAGATGGGTTCGCGCACATCGGGCACCACCTACGAGTTCTATAACCTGGTTCCCAGCTTGGTTATGAGGCCTTCTGAGGCTCTGGCCGTTGGTTTTGGAACGTTTGTTCCCTATTTGATCCTTATGGTGATCTTCGCGGGCGCCACGTTTTTGCCCATGGTTCTCATGCAGATGGGAAACAAGGACAACCCGCAGCGCAAGCAGACCATGATCATGGCCGCTGTGATGAGCGTGTTCATGCTCTGGATCAGCTGGAGCTCGCCCGCCGGCGTGCTTCTGTTCTGGGGCGCGTCCTCCCTCATGGGCATTGCGCAGCAGCAGATCTCCATGCGCATCATGAAGAAGCGCGACGCCGAGGCCGCTGAAACCATCGAAGTGAAGCCTATCGAGGTGGACGTGACCCGCAAGCAGAAGAAGCCCCGTCCGACCAAGAAGGATACGACGAAGCGCAAGTAACCGCGATTGTTTCACGTGAAACATTGAGGAGTCTGTCATGGCTGAAGAATTGGTTGATGAGAAGCCTCTTGATGAGGAACCCGCTGAACTGACCGACGAGGATCTGGATCGCATTGCCGATACGGCGATCGGAGCGCTCCAGGATATTCTCAAGTACTTCGAGGTGGGCGAAGTGACCATCGACGAGTACGAAGGCGACGAAGGCGAGCTGATCCTCGACATCACGGGCGACGATCTGGCGGTGCTGATTGGCCGTCACGGCAAGACGCTCGATGCTCTGCAGTTCCTCGTGTCGGCGATTACCGTGCGCACCATCGGGTTCCGTTACCCGGTCATCGTGGACGTCGAAGGTTACAAGAGCCGTCAGCGCGAGAAGCTCGAATCGATTGCCCGTTCTTCCGCGAACCGCGCAGCTAGCCAGAACCGCAGCATCAAGCTTCGTCCGATGACGCCGTACGAGCGTCGTATCGTGCACATCTGCCTGCGCGACGACGACCGTGTGGAGACGGCATCTGAAGGCGAAGGCAGCGCCCGTCATGTGGTGATTCTTCCTCGCTAAACTTGTAAGTCTCAGTTTAGCCGCAAGCCCGCATCGAAAGGTGCGGGTTTTTGTTTCTAATGTTTCACGTGAAACATTAGAAGTTCCTTTCAATCGAGACTTTCGATGATGGCTCCCCCGTCTCCCTTCGTGTTTCGAAAGCGAATCGCCTTAAACCTGATTCTCCTTTGTCCTTACGCTAAATGTTTCACGTGAAACAATAGAAGAATGGTCTAACCTCAGTCTGTTTCGCGTCATGAGTGTTTCACGTGAAACACTCTTACCTGAGGTGTGTTTCGCTCAAATGTTTCACGTGAAACATTTGAAACGTCGTGATTTGAATGTTTCACGTGAAACATTCCTCTATACTGAGGGCATTCAATTGTAGAGGAGTGAACATGCGCGAGGATCTTTTGAAACGCCATCTGGAGTTGGTTATCGAGGCCAATAAGACCACCAACATCACACGTATTTCGACATGGGATGAAGGGATGCTTTTACACGTGCAGGATTCTTTAGTTGGTCTGCCTGAATTGAGAGAAGCACCGGAAGGTCGAATGGTCGATATTGGATCAGGGGCAGGTTATCCGGGTATTCCTCTGGCTATAGAGAGCGGTCGTTCTACTCTTCTAGCTGATTCCGTCGGTAAGAAAACCGCGATCCTCGCTTCGATGGTGCAAACGTTAGGTCTTGATAACGTTGATGTGTATACCGGCCGAATCGAAGACCTTGCTCGTGAAGAACCAGCCTCGTTCGCCGCGGTGACCGCTCGGGCGCTTGCTCAGCTGTCGATACTCATGGAATTCGCCAGCCCGTTGCTGCAGGAAGGTGGGCGGTTGATTTGCTATAAAGCCAATGTATCCGACGAAGAGATGGAGCATGCCTTATCGTTGCAAAACCGCTTGGCGATGAAGCTTGTATCCGATCGTATCGTTGAGCTTGGCAAGAATCACCGCCGCATCATTTGCTTCGAAAAAACGGGTACCCCGCATGTAAAGCTTCCGCGCAAAACAGGCTTCGCGCAAAAACGCCCGCTCTAATGCAGAATGTTTCACGTGAAACATTCTGCATTAGAATCTAGCGCTAACCTTACGCGGATTCCATTCAGTTCTAACACGCAGCCTACGCGCATTTAGCTCGGATCCAGAGTAAACGCCAAACGCCGCGTTCTCGCATAGACAACGCAGATAGTGAATTGAATTCGGATCCAGCGGAGTCTAATGTTTGTCCTTCATTTTTTGGAATAGGCTTCCGTGAACGTCGTTACGACGCTTGAGGACTTCAGCGTGGATCGCTTCGCACACGCCTTCGAGGTTCTCCATTACTTCGTTATTAGTGAATCTCAGCTCTTTGATCTCAAGCATTTCGAGAAAGGTTGTTCTAACGCGGTCGTATTCCTTCTGGTTTTCGGTATAATGGCTATCACCGTCCAGTTCAATGCTGAGACGCGCCTTTCTGCAATAGGAATCAATAATGTACGATCCGATCACTTTCTGAGCTACGAACGGTGTAGGATATTCTCGTAAGAACGAGAACCAAAGCCTTCGCTCGGGATAGGTCATTTGATTACGCATGTTTTCTGCCCGCTGGGCGAGCAATTGGCGCCGCGTGGTATTCATCAGCAACCTCCTTTTTCCTATCTAGTATTGTACAGATGTGGTCTTACGTGCATATGGCAGGTTTCTAGCGTGCGGTCTATGCGGATCTCACGCCGTTTACCTCATTTTCCAACGCGGTTTCTATATTTGTTTCACGTGAAACACTTTTGGTTCTAGCAGGCTCCCGATGTTTCACGTGAAACATTTTGGGCGAGTGTTTCACGTGAAACACTAAACAAGGTATACTGTGTTCGCGGTCAAGAAAGGGGGTCCCTGTGGGACTATTCGATGGTCTCAAACGAGACAAAAAAGCAGCAGAGACTGTCAAGCAACATAAAAAAGAAGAGATCGTAGAGGACGAGTTGATCATCGACTATATTGAAGTGGTTGAACGAGAGACTGTGAAGCCTTTGGTAGAGCAAGAAGTTCCTCCTACTCCTATCAAGACGATCAAAGATAAAGCGCCTGTCAAAAATGTGGTCGGTCAGACAAAGGTGATGGCCATCATCAATCAGAAGGGCGGCGTTGGAAAATCCACGACTGCGATCAACCTTTCCGCCGCATTAGGGGAGTTGGGCAAGCAAGTTTTGTTGGTCGATCTTGACCCGCAGGGCAACTCCTCGAGTGGTTTAGGTATCGAGAAGAGCCAAGTGCATAATTGCGTGTACGACGTTTTATTGAACGACGTTGCAATAGAGGATGTCATCATCCCGGATGTGGGCGAAGGGCTCGATCTCGTACCAGCCACGATAAATCTTGCAGGGGCAGAAGTAGAGCTTGTATCCGAGATGGCCCGTGAGAATCGCTTAAAAGACGCCGTAGGAAGCCTTCGAGGCAAGTACGACTATGTATTTATCGATTGCCCTCCTTCTCTCGGCTTATTGACGGTCAACGCGCTTGTTGCTGCGGACAAGCTGTTGATACCAATTCAATGCGAGTTTTACGCACTGGAAGGTGTGACAAAACTTCTTGATTCAATGAAACGTGTCAAAACTCGTCTGAATCCTACCCTTGATATCTTCGGTGTTCTTCTTACGATGTACGATGGTCGTACTACTCTTTCTCGACAAGTCGTTGAAGAGGTGCGCAGCTATTTCGGTAAAACGGTTTTTACGACGCTTATTCCCCGTACGGTTAAATTGTCTGAAGCACCGAGCTTCGGCCAGCCTATCACCCAATACGATCCATCGGGCAAGGGAGCGCAATCGTATGTAAACCTCGCAAAGGAAGTGGTACAACGTGGCTAAAGCGAACAAAAGCGGATTAGGTCGTGGCTTGAACTCGCTTCTTGGTGGAGCGTTTGAGGAAGCAGCCCCTCTCGAATCTACGCCTAAACGGGTGTTGGTGGAGCAACAACGCGAAGAGACTGCCGTGCCGATCCCTATGCATACCGAACCCGTGGTTGAACGTCAGAATGTTTCACGTGAAACAATCACGCCAATGAAAGAGGAATCGATCGTCGATGGTGAAAGCCAGGTAATCATTAAAAGTGTTGTTCAGCGCCGAATCGACGAGGTTCCGATAGAGTCCGTCAGCCCGAACCCCGATCAGCCGCGCACGAACTTCAAAAGAGAGGCGCTTGAGGAGCTTGCAGCATCAATCGAGAAGGATGGTCTGCTGCAGCCGATTCTCGTTCGTCCCGTTGGAACCAATGAATATCAGATCATCGCGGGCGAACGTCGTTGGCAGGCATGTAAAATCGTAGGATTGAAAACCGTGCCGGTACGCATTAAGGATGCGGACGACGATCAAGCGCTCGAGCTTGCTCTTGTGGAGAATATTCAGCGTTCCGACCTTAATCCTATAGAAGAGGCATACGGTTATCGCCGCATGATGGAGCGTCGTAACCTCACGCAGTCCGAAGTAGCACAGGCTATGTCAAAAGGCCGTTCTACTGTGGCTAATGCGTTGCGTTTGCTCGAGCTTCCCGAAGAGGCGCAGCAATTATTGTTCGAGGAGAAGATATCGGCGGGTCATGCACGCGCAATCCTGTCCATTCCCACGAAAGAAGGGCGTCAGAAGCTGACGGACAAGCTTGTTGCGGAAAAACTTACGGTTCGAGAAGCAGAGGCTATAGCGCGTCTGTTCTCGGGTAAGCGCAATGACGCCCCGACGAAGAAGGAGCCGTTGCCTAAGACGTTTAAAACGGTGGCGAAAGCTTTGAAAGATGTGTTGCACACACCCGTAAAGGTGAAGTCTTCTAACGGAAAGAACAAGATTGAGATTGAATTCCAAGATGAGGAAGATCTCGAGAGGTTGTTCGAGGAGCTCATAGCTGCAGCGTCCTAAAGGTCGAAAGGTTCCCAAAAGAAAGCCCGGAATGTTTTACGTGAAACATTCCGGGCTTTCTTATTCTTGTATACGTATTCTCTTGTGCATCCGTTGCAACGGTAGGCAACTGAAGTGTTTCACGTGAAACACTTCAGTTGCAAGGCTTGAAGGTGTTTTTCAGTTGGCCACAGGCACCGGAGATATCGGAACCGCGGGAGTCGCGCAGCGTAGCTTCCGTTCCTTTCTTTGAAATTTCGGAAAGCCATAGATTAATCGTTTCAGGCGAGCTCGGTTGGAATTCCGAACCTTCTATTGCATTGATAGGGATGAGATTGACGTGGCATAGAAGATTCGAGCAGAACTTTTGAAGAGCCTTAAGGTCGACAGGTGCGTCGTTCACGCCTTCGATCATGATGTATTCGAGCGTAATCCGGCGGTTTGTCTTCGCCACGTAGTTCTGAAGCGCTTCTTTCAACGAAGGCAATTTGTAGCGAGCAACATTAGGCATAATGAGGTCGCGAATCGGTTGACGCGCTGCATGGAGCGAAACCGCGAGGGTAAATTGCTCGGGTTCCCCAGAGAAGCGTTCCAAACCAGGCAAAATCCCGCAGGTTGAGACGCTGATGTGGCGTGCTCCTATTTCAAGACCTTTCTTGTGGTTAAGGATGCGCAATGCGGCCATGGTGTTGTCATAATTGAGAAACGGTTCTCCTTGACCCATTCCTACGGCGTTCGTGACACGCTTCCCCATGTCTTCTTGGACGATAAGTACTTGGTCGACTATTTCTCCCGGTATGAGATTGCGCGCGAAACCTTCCTGGCCTGTCGCGCAGAACGCGCATGCGATGGGACACCCTGCCTGCGTGGAGAAGCATACGGTCAAGCGATCGCCGTTGCGCGAAGGGATGCCTACGGTCTCTACGCGGATACCGTCGTCGAACTCAACAAGGTATTTCCGCGTCCCGTCTTTCGAAATCTGACGATCGACGACAGTCGGCATCGTGAGTGGAAAACGTTCAGCAAGGGTTGCTCGCAGAGAACCAGGGAGATTCGTCATCTCGTCGTAGCTGGACGCATGTCGTTGGTAGAGCCATTCCTGCAGCTGCTGCGCGCGGAAAGCGGGCTGCCCTAGTTCTTTCATTACTGAAGCGAGTTCGGGCAGCGAATAGGTTTTGATTGATTTATCCATAGCCGCCATTATACATTGTTTCACGTGAAACATCCCTTTGCTATACTGCAACGAACGTATCAAGGATGATGAAAGAAGGATGCATGTCTGAATGCCGCGTGGCGTTGCTCGCCGGAGGAAAGAGCGGGGAACGCGAGGTGTCTCTCGCATCGGCCGAAGGCGCGCGAGAGGCCCTTGAAGAAGCCGGATATACCGTTACGCAGCTCGATCCTGCCGACAAGGAGGATCTGAAACGTTTGATCGACGGTCCTTTCGACGTTGCTTTTCTCTGTTTGCATGGGAAATATGGGGAAGACGGCACCGTGCAGGGTCTTTTGGAAACGATTGGGCTCCCTTATATCGGTAGCGGGGTGTGGTCGAGCGCTTTGGCAATGGATAAAGTGAAGTCGAAGCTGTACTACGAACAAGCCGGCATCCTTACTCCCCCCTCTGTGCCGCTGCAGAAGGGAGATTCTTACGACGTGGATTCTATCGTCGAGAAGCTGGGCACGCATTGTGTGGTGAAACCCGGCACGGAAGGAAGTGCACTGGGGGTGTTCATCGTCGAAGGTGCTGCGGCAATCGGCGAAGCAATCGAGAAGGCGTTCGACATCGATTCAGAGGTTCTTGTTGAACGCTATATAAAAGGTAAGGAGTTGACGGTTGCGGTCATTGGCGACGCAGAAGTCGAAGCGTTGCCTATAATCGAAATCGTTCCTAAAAGCGATTTCTACGATTTCGAGTCGAAATATGCTCCCGGTGGTTCGCAGCACTTGTGTCCCGCGCCGCTGTCGGATGAAACGACGCGGATGGTGCAAGAGCTTGCGGTTCGTGCCCACCGCGCGTTGTCGTGCGAAGGGGTTTCGCGCTCTGATTTCATTTTGGAAGAAGACGGTTCGTGCTGGACGCTGGAGACGAATACCATTCCCGGCATGACGGGAACATCGCTGCTTCCCGATGCCGCGCGTGCGGCGGGCATTTCTTTTCCGGAACTCTGTACGCGGCTTATCGGTTATGCCCTCAGCTAATAAACGGAAGAGTGGAATGTTTCACGTGAAACATTCCACTCTTGAAGAAAGACTAGAACGCGCCGCATGATTTGAGGCTGAAAAGAGCAAGGGCTACGAGCGCCAGCAAGAACAGCCAGCTGACCGCATAGCAGCCCTTGTTTCCTTTGCGCCCCTGCTCGATGAGTTTCTCGGACATTTTACGTCGACTCTTCATGATCACCGTTCCCGCTTCCTTTGGAGGAAATGCTACGGTCTGTTTTGGAGTCCAATTTCCATTGCTGGAGATTACCTGTTCGACACCTTGCTCGCCGAGATCGATTTCCGGTCGCACGCCATCGGAAAGACGCTGCGTCGTTGTAGCTATGAAAGGCTTGAAAGCTTGATCGAGATTGGAATCGTAGCAGATGATGGCGACTTGGCCCCAGTAGTGGCCTGGTTCGGGATGGTCGGTGAACGCGACGAACGACAACAAGGCTTGTAATTTCCACTCGCGTGCGGCGAGAATGCTCAGCTGGCGTGAAAGCTCAGCATCGAGAAATCCGATCAGCGCGCCGAAGCGGTTTTTCATCCAAGCGGTGGACACCCCGTTGTCGGTTTGAAATACGATCTCAAACACGTCGCCTATAGGATTATCGGCTCCGAGCAGGATTGCAGCATCTTTCTTTGAAAGGGTATCGAATCGTGCGTACGTACCGAAGTAACGCTCAGCCTGCATGTTCTCTCCTTCGAGCCGTTCTTTTTGTCAACGTCGGCGTAACAGTTTGTATGATCCCATGATAGATGATAGGCTGGACGGTATGGATAAACAAAATATGCTCTCGCAGGATACCCTGCAAAGTTTCATAAGCGATGGCACTTCCCAGGCCGTCCGCGACCGGTATGCGTCGCTTCCCGAAATCGCAGCGACGATGGATTTCGGCGATCTCGACCATAACGTCGTGGTTCTGGACACCGAGACCACCGGCTTCTCTTTCAACCATGATGAGCTGACGCAGATCGCTGCAGCTCGCATGGAACAAGGCGAAATAGTCGAATGGTTCATCACGTTCGTGAACCCGGGAAAGCCCATTCCGGAAGATGTCGCGCACCTGACCGATATCCACGATAGAGATGTGGCCGATGCTCCGCTTCCCGCCGATGCGCTGGCCAAGCTTGTGGAATTCATTGGCGATGCGAAGGTGGTCGCGCATAACGCAGAGTTCGATCGTACGTTCACCACGCGTCATCCCAGCGGTTATCCCCTGTTGGAGAATACCTGGATCGATTCGCTCGATCTTGCGCGAATCGCGCTTCCCCGCATGAAATCGCATCGCTTGCTCGATCTTGTGCGGGCTTTCGGCGCGCCTTTGTCGACACATCGCGCCGATGCCGACGTCGAGGCAACCTGCGCCATCTTCCGCATCCTGCTTGCAGGAGTCGCCGCGATGCCGCCGGCGCTTGTGTGCGAGATCGCCCATATGGCGACTCCTGACGAGTGGTCGACGAGGATGGTATTCGAGCAGTTCGCCCGAAAGTACGAGGTGGAAGCGAACCAAGATGTTTCACGTGAAACACCAAGTTTGAGTTTCTCTTTGCGCGCCCTTCGTCGTGACCGCTTGGGCAAGCTGGAGCGCACGGCGAAACTGGATGCCGACGATATCGCGGCCGATCCGCAACGCTCGCTTGCGTTCCCTTCAGATGCGGATATCGTTCAAGCCTTCTCGGAAACCGGGCTTGTGGGGTCGTTGTACGAAGAGTTCGAGCCTCGCATAGAGCAGGTCGCTATGGCAGAGGCAGTGAGAAAGGCATTTTCTTCTTCGGAGAACCTGTTGGTCGAAGCGGGAACGGGCGTTGGAAAGTCCATGGCGTACCTGGTTCCCGCCGCGTTGACGGCGCGGGCCAACAACATAGCCGTCGGCGTTGCAACGAAGACTAATACCCTGCTCGATCAGTTGGTTTACCATGAGCTGCCTGCATTGGAAAAAGCGCTTCGGTTGGCCGACCCTGACAGGCCGTCTCTGACGTATGCTCCGCTCAAGGGTTTCTCGCATTATCCTTGTTTGCGTAAGATCGGCCATATCGTCGAGGAAGGCGCGCAGACGAAGCTGTTCGGCAACAAAGAGCAGACCCAGGCTCCCTCCCTTGCCGCCTTGCTGTCGTTTATCGAGCAGACTGAATACGATGACATGGACAGCTTGAAAATCGACTATCGCGTGTTGCCTCGTCGTCTTATCACTACGACGGCGAACGATTGTCTACGACGTAAGTGTCCTTATTTCGGTACTTCATGCTTTGTGCACGGTTCGCGCCGGCGCGCCGAGGCGGCCGATATCGTGGTCACCAACCATAGTTTGCTGTTCTGCGATCTCGTAGCAGATGGTGGATTGCTGCCGCCGATCCGCTATTGGGTGGTGGATGAGGCCCATGGAGCCGAAGCCGAAGCTCGTCGGGCTTTCTCGTTGTCTCTTTCGGCCGAGGACATAACGCGCCTGGCCAACCGTGTCGGTGCCGATGAGGCTTCCCGTAACGTGTTCGTGCGTGCCGAGCGCCGTGTGGTGGTGCCCGGCATGGAAGAGGGTTCTTCGCTGTTCTACGCCCTTACCGGCAAGGCGCGCTCTGCGGGCAAGGCCTACGCTGATGCTGCACGGGAATTCTCCGCTCACCTCAAGGACCTTCTGTTCTTCGATCAGAACAAAAAAGGAAAAGGCTACGAGATCGTCGAGCTGTGGATCAATTCAGATGTGCGTTCCAGCGCAACGTTTGCCCAGGTAGAAAGCTATGGTCGAGCGATGACCGAAGCAGCGGAGAAGCTGGTGCGCGTGTGTCAGGAGCTCGTGGGATATCTGGAAGAGCTCGAAGGCGCGGCAGAGATCCAGCGCGAGATAGCATCGACCGCGATGGAGCTCAAAGACCAGATGAACGCCGCCGACATCATCTTGGACAGGGCTCCGGAAACGTATGCCTATGCGGCCACTTTGAGTCGCAAGAAAGATCGCGTCGCGGAAAAGCTGGAAGCGCTGCTGATCAACGTGGGCGAAGCGATGAACGAGACGTTGTTCGAGCGCACGCACTCGACGGTGTTCGCGTCTGCCACGTTGGCTGTGGACGATAAATTCGACGCATTCGAAAGCGCCCTGGGATTGAACGCTTCGGAGCATTCGACCTGTCAGATGTGCAAGCTGGATTCAAGCTATGATTTCGACGCTCATATGACAGTGTACGTGGCCAGCGATATGCCGGAACCGAACGAAGCCGCGTATCTTGCCGCGCTGCAGCGCCTGCTGGTGGACGTTCACCGTGCGCAGAACGGCTCGATGCTGACCTTGTTCACGAACCGTCGCGAGATGGAGCGTTGCTTTGACGAGGTACAACCCCAACTCAAAGTCGACGACCTGCGCGTCGTGTGTCAAAAATGGGGTGTGTCGGTAAAAGGTTTGCGCGATGATTTTCTGGCGGACGAGCATCTTTCGCTCTTCGCGCTCAAAAGCTTTTGGGAGGGATTCGATGCTCCGGGCGCTACGCTCAAAGGGGTCGTCATTCCCAAGCTGCCCTTCGCGAAGCCGACCGATCCTTTGTCGTGCGAACGGGCGGCTCGCGACGATCAGGCGTGGAGGCGCTACGTGCTACCCGCCGCCGTTCTTGAGACGAAACAGGCTGCTGGTCGACTTATCAGGAAGGCCGATGATACGGGCGTGCTTATTCTCGCCGATCGTCGCTTGTTGACGAAAAGCTACGGCAAAGCGTTCCTTAATTCCCTTCCGAGCAGGACCATCAAGGTGATGACGGCGGCTGAGATTGTAGCCGATCTCGAGCGCTCCAACAACGGGTAACGCAAGGCGATCCGGCTGGTACGAATGGGTAAGAGGGAAGACAAGATAACGCGTGCCGCGCATATCAAAAGGCATACGCGCGGCACGTCGAACGAGATATCGTTCAGCGTGCTCGACGCGGCTAAGAACGCGCTGGAAGGCGATGACGACGGCCTGAAGCACAGGCCAGGCCGCATCTCGCTCTTCACTCTTCCGGGCAAGCGGAAAAAGCCTGCTCCCACGCCGACCAAGGAACGTGGATTACCGCTTTCAACTGGCGGTTTCGTGTCGGTTGATGATAGTGGACCGACGTCGAAGCTTGGAATGATTGCTCCGCCGTCGCGTTCGTCCGGCTCGACGGAGAAAAACCCTTCCACGACCCTAGCGGTTGCCCCTGTCAAACCAAAACGCTCTCCCGAAGAAGAGATAGCTCTCCGCAAAGCGCGGCGTCGTCTGAGCAAATGGCTTGCGATTGCGGTGGTCGTGGTGGTGAGCGCCGGCCTGTTGAGTGCGGGAGGCGTGTACCTCTATCGCGATTATCAAACCCAACAAGGACACGTTGCGGTACTTGACGATGCGTTGCTGCTCGTCAAAGAGGCTGACGAGACCATAGAAAAGCTCGATGAGGTAGTGAAGAATCCTTTTGCTGATGGAAGCGATGAGCAGCGTGTTGATATTCAAGCGCAGCTCGAGGATGTCGAAGGAAAGCTGCAGGATGCTGATGAAAAAGCGCGCACTGTCTCGCTGGAGCTGAACGGTGCTCGCGAGAAGGAGGCTGCGAACCAAACGGTAGCGGCGATCGCAGCGCGCTACACGCTTGTCGAACAGGGCCAGCTTCTCATGAACGCCGCGACGGAGGCTCAGCTCGCCGCCGAGCAGGTGGATCGTGCTTGGAAAACCGTTTTGAAAGGCGACGATTTGGCGCGCCAGGCCGCTCAGCTGGTCACCGAGACGACGGCTGAAAACGTCGAGGCGTCTAAGAACAAGACGAAAGAAGCGCTGGCTGCCTTCGATGAGGCTTATCAGGCTTTTTCGGACGTTCAATCGACGTATGCGTCGGCTGATTTCTCGCAGTACTTCGATTATATTGGCAAGCGTCAGGAATCGCTTGGTTACGCCATCGCGTCGGACGATGCGATTCTGGCAAAGAACAAGGAAGAAGCCACGGCTCAGAACAATGCTTACAACATCGCCGATGCCGAAGCGGCGGTGCTTGCGAAATCGCTTCCCGAAGATCCTGCAGTCATCATCGACGAAGCCTTCGCAGAAGCCACGGCGGATGTTGCAAAGGCCTATTCAACAGCACGTTTACAAGCGCGCAGCGCAGACGCTTTTATTAGTGATTATTTGGGTGCGGAGAGCAAATAGCGTATACTTGCATTATGTGTGCCTTGTAGAATCATCAACGAAAGGCAAAAGAGTATGCCGGACATACTAGATCACGTCGCATATCTATCACAGGAAATCGGACCTCGTCCTGCGGGGACTGAAGAAGAGCAGCAAGCGGCGTTGTACATTACCGAGCAGATGCAGAAGGATGCGGGTCTTTCCGCAATCATAGAAGATTTCAGCGGAGCTCCCGGAGCCGAAGCCCCGCGCGTTATCTGCTGCGCGGCTACGCTGGTAGTCACTATTCTTGCACTGTTTTTGCCAGCGGCGGGTGTAGTGTCCATCGTGGTCACGCTGTTAGCGGCTCTCCTGTTCGCCGCCGAGGTGTTCAACCGACCCGTGCTGTCCCGCGCTTTCGCACGAGGTGTCAGCCAGAATGTCGTGGCGAAGTACGAGCCCGGCTACTCGGCCGAAACGGGCGGATCGCGTCGGCGCAAGGTGATCGTGGTATCGCGCTACGACAGCGGCAAGGTGAACGCCGAGCTCAACGGCCCGCTGCTCTCGATTCTTCCCATCCTGCAATGGGCTACGTTCGGCGCCATGGTATTCCTGCCAGTGCTGCTGATCGTTCGTAACGTGGTATTCCTCAACGCCGAAGGCGCTACCGCCATCGTGTTGAACGTACTGGCGTGCATCGCGCTGGTTCTGGTTGCTTTGCCCCTGGTGTTCGCACTGCTGCACAAGCTGGCTTCGTATAACGAAGGAGCGAACTGCAACGCCGCGGGCACGGCTGTGATGCTGGAAGTCGCACGCCGTGTAGGCCGAGGCCGTGTGAGCGAAGCCGAGCTGGCCGCGAACGCCGATGCTGCGATCCACGGAGAAGATGCGGCGCGCAAGGCGGGGTTGGTTCCTGAAGGCGCGCAGCTGGTGTACGAAGCCGCTAACGTGAAGCCTCCTGCGCCTGCTCCGCAGACTCCCGAAGCACGCCTGGCTGCAGCGAAAGCCGCCATCGCCGCGCTGTCAGGCAAGCCCGTTTCAGGGGTTACAGCGTCGGATATCGCTCAGAACCTCGTCCAGATCAAAGAACCCCCGTTGCCTGCGGCTACTGACGAAGGCTATCGAGAGCTGCGCGACGAGACGCGCGAAGCGTTGTCCAGCATTCCCGAGGATACCATGCAGGAGGCTCTGGCGAACGCCGAGGCTGCAGCTGCCGAGGAAGCTCGTCGCGCCGCCGAGGAGGCGGCCGCCATTGCGGCGGCAACGGCCGGCATGGCGGCATCGTCGTACGATGCCGTGAGCCAGGCGGGCGGAACGAGCAACGGGGTTCCGGACTGGTTCAAGAAAGCTCAGGAGAAGGCGAAGAAGCCCCGTAACGCAGACAAGCCGGTGCAACGCTCTCGTTTCGCAAGCGCTCTTGATGCAGCCGACAGCGAAAGCGCCGGAAGTTTCGCCGAGGCGAGCAAGCCCTCGGATCATGGAACGGCGGATGTATCCGATTCCGGTAGCAACGATTCTCTTGATGTGCAGGCTCCCCAATGGCACATGACGGAAGCAAGCGCTGCGGACGGTTCGCAGCGTCTCTCTGACGATGGCGATTACGAGGTCCCGTCCGGCGAGGAGGGCTTGCAAGCTCCGTCGAGCGCCGCGCACGAGGCTGCCGTCGAGGATGCTCAAGGCGATCCGTTCTCGACAACCGCCATGCCGCCTATTGACGTAAGCGGGCTTCGTCCGGATGACATGCCGCCCATCAGCGATGTTCCCATGCCCTCGTTCCTGGATCCGCGCAAGGTGCAAGAAGAAGCCCGCGCTGCTCAAGCCGACATGCAGCGCTCTGGCAACCGAGTGGACGTGACGGGCGCCCCCATCGGCGCAAGCGGACGAATCGACGTCGACATCGAAAGCTACGAGGTTTCCACCGAGGAAGCCGTCCCTCAGGCCGAAACGTCTGCCCATCGGCCTATCGTGTTGCCTGATATAGGAGTTTCGGCTACGAATCTGCCTCCCATATCAGAGCTGCCGAAGCAACGTGCTCCGTTGGCAGATGTTGAGACGTCTGGTAAATCTGCCGCGAAGAGCCTGCTGAGCATGCTTCCCTCCATCGACGTGAGCGGCGATTCGACGGAAAGCGCATCGGGGGAAAACGCTTCGAACGCGAGCGGCGATTCGGTTGAGAAGAAGCATTCGCTCCGCTCGATGCTGCCATCGCTTTCGGGTTCGATCAGCCGCGCCGATGCGTCAGAGGGCAAAACTTCGAACGTCAGCGCAGCGGGCGCGTTCGTTCCTGCGGGAGCAACGGGCACGTTCGCGCCTATTGGCGATGAGCTGCTGGATAATGTCGACCCTGAAGATATCTACATCGACGATGCTGATGATTCCGCGTACGAGCAGAACTTCACCGAGTCGGGAGCCTTCGCCGGCCCCGGGTACGTGGAAATGCCCAAATCGCGCGTTCATCGTCTGTTCGACCGTCTGCGCCGTAAGAGCAAAGACCAAGAGCCTTCGCCTCAGGAGTGGCTTGAAGTGGATGAGTCTTTCGATGCTCGCACGGTGGGAGCTGAGCGCGGCGGCTGGGAAAGCTTCCGAGAGGATGAGGGAGTCGTCGATCCCGGTGCGACAACACAATTGGATCCCTACAACGCGGGCTACGAGAACGGCCAGTACGATACGATCGAAGAAGACGGATTCGACGGCTCTTACGACTATGAGGGCGTTGACGAATACGATGACGGATACGGGCCTGACGAGCGTCGTCCTTGGCATGGCGGAGCTTTCTCGCCCCGTCGTATGGAGAAGGCCGAACTCGACCTCAACAGCGCTTCGAACGAATCGTCTGAATCCCTCGATTTCGATGATCCCGACGTTCCTGCCGAGCTCAAGCAGATATACCAGTTCCGCAACCCCGACATCAACACGGAAGTGTGGTTCGTCGCGCTGGGTTCGGAGCTCGCTCAAAACGGCGGTATGCGCGCATTCATCACCGAACATCAGCAGGAGCTACGCGGCTCTATCATCATCGATCTCGACGGCTTGGGTGCTGGCGACCTCTGCATGATCGAGCAGGAGGGCATGTACCGGACGGTGAAGACGTCTTCGCGTATGAAGCGTTACATCAAGAAGGCTTCGCAAGCCACCGGTTTGAACGTGGGCGGCGCGCAGATCAAATGGAAGGACAGCGCTGCTTCCTACGCCATCAAACAAGGGTACCAGGCAATGCATCTGGTAGGCATGAACGGAGCGAAACCGGCGTTCTTTGCGCAAGGCGATGATGTGTTGGAAAACGTTGACGAGCAAACGCTTGAAACGAATGCCGACTTTGTTATGGAGTTGTTGAAGAATATATAGGTGCCCCTATCCGTCCTCGGTGGGCGTTTTTCAGCCTGCCTTATAATACGGGTTTGTATGCGCTGGTTATTGCCAGGGTATGCCACGAAAAGGTGCGGGATGAAAGCGTCCTGCTCAAGTACAGAACAGAGAGGTGTTTTTGCAGCCATGGCTATTGAAGCTTATTGCGTGAAATGCAAGGCCAAGAAAGAGATGAAGGATCCCGTTGAGAGCCTGACGAAGAACGGCAAGCCTATCACGAAGGGCAAGTGCCCCGACTGCGGTACCACGATTTGCCGTATCGGCGCTGCGAAATAACCTCGCTCTCACTGATGATGAAAAGGACGGCCTTGGCCGTCCTTTTTTGCATTATGAAGGTGTTTCACGTGAAACAATCAATGAGGATAGTAAGGGCGAGGAACGATCGAGGCAGATGAGAGGTCGGGTTCGGTCTTCGACGGGCGATAACGGATGCTCTATCCGTATCAACATGTTTCACGTGAAACACTTGTCGCATTGTTGTGAGACTTTACGATTTATGTTTCACGTGAAACAATCGGCGCTCGCTATTTTCGACAGCTTCCTCGGAGCTGCGTTCGTCCGCTTGACGCATGAAGCATGAAGCGCAGACGAACGTAGCTCCGAGGTTTTCTTTCCCGCTAGATGGGAAAGGACGCGTCTTTTCCTACGATGGGGTTTCGCACGAAGGACAGCAGCTCGACAGATAGTCGGTTGCGTCCTGAAAAGTATTCAAAAGACCGTCGAGGTCGTCGTATCCCAAATGTTTGCCGAGCCCGTCGAAGAACCGATCAAGCGTCTGCTCGGTCTCTTTTGCCGTGCGCGCTCCCAAGTAGGTAAGGCTCAGTGATAGGCTGCGCGCATCCTCGGTGGTGCGGTGCCGTTCGATGAAGCCGCGATTCTCCAGGTTTCTCAACACGCGCGATAATGTGCTGGGCTGCAAGTTCAGCTGCTTCGCAAGCGCGCCGGGGCGCAACGATTGCTGAGCCGCGCCCAGTTCCAGCAGAACGCGGGCTTCATCATGGGTGATGCTGACGTGCGTGCTGAGGAACAGCGCGCATGCGCGATCAAGCTCCGTCGCCAGATGTAGGAGATGGCGGATGGTACTGTACGTTTCGCGCATGCTGCTCTCCTCCTACCCGAACCGGTACTCCACGCCCATCGTGGGCCGGGGGTTCTCCCACTTCTTGACGATGGTGCCCTCGCAGGCGATACGGCAGGTGCCGCACTCCAGGCAGCCCGCGTAGTCGAAGGACTTCTTGCCGTCCTCGTCGATCTTGTAGAGCGCCGCCGGGCACACGCGCACGAGCTTCAGGAACTCCTCGATGTCGGGGTCGTCCACGAGCTCGATGTGCGCGCTCTCCTCGTCCACCTCGTACTTGTCGAGCGCCAGGTACTCGTCGACGTTGACCGTGATCTCCTTGACCTCGCTCACAGCGACTTCACCGCCTTCCGAACCTCGCCGGCCAGCTTGAACAGGCCGCGCTGCTTGACTATGGGCATCATGCGCTTCATCAGCGGCTTCTGGGGCTTCCCGTCCACGCTGAACATGGCGTTGAAGACGTCGCGCGCCATGGCCGGGTACTCGGTGAACATGCGGTCCCAGCCCTCCATGACGTGCGGCCACTTGGAGAAGGTGCGCAGGTCCTGGATGACGAAGGAGCCCTCCATCGCCTCCTTGTAGGAGGACAGGCCCGCTGCCGACGTGTCGCCCGCGTCGAGCGCGCGCACGGCCGCCTGGCCCGCCATCTGGCCGGAGGCCACGGCGAAGTCCATGCCTCGCACCTGGTAGCCCATGTTCATGCACAGGCCCGCCGACTCGCCGGCCACCAGGCAGCCGTCGAACACGTACTTCGGGACCATGCCGTAGCCGCCCTCGGGCACCATGTGGCCGGAGTGCTCGACGAGCTTCGCGCCGCGGATGACGGGCGCCACGGCCGGGTGGTTCTTGAAGTCCTCGAGCATCTGGTACACCGGCGTCTCGTTCGCGCCGTCGGCGGCCAGCGAGATGGTGGCCACGAGGCCGAGCGAGATGGAGTCCCTGTTCGTGTACAGGAAGCCTCCGCCGACGTTTCCGTGCGTGCAGTCGCCGACGAACAGCATCGCCGCGCCCTCGCCCTCGGGCACGAGGAAGCGGTCCTCGATCTGGGAGGCCGGCAGCTCGAACACCTGCTTGATCCCGACCGCCATCTGGGAGGGCTTCGGGCGGGGGTTGCCCAGGCTGCGCTCGCAGAGCAGGCTGTTCACGCCCTCGGCGACGATCGTCGCCTCGGCGGTGATCTCGTCCTCGCCGGCGCGCACGCCGACGACCCTGCCGGACCCGTCCTTCAGGAGCTCCTCGACGGCGATGCCGCAGATGTACTCGGCGCCGGCGTCCTCGGCCTTGGAGGCCAGCCACTGGTCGAAGGGCGCGCGCAGGACCGAGTAGGAGTCCTTGCCCTCCTCGGCGAGCTCGGGGCTCGTGAAGTCGACCGCCGTCTGCGAGGCCGGGTCCATGAGCGCGATGCGCTCGTGGGTGATCTTGCGCTCGAGCGGCGCCTCGGACTCGAAGTCCGGGAACACCTTCTTCAGCGAGTGCGAGTAGATGCGCCCGCCGGTCATGTTCTTCGCGCCGGCGAAGTTGCCGCG
Organism: Eggerthella lenta DSM 2243; assembly: GCF_000024265.1. Taxonomy (NCBI): domain Bacteria; kingdom Bacillati; phylum Actinomycetota; class Coriobacteriia; order Eggerthellales; family Eggerthellaceae; genus Eggerthella; species Eggerthella lenta. The sequence goes on along the minus strand of NC_013204.1, from coordinate 3,612,318 downwards.
CTCGACCACGAGGGTCGACTTGCCGGCCTTCGCGAGCTCGTAGGCCGCCACGGCGCCCGCGCACCCGGAGCCCACGACGATCGCGTCGAAATCGGTCTCAGCCACGTTCCTCTCCTCTCTCTTCCTTCTCTTTTTTCCAATACGGTAAGGGCGCCCTGCCCCCCCCCGCATCACGGAGGCGAAAGCGGCCACCCGAAGGGGGGCCGCCTCTCTCCAGGGCATCCCTCAAGTTCTCCAAAGCCGTCCCACCGTCCAAGGCGGGCGGCAGCGACGTGAATCGAAGGGAGGGTGCCCGGCGTGCCCACCAAGCGAGTTTCCCCTTCGGGGACTTGCTCCGCTTCGCTCCGCGGCGCCGCACCCATCGAGCCGGACAGTCCAGTGGACTGTCCGTGCGAGCCAGGACTGCCGAGCGACTGGGCATGCCGGGTACCCTCCCGGTCAGGTCGAGAAGGCCTACAGAGCCGCCGCCAGCTTCGGCAGGACGTCCTTCAGGTCGCCCACGAGGCCGTAGTCGCACTGCTTGAAGATAGGGGCGTTCTTGTCCTTGTTCACGGCGAACATCGTGCCCGCGCGGTTCACGCCCACCATGTGCTGCATCTGGCCGGAGATGCCGATGCCCAGGTACACCTTCGGCGCCAGCATCATGCCGGACACGCCGATGTAGGCCTCTCGCGGCATCCAGTCCACGCCTTCGGCCAGCGGACGCGAGCAACCGCACTCGCCGCCCAGCTTCGCGGCCACGTCGCGCATGAGCTGCAGGTCGGCTTCTTCGGCGAACCCGCGGCCTCCGGCCACCACCACGCCGGCTGCTGCGAGGTCCACGTCGCTCTTCGGCAGATCCTTCGTTCCCGTCACGCGCAGGGCGCGAGCCGGGGCGGCGAAGGGGGCTTCCTCGACGGCGTCGGTGCCCGAAGCGGAGGCCTCGTCGAACACGCCGGCACCCACCGTGTAGATGGCCGTGCCGTTGGCCTTGCTCTTGCGCTGGCCCACGCCGCCGAAGTACATGGTGGTGGCCAGGTCGCCTTCGAACTCGATGACGTCGGTGATGGCCGCCGTGCCCAGATGGGCGGCCAGCCTGCCGGCCAGAACCTTCATGGAACGGGTGGGCTCGACCAGGACGATGCCCGGAGCCTCGGCGTCCACGACGGAGTTCACGCTGGCGTACGCGTCGTCGATGGCGTTTCCGGAGGGAACGTCGATATGCACGGCCTTGTCGGCCACGCCGGTCAGAGCCTCGACGCCGGGGGCGATCAGCACCACTTCGTCGGCCATGCCGCGGGCGCCGGCGCACAGGGCGCGGGCGGCGGCGGAGGTTTCAGCGATAACGCATGCTTTCATGTCCACATCACCTTTCCTACAGGGCCGCTTTGAGGGCGGCCGCGAATTTCTCCAGATCGCCGTCGACCGAGGCGTCCAGCATTTCCATCTTGCGCTCGGCCTGCTGCGGCGCCTTGGTCTCCACGACGTCGACGACCGCGGCCTCCACATCGGAAGCGGCGTTCACGGAGGACGGCTTCTTGCCGGCGGCGAGGATGTCCTTCATGCCGGGGATGCGGGGCAGCGCGATGTCGGGGACCACGCTGATCACGGCGGGCAAGTCCACCTGCACGGTCTGCAACTGGGTCTCCAGCATGCGGTCGCACGTGGCGACGGCGCCCTCCACCGACACGGCGGACACGGCGGTGACCACGGGCAGGCCCAGCGCATCGGCCAGCTGCACGTCCACCTGCTGCGCGTAGTTGTCGGCGGAGCCGTCGCCGCACACGATGAGGTCGGCGGCGTCCAGCCCGTCTACAAGGCGCGCCAGCATGGCGGCCGTCGCGTGGGCGTCGAGGTCGGCGCAGGCGTCGTCGGCGATCATGACCAGCTCGTCCACGCCGCGGGCGAGAATGCCCTTCTTCAGCTTGGAGTCGTCGGCCTTCGCGTCGGCGACCGACACGCAGACGACTTTCGAGTCCGCGTGGGCGGAGGCGAGCTGCACGGCGGCCTCGATGGCGTTCAGGTCGTACGTGGACACGATGCGATGGGCTTTCGAGTCGTCCAGACTCCGGTCGGCGGCTACGACGATGTCCTGATCGTCGGCCAGCACCTTGATAGGAACAATGATGTTCATGGATGCCTTTCCTTTCTTCTCCTATCGTCCTGCCGTTCTGCGGCATGGACATGCCGGGCAAACTGCTTGCCTGTCGTTCCGAGCGTAAGCCGAAGTCGAAAGATCCCGTGCTGCGTTAACAGGGAGTGCTGCGGCTGGCGCCGCACGGGATCTTTCGACTTCGCGCCTGCGGTGCTTCTCTCAGGATGACAAGGGTCAGTTCCCGTTTGACCGGCATGTCCATGCCCGCGGGCGTTGCCGCGACCCTCCCTCCAAGGCCGCGGCAACGGGCGAGCGGGGTGCTACTGCTGCGCCTTGGCGGCGGCAGCTTCGAACTGCTTCTCGAAGAAGATCTTCTTGGCTACGACGAGGTGGTACTCGCCGGTCTGCAGCACGTCGCCGTTCTGGTCGATCATCGACATCTGGATGATGATGACGCCGCGCTCGGGCTTGTTGTCGTCTTTCGCGACGATCTCGGACGTGGTGTACACGGTGTCGCCCACGGCCGGCATCTTCAAGAACTTCCAGTTCTTCGTGCCCTTGGTCGCAAGAATGGAGTTGTTCATCTTCGCCATCATGGGATCGGACGGGTTGATGGACGGCGTGAACGTATAGATCAGCATGTGCTGAGCCAGCACGGAGTCATGGCCGTGGGCCTTGCAATACTCGAGATCCATGTGGATGGGCGCCCATTCGCCGGAGATGCCGGCGAAGTTGAGGATGTCGGCTTCGGTGATGGTGCGGCCCGTGGTGGCCGGGGTCGCATGGTTCAGCGGCACGTCCTCGAAGAACCAGGTGTCCTTGAACTTCTTGTCGAAAGCAGCTTGCAGTTGCTCGTTCATGTTGAATTCCTCCTTCAGGATGATGGCGGGCGAGGGCTAGTTCTTCTTGGCGATGTTGTAGTAGCGCACGTTGTCCAGAACCAGCGTGCCGTCCTGGTCGATACCATGCACGGCCAGCTCGATGGTGCCCGTGCCGTCGCCGTTGTCCGTCTTGTCCGTGATCTCGCACTCCAGGTGGATGGTGCTGTTGAACTTCACCGGGGCCATGAACTTCACGTGCTTGAAGCCCGTGAGGTCTCCCAGCGTCTCGGCCGTGGCCGACCAGAACTCGGTGCGCTTCAACATGCCGCCGGCCAGCGTCAGCGTAAGGGCGCCGTGGGCGATGTTCTCGCCGTACATGCCGGTCTTCGCGAACTCGTGGTCCAGATGAACCAGGTTGTAGTCGCCTGTGATCTGCGCGAAGTTCACCACTTCGGCGTTCGTGATGGTGCGGCCGCCGGGGGACTGGAACTTGTAGCCGACCTCGACGTCTTCGAAATACAAAGGTGCTTGCAGCATTCTGACTCCTCCTCAGTTGGTTGCGCTTCTTGTTCCGATGCGCGGGTCGCGCGCGATGCTCCGTGCGACCCGCGAAATCGTTTCGTGATGCAGTTAGAACTTGATGACGTACATGGAGCGATCCCAGGTGTCGCCCAGGCCGACGACCTTCTCCTCGGCCATCTTCTTGATCTCCTCGTCGGTGTAGCCGCATTCCTTCAGCACGACCTCGGTGTCGGCACCCACGGTGGGAGCAACGACCGGGTCGGGAGCGCCGGCCTCGCGGAAGTAGACCGGGGTGCGCGGCATCTTGATGACCTCGCCGCTGGGCATCTCGACTTCCTTCATAAGGTTGCCGGTCAGCACCGCGGGATCGTCGGCGACTTCGCTGAACTTCAGGCAGATGTCGTTGGGGATGTCTTCCTCGGTGAGGATGTCGCTCCACTCTTGCACGGTCTTGGTAGCGAACAACTCGTCCAGCATGGGGATGATCTCGTTGGACTTGGCCAGCGCGGTCATGTAGTCGGGGTACTTCGTCACCAGCTCGGGGTCGAGGCCCAGGCGCGCCACGAAGCGCGGCCAGTCCTTATGCCACTGCAGGCCGGCAACCATGATCCAGCGGTCGTCCGAGCCGCGGTACATGCAGGAGAACGGAAGGACGTTCTCGCGGCCCTTCGGCCACAGGTTGTTGTAGGGCTTCTGGCCGGAGAGGATGGGCACCATCGCGCTCATCATGCCGGAGCCGTACAGGCTGCACGACACCTGGTCGCCCAGGCCCGTGCGCAGGCGGTTGATGTACGCGGCCATGATGCCGATGGACAGGTACAGGCCCGTGGGGATGTCGCCCTGCGCCTGGTAGGGCATGTAGGGATGCGCGCCCTCGGGAACCACGTCGGTGGTGAGTCCCGTGCGCGTGGCGTAGGCGATCATGTCGAAGCCGCCGCGGCTGGCCAGCGGGCCCGTGCTGCCGTAGCCGGTGGTGTTGGCATAGATCAGCGCCGGGAACTTCGCATGCAGCGTATCCCAGTCGATGCCCAGCTTGACCATATCCTTCTCGCGCATGTGGCAGATGAAGATGTCGGCCGTCTCCAGCAGCTTCCACAGCACGCCCATGCCCTCCGCCGTGCGCGTGTTCACCGCGATGTGGCGCTTGTTGCCGTTGATGGCGTCGTACAGCGGGGCGTCGCCGTTGTAGATGTTCTGCGTCATGCCCGAGCCGCGGATGCCGTCGCCGGTCAGCGGTTCGATGCGAACGACGTCCGCACCGTATTCGGCCAGGATCTCGGCGGCCATCGGTGCCGCGACGAACGCGGACATGTCGACGACTTTGACGCCATCAAGAAGCTTCAAATCAGACATTGCTCGTTCCTTTCACTCGCTGCGGCCTCATGCGCGCAGCTGTTTCAAAATCATGTTTCGCGGAGCGCGGGGCTCCGCCGGGGCGGGCATGTCGTTGCGGCCTTCCCGCCCTTTGCGGATGAGCCGCGTTTCCTACTTGCCCTGGAAGGGACGCGTGGGGCGCTTCTCCAGGAATGCCGACATCGCTTCCTTCTGATCCTCGGTGCTGTACAAGTGGGCGAACAAGGCCGATTCGAACAGCAGCGCGCGGTCGAGATCCATCTGCATGCCCTCGTTCACGGCCCACTTCACGTACTCGAGCGCCAGCGGCGGCTTCGCGGCCATCTCCTTGGCCATGTTCACGGCTGCGTCAAGCAGCTCCTCGGCCGGGAACACCATGTCCACCAGGCCCATGGCCAGCGCAGCCTCGCCCTTGTAGTGGTTGCCCGTCATCATGAGCAGCTTCGCACGGCTGGGGCCGATGAGGCGGGGCAGGCGCTGGGTGCCGCCAGAGCCCGGGATGACGCCCATGTTCACTTCGGTCAGGCCGATGCGTGCGCGCTCGGAAGCGAGGCGAATGTCGCACGCGAGCGCCATCTCGAAGCCGCCGCCCAGGCAGAAGCCGTTGATAGCGGCGATGACGGGAATGCGGCACTTCTCGATGCGGGTGTTCAGGCGGTTGCCCTCGATGCCGCCATGGTACGAGCCCACGACGTCCATCTGGATCTCGCCCTCGATGTCGCCACCGGCGCAGAAGGCCTTGCCGTCGCCGCCGGTCAGCACGATGACGCGGACCTCGGGATCCTCCTCGTACGCGTCGAACAGGTAGTACAGGTCGTCCATGATGTCCTGATTGATGGCGTTCAGCTTCTCAGGCCGGTTCAGCGTGATGATGCCCACGCCGTCGCGCTTTTCGGCCAAGGTCGCCTTCAGCTCTCGTTCTGCCATAATGAAACTCCCTTTCTTTAATCTTCGCGATGCGACTCTTGCATCGCTTTCTCACGCTTTCGTTCCGGGTTCGCGTTCGGATAAGCTGGACACACGTTGCTCTATCAGTTCGCGTCTCCGGATTTTCCCCATTTCGTTGCGAGGCATGTCCTGTACGATTTCGTAGGTCTTCGGGCATTTGTATCCGCTCAGCTTGGTGTGGAGGAATTCTTTGAGACCATCCGTCGAAAACTCGCTTTCCGCGCCTTCGATCTCGAGAATCGCATGCACCCTAAGACCCCATTGCTGGTCGGGAATGCCTATAACCACAGCGTCGGAGATACCGGGATAGTCGAAAATGGCGTTCTCCACCTCGGCGGTGTACACGTTCTTCCCGCCGGTCACGATCATGTCCGAACGACGGTCGGAGATGTACAGGAAGCCTTCCTCGTCGAGCCAACCGAGGTCGCCGACGCTGAAGAACCCGTCTTCCTCGGATTTGATGGATTGCGGCCCCACGTACTTTGCGGAAAGCCCCATAGCCGGCTTGCCGAATATCTCGCCTACTTCGCCGCAGGGAAGCGCCCGACCCTCCTCGTCGCGTATCTGCAGCTCGCAACCGAAGGGGCGTCCCACGCTGCCGCGGTGCTGCAGCCATTCTTCGCCTCGTATGAACGTGCTTGCGATCATCTCGGTCTCGCCGTACATCTCGTACACTTTTCTCGCGCCGACGCGCTCGATCCAGGCAAGCTTTACTTTGTCGGGGCAGGGGCCGCCGCTGTGGAACACGGCCTCCAGGCTTTCCAGGTTTCTGGTTTGGAAGGAAGGATGGCGCATCATCCTGTCCATCATCGTGGGAGCCAAGCCTATGAATTGAATCCCATGCTTTTCGATGAGCTCGAGCGCCTGTCCTTCGTCGAAGCGTTCCATGAGGTACACGGTCTGCCCGAAGAACAGTCCGATGTACGTGGCATTGCTGTACAGGTTGTGAAACAGGGAACCGGGGATAAGCTGTTTCGACCAAGGGGTCTGCCCCGTCATCGCCGTCCAAGCCGACAGATCCATCTCGCAGTAGGCCGGCCTGACTTTTTGCACGACGAGCTTGGGTTTTCCCGACGACCCTCCCGTCGGGATAGCCCGCGAGGGCTCGCAGGCGAAGAACGGCAGGATCTCGGCTCCATGGGGGAACTCTCCTCGGATCCAGTTCCGCACGTCTTGCTGCGATATGCAATCCTCGTCGTCGCAATCCCATGTCGATATCAGCAGCTTGCGCTCGAACAGCGCGTGTATATGGTTGCGTTCTTCATCGGTTCCCTTGGGGGACATGAATACGCAACACGCTCCCAGCTGCCAGGCGGCAAGCGTCGCAACGACGTTCTCGTAACCGTTGGGAAGGGCTATGACGACGTAATCTCCCTGTTGAACGTTTCGATCATTGAGATGGCAGGCGACCTTCTCGATCGCCTCGAACAGCTCTCGACGAGACAACGCCCGTTCCGATCCGTCGCGGGAGACATCGACGAGAGCCGTCTCGTCCCCCCACTTTTCGGCAAGCTGTTGAAGCTGTTTCGAAAAAGCAACCCTGTCAATCGGTATGCCGTCACATCGATCCATCGCGTTACTCACCTCCTTCTGCAGCAGCAAGCGCTGCCCGTTTCCTCATGTGCGTTGAACGGGGCGGACGCGAGGCTTTCGTCAGCCCGCCCCTTGCTCGTTCTGTCGTCTTACCGGTAGCGCTTGAGGATCTGCGGAGCGGTGTTGAACACCATGACCTGGTCGGAACCGCCGGCAATGCGGGCGCTGCGGATGTCGATGTAGTAACGGCCCACACGATGGTCGCCCACCACGCCGATACCTGCCAGCACCTGGATGGCGTCGTCAACCACTTCGCAGGTGGCCTTGGAGCAGTAGTACTTGGCCATGCCGGCGAGGATGCGCACGTCCTGGCCCTGATCGGCCTGCCAGCACAGCTTGTACAGCATGTTCATCATGTTCTCGATCTTGCAGGACATTTCCATGATCATCTCCTGCACCAGCTCGAAGCGACCGATCTGCTGGCCGAACTGCTCGCGCTGGTTGGCGTAGGCGCAGGCATCCTCGAACGCATTGACCGCCGTGGCGATGACGCCGGACACGTTGGCGATGCGCTCGCGGGTGAAGTTCGCCATGGTCTGCATGAAGCCGTTGTGCTCGACGCCCAGGATAGCCGATCGGGGCACGCGCACGTCGTTCAGGAACACCTCGCAGATGCTGGTGGGGGCGTTCTCGTGGCCCATCTTGGGAAGCTTGTTGATAGTCACACCGGGGGTGTCGCGATCGACCAAGAACATCGTCGCACCGCGATGGACGTTGTCAACCGTCGGATCCTTGGCGATGACGATGATGGCCGGAGCTTCCATGCCGCAGGTGGTGTAGTGCTTGCCGCCGTTGATGACCGCGGTGTCGCCGTCCCACGCGTAGGACGTCTGCATGCCGGCCACGTCGGAGCCGGTGGAGGGCTCGGAGATGCCCAGGGCCAGCGGCGCCCCGCCCGCGATGTAAGGCTTCACGTACTTCTCGATCTGCTCGGGCGTGCCGAACTCGCACACGTCGTACATCGTGGGCATGCCCATGGAGTAGAACGCGGCAAGCGGGCCGCCGTAGCGGGAGATGGTGAAGTTGGCCAGGGCCACCGTCATGAGGTCGACGTCGGTGCCGCCCACTTCTTCAGGCAGGCCCAAGCCCGTGAAGCCGGCCTCGGCCATGGCCTTCCAAGCATCCCAGGGGAACTCGCCGTTGCGATAGCATTCGCGCTCCTTTTCGGCCGGCATCTCGCGCTCGAGAAGCTCTTTGATGCTTTCGATGAGCAGTTCCTGTTCCTCGGTCTTAGAGAAATCGATCATTTCTGTGCCTCCTTGGCGGTTGTTTTGCGCGGATCGCGGATCACCGGTATCCGCGCGGTTGAAAACGGTACTTCATCGGATCGCCGTCGCAGCTGGCGATCCGCTTTCCACTAACGGCGTCTCAGCAGTTACTCGGCCTTCTTCTTGGCGGCTGCGGCCTGGGCCATCAGCTTCTCCATGTTGTACTGATCCTTGTCCCATTGATCCTCTTCGGTCACGAGACCCTGCTCGCGCAGCTCGTCGATCTTCGCGTCGTCGAAACCGTATTCCTTGAGCACCTCTCGGGTGTACTCGCCCGGATAGCCGGAGGGACCGAACTCGGCCTCGCCCGACGAGAAGATGGCCGGAGCCTTGACGATGCCGATGTGCTTGCCGGAAGGATAATCTATGCCCTGGAAGAACCCGGCGTCCCAAGCCTGCTGGTCATCCTGCAGGTCGGCGAAATGCTGGCAGAGGTCGAACGGGATATCGGTGGTCATGAGCTTCTCGATGGCCTCGTCGCGCGTGACGTTGGCCAGCACCTCGGTGATGATCGGCGTGATCTCGGCAGAAGCGGCCAGCGCGGTCTGATAGTCGGGCCACTTGGCGATGAGGTCTTCGTCCATGCCGAAGGCATGCACGAACTCAGGCCAGGAATTGTGCCACTGCAGGCCCATCAGGGCGATGGCCTTCTCGTCGGAGCACATGTACGGACGGGCCAGGGGCAGCACGGAGTTCGGATCCGTGGGGTACTCGTCGCCGTAGGCGGCGGTCACGATGGGGACGCCCACGCTCCACATGCCGGCGTGCATGAGGGCCACGTTCACTTCCTGACCCTTGCCGGTGCGCTGCTGCTCGATGTAGGCGGCCAGCACGGCCATGGCCAGATAGGTGCCCGTGGGGATGTCGCCGAAGCCGAAGTACGGGATCATCGGGTTGTCGCCCTTGATGGGGCAGTCCAAGTCGTAGCCTGCACGCGCGGCGTAGGAGGCCGCGTCGAACCCGCCGCGGGGAGCCCACTCGCCCTTGGTGCCGTAGCCGGAGGTGTTGCCGCAGATGATCTTCGGATTGATCTTCGACAGGCTCTCGTAGTCCAGACCCAGCTTCTTGGAATCCTTCGGTCGCAGATGCGAGAGGAACACGTCGCAGTCCTTCAGCATCTCTTTGAGGATGGCCAGCCCTTCGGGTTTGCGGGTGTCGAGCGTGATGCAGCGCTTGCAGGAGTTGATGGAGTCCCAACCGGCCTGGTCGCCGTTGTAGATATGGCGGGCAAGGCCGATGCCGCGGTTGCTGTCGCCGGTGGGAGGCTCGACCTTGATGACGTCGGCGCCCCATTCGCCCAGGATGCGTCCGCCCATCGGAGCCGCCATGAACGCGGCGATCTCGATGACCTTCATGCCTTCCAGAAGTTTCAGAGCCATGTGTTTCCTCCTCTTTCAAAAGGACTGTAGTGTGACGGGCGGTCCGGTTGTTTCCGGTGCCCGCCGGCTGCGGGGCTCGTGCCCCGCAGTGGAACCAAACGGGTGGCGCGCAGCGCATTCCGCGCAAAGCGCCGGGTGGCGCGTCTGATTTACGCCTTCGGCATCCACATGGCCTGAACCTTCTTGCCGGTCTTGAAGGCCATGATCATGGAGATCAGGCAGACGACGATGAAGCAGAAGATCATGATGAGGGCGGGCGTGAAGCTGCCCGTCGCATCGTAGATGAAGCCGTACGCCGGGATGAGGATCATGGAGCCGATGCCGGTGGCCATCATGACGATGCCGTAGATGGAGCCGAATTCCTTCTGGCCGAACAGCGTGCCTAGCACCAGCGGGCCGATGACGCCCAGCGTGGCGGACAGGCAGCCGTAGAAGAACAGCGAGCCGAAGAACATGTACAGGTTCGTGCGGAAGAAGATGAGGCCCAAGAGGGCGATGAAACCGCACGCGCACGCCACCATCGTGGCCTTGAGGGGGCCCAGCTTGTCGGAGATCGTGCCGAACACGACGGCGGCGATAGCCGTGCCGATCATGTACGCCGTCATAGCGAATCCGCTGGTCACGGTATCGAAACCAGCTTCGATAGCCAGGGTGGGAACGATGGAGGCGAACGCCAGCGTTCCGGTGAGCAGCACCATGAAGATGAAGAAGAACCAGAACGTGGGGGTCTTCAGCGCTTGCTTGGACGTGAGGCCCGGCAGGTTCTTCGCGGCCTCGGCGGCGGCTTTCGGATCGGCGTTCTTGGCGGCTTCGATGTCGGCCTCGGTGGCGCCGAGGGGCAGCTGCCCCTTCTGCTCGGGCGTGCGGAACCAGATGAGCACGGCCGGGATCACGATAACCAGCGCGAGCACGCCCAGCACGATATAGCCCATGCGCCAGCCGTTCGATGCGATGATGGAGGCGACGACCGGCGAGAGAACGGCGGAGCAGATGGCCACGAAGCTCATCATGATGCCCATGGCCAGGCCGTTCTTATCCTTGAACCAGCGGTTGATCATCATGGGACCCACCAGCTGCGTGGCGAACACCGAGCCGAACGCCATGATGCCGGCCAGCGCGTAGAAGCCCCACACTGCGTCGACCAGCGACAGCGCGGCGAAGCAGCCCGCCTGGATGGCGACGGCGACTACGGTGATGATGCGGATGTCGAACTTGTCGAGCAGGCGACCCGCGAACGGGCTCCAGAACATAGTGATCAATGCCGAGATGGACGACATCATTGCCACTTCGCCCACGCCGATGTGCATGTCGGCGCTGATAGGCTGGAAGAACAAGCCCATGCCGCTGTTGATGCCGCCACGGCACAGACCCATCATCAGCAGAACGCCGATGAGGACGAACCATGCGAAGTGGATCCCCTTCTTTTTGGCTGTAGTGGTAGCCATGTTTACCTCCTGTGTGCGTTCGGTCGCAGGGACCGTCCGCGATTCAGTTACGATTCTTGCGGATCGATATCCACCGCAGACCGTGCTTCGCCCTGGCCGCTATGAGGCGGTCCTGGTGAAAACGATGTTCAGTGGAGTGACGCTGAGCCGTGCCCTCGACTTTCGCGTCGCCTTCCGGGAGGCGGGATGCGGAACCTAACTACCGATAGGAGATCGGAGGAAAATATGCGACCGCTTGCCGAACTCTTGCTGAGATCGGCTGGTGTTCGTATACTTTTGGCAACGATCTGGTGAGAAGGATCGGTTGTTAGGGGCATCCGGAGATCCTCCGGGAAGGTAGGACGTCAACGTCCTGCCTTCACCCCCTTTCTCTCCTTACTTCGGGCACAACGATACAAGGCAAGCGCGACCCGACGAAGGGCGCACTTCCCCCGAGGGGCACCAACTTAGGAAAGGAAGATGAAGAGCTTGGTTGCCGAGGCGTCTCCGTAGTTTGCGGAGGAATACGCAACGCGGCGAGTATTCAAGAACGAGGCGAACAGCGCGGAAGTCTTCGGCAACGTGAAGCTGGAGAAGAAGCGCTTGAACTGGCGGGGGCAGACTTTGCGGTTCCAAGCCCATTTGCTCATGAGCATACCCATCTTCGCTTGGCGTAAGCGTGGGTTCCGCTTGATGTAGGATTTGACGTTCAGCTCAAACATCAACACCATGTCCTAACATTCCCCGTGAATTCGTCAAATTATGACGACTTCCAGTAGTTTAGACGGTAAAACATTTAATGTCAACCACGTTTAGCATGGTGAATCGACATCGGTGCTCGTTTGCTTCCTCTCGTTGTCGTAGCAGCTGTTTGACCGGGGATTTCATTAGATATCCGATAAAATATTTTCTGCTTCATTCGATAAGCAATCTGCTTGATTGGTAGCCGCCGCGGTACAATACCGCATCATGGAAGCGGCGAAGGAGAGGTTTGGAAAAGAAAGCCACCTTATTCGAGTACGTGTATCGTCAGCTTGTCAGCGACATCGAGCAGGGAGCGCTGCGCTATGGCGACGCGTTGCCGTCGCTGCACGACTTGTGCGATCGATTTCGGGTGGGCATCAGAACCATCCGCGACGTGCAGCGTGCTTTGAAGGCCGACGGGTACATTGTCGTGGAGGAGCGAAAGCGCGCTGTCGTGGCGTACCGTCCGGCCGATGACGCGGATGACGGTCGCATCCGTGCGCTGCTGGCGCGTCGCGAGGTGGTTGCCGATTGCTACAGAACCCTCGAACTGGTCATGCCCCCGTTGTTCCACTTAGCCGCTCGATGCTGCTCTGACGAGGATCTTTTCGCTTTGGCTCAGGATGCGAAGCGCGTTGATCGCTCTGGCGTATCGGAAGGGTGGCGCATATCGCACGCATCGATTGTTTTGCACGGCCTGGTGGCAAAGGCAGGCAACCCGTTGTTCACGTCGTGCTTCGCAAGCTTGGAGCGCATCGGTCTGGTGCCGGTGGTTCCGGGTTTCGAAAGCCCTTTTGCCTCGCGTGCGGTCGACGTCGACGGGGGTTTGATGACGTGGATGTTCTCCTCTCTGCTTTTGCGCGATGCTGATGAGGTGCAGTATCGGTTCGGTTGCATGTATCGCGGCGTCGCGCAGCGCGTCGGGGCGTATTTCGACGCGCTCGAGAACGCATATGCCCCCGCCGTGGACATCGGATCGTTCGGGTACGCGTGGAATGCGAAGGCCGGGTTGGAATTCGTGCACGGACAAATAGCTCGCAATCTTGTGGAACGCATCGTTCGGGGGGAATTCGTTGACGGCCAGCTGCTTCCTTCCATCGCCGAGCTGTCGGCGCAGTATGGAGTCTCCGCTTCCACGGTGCAGAAAGCGTACGGCGCGCTCAACGTCATAGGCGTCGCGCGCACCGTCAACGGGTTGGGCACGCGCGTGCAGTTGGGCAATGCGACGTTCAGCGAGCGCTGGCTGGAAGATCACTCGTTCAAGAGAGATGTGGGCACGTACGTCCATGCGGCGCAGATGATGTGCGCCGTGCTGCCTGCTGCATTGAGCCGCGTGCAAGGTCATGCGGAGGAGGTGGCCTCTTCTGCGGAACGCGCCCTCGCGGTCGAGGAGGGGGATTGGGCGGTGTCGAAGGCTCTCATAACGGGTTTGATCGAATGCACGGAGCCTTGCGCATTGCAGACGATTCTGCGGGAGCTGAACGATTTGCTGCGCTGGGGAGCCTTCCTTACGCTGTTCGCGGCTTCGCGAGAAAGCGCGTCCGCTCTCTCGTCTCTCGAAAGCATCGCTCTCGGGCAGGCGCGCAGAGCCGACGACGAGGGGTTCTCCCAATCGATGACCGCGTATTACCGCCTTATGCTCCAGTCCGTGCTCGCGTTTCTCGAGAGGGCGGGTATGATTGACGTCGACCGCACGATCGTGCCCTAGGACCGCGGCGGGCTCCGACGGTTTACCTCCTTCCCAATAGGGTGCTATACTCTGACACCGCATGCAATAAGGCTATGTTTGATCAGGTATAACAATTTCTGCACTCAGGCAGGTCGGTTTGATCGAGGGGATGTCGATGGCTCAGAGATTGGCTGACGCATGAAGCGAGCGCCGAATGCGCGCTGGACGCGCATCTTCGGGTTGGCGGGTTTGCTGACCCTGCTTCGCCGCGTGCGGCGCCGGGCTGATGCGAAGGAGCTGGCCATCGAGAGCCGCGAGCAGCTGTTCAGCATGCTGGTGCGCAATGCCGACGATATCTACGTTATGTTCTCTCCCGATGCGTACGAGGTCGAATACGTCAGTCCCAATGTGGAGAAGCTTTTGGGCGTGTCGGTCGAAGCGGTGAAGAACAACATACGAGCGCTGTCGGATTCGGCGGCCGATCCATCGTCCGACCCTCGAATCGATGACATTGCGTCGTTGGAAGAGGGCGAGTGCCTTCAAGTGTTTCGCGAGCGCATTCAAGCGCGCACAGGAGAGCGTCGCTGGTACCAGGAAACGTTGTACCGGGAATCCATCAAAGGGGTGGATAAGTACGTGCTGGTGCTGTCCGATCGCACGAACGAGCAAAAAGGAAGTTTGATGCTCGAGCAGGCGCTCGATATCGCACGATCGTCGAACGAGGCGAAGAGCCAGTTCCTTGCGAACATGTCGCACGACATACGCACGCCCATCAACGCCATCGTGGGCATGACGAAGATCGCACGGGAAAGCGGCGAGGCCAGCGAGAAGATAGCCGGTTGCCTCGATGCCATCACCGCGTCGTCTCGTCATTTGCTGGAGCTTATAAACGACGTTCTGGACATGTCGCGCATCGAAAGCGGGCAGATGGAGCTTCAGGAGCGTCGGTTCGACATCGATGACGTCGTGGGCGGGGTAGAGGCCATCATCCGTCCTCAGGCTCAGGCGAAGAGTCAAGAGCTGCGCATCGATCGCTCGAAGATGAAGCATAAGGCGTTCTCGGGAGACGAGCTGCGCATAAGCCAGATCCTTTTGAACCTTGCGTCCAATGCGGTGAAGTACACGCAGGAGGGCGGCTCCATAGCCCTCGTCGTGCAGGAGCTGGCGAAAACGCGGCCCAGCTATGCGAGCGTTGCTTTCACGATAACCGACAACGGCATGGGCATGTCGCCGGAATTCGTCGAGCGTATTTTCGATCCGTTCGAGCGCAGCGAAGAGGTGTCTATCGCGCGGATACAGGGAACCGGGTTGGGGATGTCCATAACGAAGGCGCTGATCGACGCCATGGGCGGCATTGTCGAGGTCGACAGCGAAAAAGGACGAGGCAGCTCGTTTCGCGTGACATTGGAACTTCGCGTCGTCTCGTCGGCGGATGCTTGTCCGCCGCTTGAAGTCGTGCCGGAGAGCACCTCCTATCGATTCGAGGGCAAGAGGTTTCTCCTGGCCGAGGACAACGAGCTGAACGCTGAGATATTGATAGAGCTTCTCGGCTGCCGCGGCGCGAAAGTGGAGTGGGCCGAGAACGGCGAAAAGGCGATCGATGCATTCTCGAAGCACCCGGCAGGATATTACGATGCGGTGTTCATGGACGTGATGATGCCGGTGATGAACGGCTACGAGGCAGCGCGCGCTCTGCGCGCTTGCAGCAGCGCCCGCTCGGAAGAAGTGAAGATCGTCGCGCTGACGGCCAACGCATTTGCCGAAGATGTGAAGTCCGCGCTCGATGCGGGCATGGATGCCCATGTGGCGAAACCGGTCGACATAGACGGGCTTGCATGCGTGCTCGGAAAGGTTTGCGGCTGAACGAGGCGACGGGGCAGCGTGCGAACCCCGATGTTTCACGTGAAACATCGGGCGGTTTGCTCGTGATGCCGTATGCGCAGAACCGTTGCGCTGCCAGCTCTTCGAGGGTAACGCCTGCATGATGCACGAGCAAGACGGCAGCGGCAAGAGGGCGGCGCGCCGGCCCGCTAGGCTCGGGCGGCTTCCTCTTCCATGGTCACGCGGTCAGCTGCGGAGCCTTCGTCCTTTCCCAGGTTGCGGATCACGCTTGCCACCATGAACGCCGCCACCACGATCATGACGCCGTCGGACAGGGCCGATGCGGCCCATACGCCGTGGATGCCGAGCCCTGCGACGTTCGGCAGGATCAGCACGAGTGGGACGAACAGAGCCACGGGTCGCGCGAACGTGAGGATCGCCGCCTTGCCGCCTTGTCCGAGCGCTTGCAAGAGCGTGATGCCCATGACCATGGGGCCTGCAACCAGGTAGGTGGAGAAGAACACCCTGAAATCGTCGGCGCCCATCGCGGCGACGGCCGGGTCGGAGACGAGCAGCGACAGCGTGGCTTCCGGCGCCAGCATCGCGGGTACCCAGAACAGCAGCGCCAGCGCCATCGAGCCCAGGCAGAAGACGATCGTCAGCTTGCGCACGCGACCGTAGAGTCCGGCGCCGTAGTTCGTTCCGGCCGCGGGCTGCAGGCCGTTGCTCATGCCCCACAAAGGGATGAAGGCGAACGCCTGGATGCGCAGCGCAGCTCCCAGCAGCACCTGCCATTCCGCGCCGCCCCATGCGGCGGCCGCGCGGTAGGCGATGGCTTGCTGTACCAGCACGAGCACCTGCATGAGCATGGCGGACGCGCCCACCTTCAGCACTTCGGGGAGTATCGCGGGCGAAACGGCCACGCGGACGATACGCGCCGTCTTCTCGCGCTTGACGAACCACCACAGCATGACGCCCGCTTGGATCATCTGCGTGATCACCGTGGCGCAGCCCGCCCCCTGGATGCCGAGCCCTTGGTCGCGCAGGGCCAGGATGAACAGAGGGGCCAGCACCATGTTGAGGACGGCGCCTCCTCCCATGATGGCCATGGCCCGCGCCAGCTCGCCTTTGCCGCGCATGACCATGTTCGAGCTTTGCGCGAAGTTCACGAACAGGCTGCCGACGAGCATGATGCGCAGGTAGGATTCGGCCAGGTCGAGGACCTGCCCCTGTGCGCCGGTGAGGGCCAGCAGCGGGCGCGCGAACACCGTGCCGACGATCGTGACGGTGAGCGACAGCACCAGGTTCATGACCACGAGGTTGCCCATCACCTGGTCGATGGTGCGCTGGTCTTTCGCGCCGATGGCGCGCGACAGCACCGAGGCCGACCCCATGCCGATCATCGAAGCGCCGCCGGAATTGATGAACGTGAACGGGTAGGCCACGGCCACGGCTCCCATGGCCTCCATCCCGATAAGCTGTCCTGCGTACACGGCGTCCATGAACGTGTACAGCCCGATGACCGCCATGCCGACGATGGCAGGCAGGCTGAGCGACATCATGAGCTTGCCGGGCGTTTGCGTGAGCATGAGCGCGCGTTTGTCTTGCTGTAGAACCTGTCGAGCCATGAGTTTCCTCGCTTTCCTTGTCGGGCATAAGCCGCCCGAACGTCGGGAGCGGGTCTGCTCGCTATATGTTAACCATGTCTAACTTACTTGTTGTTTCCGACTCATGCAAGTGCGGAATAAGAATGTATGTAGATTATGTGGTGAAATCCCCAAAATCATTTCTTGAAGTTAGCTATGGCTAACATCTGCACATCGGCCGGCTTGCTCCGCCGCCGCCCCTGTTTCCGAGAGAGAAAAGAGTGCCGCTTATGGAATCTGTCGACAGTGCCGCCGCTCGGCGCACGTATCTGCGTCTGATCGAGCCGGTGAAAGGGAGGATCATAGGCAACGTCGCCATCGCGGCCTTGTCGTCGGCGTGCGAGTTCGTCCCCTATCTCGCAATCGCGCGCGTTGCCCAGCTGTCCATCACGGAAGGCGTTCCCCCGTCCGACGTGCTGGCGATGTGGGTTCTGGTCGCCGTCGCGGGCGCGGCGGCGGGAAGGATGCTGTTCAGCATGGCCACCGGCCGCTGTCATTACGCCGACGCCGATTTTCGCGTTCACGTGCGCACCGTGCTGATAGAGCACTTGGGGAAGATTCCGCTGGGATGGTTCAACGACAACAGCTCGGCGCAGGTGAAGCAAGCTGCCACCGATGACGTTCTCAACCTGCATCAATCGGTCGGGCATGCGCCGGTCGACGTGACCGCCGCGCTGCTCTCGCCCTTGATCCCCTTGGTGTACCTGTTCACGGTGGACGTTCGCTTCGCCCTTCTTCTGGTGGCGTACTTCGTCGTGGTGATAGGCGTTGCGTGGCCGTTCATGATGAGGGATTTCGGTCCTCTCAACAAGAGGTTCAACGAAGCGATGGTGGAGGTTTCCTCCGCTGCGGTGGAGATGGTGGAGGGCATCGCCGTCATCAAGACCTTCGGTTCCCGAAGCCGTGCGGGCGCACGGTACCGGGCGGCTACCGAGGAGCTGGCGAAAGCGTGCTATGTGTGGACGAAGCGCAATGGCAACGCGTTCAGCTGGGTGTCGGCCTTGTTCTCGCCGGGAGCAATGCTGGTGGTTCTGCTGGCTGCAACGCTGGCCTTCGTCGCGAACGGCGTTTTGCCTTTGGAGCGGTGCGTCCCTTTTCTGGTGTTGGGCGTGGGAATTCCCGCGGGGCTGGTCAACCTGTTTCGAAGCATTCGAATGCTGCAGATGTCGCTGCAGGCCGCCGACCATCTGGCCTCCGTTCTCAACGTGGCTCCGTTGGCCGAACCCGAGCGGCCTCGCCCGGCGGCCGAAGGACCCGTGTGCATGGAGTTCGAGGGCGTGGCGTTCGCGTACGGCGAGAACCTGCCTTTCGTGCTGCAAGACGTCGACGTCGCGTTGGAGCCGGGAACGGTGACGGCCCTCGTGGGAGATTCGGGCAGCGGCAAGACGACGCTCGCCCGCTTGATCCCTCGCTTCTGGGATCCCGTTTCAGGGTCGGTGCGCATGAACGGAACGGAGCTTCCCCAGATGGCCTCCGGCGAGGTGCTTTCGCGTGTTGCCGTGGTGTTCCAGGACAGCATGCTTTTGCGAGCGAGCATCGCGGACAACATCCGTTTGGGCCGTCCCGGTGCCACCGACGAGCAGGTGCAGGCCGCCGCGCGCCAGGCCCAGATTCACGATCGCGTAATGGAGTTGCCGCAAGGCTACGACACGGTGCTGGGAAGCGAAGGCTCGGATCTGTCGGGCGGCGAGGCGCAACGCGTGGCCATCGCGCGCGCCATCGTCCAAGATGCGCCTATTCTCGTGCTCGACGAGGCGACCGCCCATGCGGATCCTGAGAACGAGACGGCCATCCAAAAAGCGCTGAACGCGTTGGCGAAAGGCAGGACGACCGTCGTGATCGCGCATCGGCTGGACACCATCGTGCATGCGGACCAGATATTAGTGCTGGTCGGGGGCAAGGTGGTGGAGCGCGGCGTCCATGAGGAACTGCTGGCGGCCGACGGCCATTATGCGGCACTGTGGCGATCTCAGCAGGTGGATGCGCTGGAAAAGGCGCTACTTGTGGAAGGAGCCGCGATGCGCGGCGCGGCCGCGGGGCCGCAAGAAGCGGATGGCGAAGCGGAGCCGAACGGTGCCGATTCGCGCGAAAGCGAGGAACGATGATAACGACCCAAATCGACGATCTGGTAGGGCGGCCGACCGGCGTGAAGACGCAGGCTTTCCTGTACGTGCTGTGCGGCCTGGCGGAGGCGGCCGTGTACGTGGCGCTGCTTCCGCTGCTGCGCTCGCTGATAGCGGGCGACTACGTTGCGGCGGGGTATCTGGTGGCGCTGGCTGCGGCGCTGGCGCTGTTGCATTCCGTGATCGGCTTTTTCGCGGACAATCGCGGCTACTATATCGGCATCGAGCAGATCTGCCATGCGCTGCAGGACGCCTTGGGCGACCATATCGTGCGCCTGCCGCTGGGGTGGTTCACGAAAGAGCGCTCGGGGCAGGTTGCGGCTCTGCTCACCAAGGAGCTGCAGATGGCCATGGACGTGCCTAGCACGTTTTTGCGCCAGATGGTGATCGCCGTCACCACGCCGGCTGCGGTGGTGGTGTTGTTCCTGTTCGTGGATTGGCGCATCGGCCTGGTGTTCGTGATTGCGGCTCCGCTGCTGCTGTGGGCTTCGCGCGCCATGGCGAAGGCCGCAGGCGAAGGCCATAGGCAGGAGGAGCTCTCGAACGCTGAAGTGGCGGCCCGGGTGTTGGAGTTCGCGCACGCTCAGCCCGTTTTGCGCGCGACGAAGCGTTCGGTGGAGGGCTGGGACGCTTTGCAGCAGGCCATCGAGCGGGACCGTGCGGCGACGGTTGCCACCTTGCGCATGGCATCGGCACCCGTGGCGCGCTACACGATGCTGATCCAGGTCGTGTTCGCCGTCGTGTTCGCAACGGCCACGGCTCTTTTGGCCTGGGGCCAGATCGACGTGGCATCGTACGTGTTCGTAGCGGTGCTCTCCTTGAGGCTGGTCGATCCTTTGACGCTCATCGGGTCGCAGGGGATGGCGCTGCGCGTGGCGAAGAACGCGCTGGACGCGTCCGAGGGGATATTGAAGACGCCCCCTCTGCCCGAAACCCGCAACCCCCGCGTTCCTTGCGGATCCAGCGTGGTGTTCGATCGCGTGGGCTTTGCCTACGAGGAATCCCGTCCGGTGCTGCAAGGCGTGAGCTTGACGTGCCCCGAGCGCAGCCTGACCGCTTTAGTGGGCCCTTCCGGCTCGGGAAAGACGACGCTGACGCGGTTGGTCGCGCGTTTCTGGGACGTTTCCGAGGGCAGCGTTTCGATCGGCGGGGTGGACGTGCGCGACATGCGTCCCGACGAGCTCATGCAGCAGATATCCCTCGTGTTCCAGGACGTGTACCTGTTCGACGGAACCATCGAGGAGAACGTGCTGGCGGGGCGCCCCGACGCAACGCCCGAGGAGGTGCGCCGCGCCGCGCACGTCGCGCGCCTTGACGAGGTGGCCGCCCGTCTGGAGCAGGGATGGGACACGCCCGTGGGCGAGGGAGGCTGCCGCCTTTCGGGCGGAGAGCGCCAGCGCGTCGCTATCGCGCGCGCTTTGCTGAAGGACTCGCCCATCGTGCTGTTCGACGAGGCCACGGCCGCGCTCGATGCGGAAAACGAAGCGGCCATCGTGGAGGCTATGCACGAGTTGGCGCGCGATCGCACGGTCATCGCCATAGCCCATCGCTTGTCCACCATCGCCGCCGCAGATCAGATAGCCGTCCTAGAGAAGGGGTGCATCACCCAGCAGGGAACCCACGGCGATCTGGTGAAGGTGCCCGGCCGGTATCGGTCGTTTTGGCGCGAGCGCCAGCAGGCGGCCGGTTGGCGGCTGGCCAGCGAGCAGTAGCGCTTCGGATTCGATCCGGCGCGTTCGGTGCCGGAACATCAGATGAACCAAGACATGCAAAACGCATGGGAAAGAGAGGTCGATATGGAACATTCGCCTTATGAGACGTCGAAGTCCCGCAAAGGGGCCGCGTTCGAGATGTGGGGCGTCAAGGAGGTCGTCACCGCGGTGCTGTTCAGCGCCTTGATGATCGTCGTCATGTTCGTGGTGGGGTCGGT
The DNA here is from genome assembly GCF_000024265.1 of Eggerthella lenta DSM 2243. Taxonomy (NCBI): domain Bacteria; kingdom Bacillati; phylum Actinomycetota; class Coriobacteriia; order Eggerthellales; family Eggerthellaceae; genus Eggerthella; species Eggerthella lenta. The sequence continues at coordinate 3,591,003 of NC_013204.1, read as the reverse complement.
TACCATGCTGGGTGTGGATTTCTCCATGCTGTTCATGGCGGCGACGTACGTTTTGGTGGTTGCGCCGTTGTACATGCTCATGGTTATGAGGGTGAACCGCTTCGGCGTCACGGCGTTCTACGCGTGCGTGATGGCGCTGGTGTACCTCATGTTCGGAAACCTGTGGTACATGCTGCCGTTCTACCTGGTGGGAGGTTTGGCTATCGATGCGCTGTTCCTGCGCACGGCCGCGCAGCGGGCTAAGCCGAACCGCATCGTAGCGGCGTGGGCGACGTTCAGCGCGCTGTACTCGCTGTCGTCGATCATCCCCATACTGGTCAACCTTCAGGGGTACCTGCAAGAGCTTGCCGAAGTGAGGATGATGGGCGAGGAGTACGTGAACGCGTACCTCAAGTACTACGGGAATGCAGAATGGATCGTGTTCATAGTCGCTCTCACGGCGTTCGCCGGATTCCTGGGAGCCCTCGTGGGCAAGCGTCTGATGAGGAAGCACTTCCTGAAGGCAGGGGTGATCTGACGTGGAGGAGGGCATCCGAAACGAGCGGTTCTCATCGGGCGCTCGCGCCGTCGAGCGTTCGTCGGCGTCGCCCGACGGGGAACGGTTCTCCATGGCGACGAAGTCCATCGTGCTGGCTGCGACGATCGCGACGGTTTCCCTGGTGGACAGCGTGCGGTTGTCGCCTGCGCTGACCTGCTTTTTACTGCTCTACCTTGCTGCGTGCGGACAGCGTTCCATGGCTTTCAAGATGCTGGTTTTCTTCGCGGCGCTGTGGGGCGCGTGCCTGGCGCTTGCATACGGGAAGATGACTGTGATCGTTTTCTCGCCGGTTCATTTTTACGCCGCGATCAAAACCTATCCCATCATGGTTGCGTTCTTCGCGGTGGCGCTTTCCCCTCCGGGGCTTATCAGCGCCGCGTTGGCGAAGGCTCGCATTCCGAAGCGCCTGATCGTGGGCGTGCTCGTACTGCTGAGGTTCTTCCCCACCGTTCGCTCGAGCTTCCGGCGTTTGTCCGAGTCGTGCAAAAGGCGCGGGGTGCTTTCGGCGGGAAACGTCGCGCGCAGCCCCGTTCAGGCGCTCGAGCATGCGCTGGTTCCCTTGATGTTCTCGTTGGTGGACAGCTCCGACCGCCTTTCCTCATCCGCCATCGCCCGCGCCGCCGAAGCGCCGACCAGGCGGACGAGCTACTATCGCAGTCCTTTCGGAGTGGCGGACGCGGTTTGCCTGGCGGCCGTCGCGACGGCGCTGGCTGCGTGCGTCTGGGTTGTGCGGGGAGGGTGGTTCGGATGACCGGCGATCTTGTCGCGCAGCTGAAAGGCGCGAGCTTCTCGTACTACGGCGCTCCGGAAACGCTGCATGCCGTGGATTTGGACGTGCATGCCGGCGAATGCGTCGTGCTTATGGGCGCGTCGGGCAGCGGTAAAACCACGATCGTGCGCGTCTTGAACGGCCTGGCCGGGGGCTACTATCGCGGCAGCGTTTCCGGCGACGTGTTCTTGGGCGGGCTTTCTGCGCGCGATATGGAGGCGTGGCGAAGAGCCGAGCTGGTGGGAAGCGTGTTTCAAGACCCGACCGCCCAGTTCTTCTCCAGTCAGCTGGCGGGCGAGGTGGCGTTCGGGTGCGAGAACATCGGCTATCCCGCCGAGGAGGTGGTGAGGCGCACCGATGCGGCGATCGGCCGTTTGGGTCTGGACCGTTTGCGCACGATAGCGGTGGACGAGCTTTCCAGCGGGCAGAAGCAGCGCGTGGCTATCGCCTCGTCGCTTGCTCCTGCGCCGAGGCTCGTGGTGATGGACGAGCCCTCTTCGAACCTCGACGAAGATGCGGCTCAAGAGTTGGGCGCGGTGCTGATGGAGCTGAAGCGGCAGGGCTACGCGCTGGTGGTGGCCGAGCATCGCATCTCGTACCTGATGGAGTGCGCCGACCGGTTCTGCTATATGGAGGCCGGGCGGATGCGGGCGGTTCTCTCTCGCGACGATGTGTTCGCCATGGACGGCTCCGAGCGCGTTGCCATGGGCGTTCGCAGCCCTGCTTTCGTCCCCCGGCCTTCCTTGAAGCCTGCGCCTCTTGCCGCGGGGCTCGCGCGGGAAGGCGAGCGGGCCGCGTCCGGCGAAGCTTTCGGCGCGCGTCTGGAAGCCGCGTCCCTGGAGGTGGACGGCCTGGCCGTTTCTCGCGGTGGAAATCTGCTGTTCTCCTGTGTCTGCTTCGCCGTGGAACCGGGGCAGATCATGGCGCTGACGGGAAAAAACGGCGTGGGCAAGACGAGCCTGGCGCAGGTCGCGGTTGGCTTGGGCCGACCCGACGAGGGCTGCGTGCGCGTGGGAGGGCGGAAGCTGTCCCGGCGGGAGCTGCGTCGCCGCGTGTGGTACAGCCCCAACGACGTGAGCATGGAGTTCTTCTCTTCCCGGGTTGACGAAGAAGTGCTCTTGTTCTCGGATCAGGACGACGCGGCGCGCCGCTACGCCGATCATGTGCTGGGCCGGTTGGGCCTGGCCGAGCTGGGGGATAGGCATCCGTCCTCGCTGTCAGGCGGCCAGAAGCAGCGGCTGTCCATTGCCTGCGGGCTGGCGTCGAGGCGGTCGGTGCTCATCCTGGACGAGCCCACCAGCGGGCTTGACGCCCTCAGCATGCGCCGGTTGGCCGACGCGCTGCGTTGCGCAGCCGAGGAGGGGGCGGCCGTGGTGGTCATCACGCACGACAACGAGTTCATGCGCGAGTGCTGCACCCACGTCTTCGCGCTCGAAGGCGCAGGTGCGGACGAGGACGAGCGCCGCGCGCGTTGACGGCAGAAGGGGCGGGGAGCTGGGAGTGTTTCACGTGAAACATCCGGGCGCCCGGGTGCCGCCCGTCCGGACGTTCCGTTTTCTCGTAAGGATGTTTCACGTGAAACATCCTTCGCGCTTCAGGGCCGCTTGTCCGGGCCGCGTGCGAGCAAGGCGAGCCGCCCGTAATGGCGAAAAGGCATCGAATTCGGAAGAGGCCGCGCGCCTTCGCCGTCCGAGACGCGCGGTCGCGGAAGCTCGCCTCCTTTCGACCAGGCGCTATGCGGAAGAAGGGTTTCCGGTGCATCCAGAGCCCGGCGCAAAACTTCCGAATTCGATGGTTTCTTGCCATGGGGAGAGCCCTCTTCTGCCGCCGCGTCGGCATCGTAGCGGTCCGCATACCACTCTACCCGAAGAGATCGTGTCAGCAATCGTGCAATAGTCGGAGAAGCTCGGAGGTGCGGCGTCCATCCTCGCCATGCTCGAGGACAAGGCCTTCCCAACTCAGACTCTCGTGATCCCAATGCAGATCGCCAGCCTTTCGAGCCAAAACAGGATCGAACAAACTTGCGGCAAGTGCTTCGGCCGCCGCGATGTCGGAGAGCTCGGAAGAAAGACCGGTACGGCTAACCAGCTTCTTGAAAGCGCCCTCGTACAGCTGCTTCCATTCATCCGGCACCGAGAACCTGTCAGGGAGCACTATTCCGCGTGCGCCCGCCTCGCTGCGCACCCGCCTGCAGAGTTCGCCGCCATCGATATCGACGGTAGTTGCGTAGATCGCAACGTCGACGAGATCCTTTATGCGAGACGAAGGTTTGCCGTCGTGCGTCTCGACCATGGCGCAGAGCTTGTCGGCGAGGGAGTTCGCAAGGGGATACACGCGGTAGTCGAACATCGGAACGCCTGCAACGTCGATCCTGTCGGCCGGCGTCACTATCTCAGGCTCTCCGCAGGCAACGCGGTCGGCCACCAAATCTATCGAGACCTCCTGCAGCCGCTTTCCTCCAAGCAAGGGCACGAAGGCGACCTTGAGCCCCGATCGGTACTCGTCCTCGACCTTGATCGGCACGGCTCCTACGAACTCGAAGACCACGAAATCGCCGAGATCGGCTTCTGCGAGGGCTCTGAGCTCGGCGAGCGCGGCGTCGAGGTCTGCCTCCTCCGAAAGCAGGTCGATATCCCGGGTGGCGCGCGCGTCCATGGTGCGCGCCAGCATGCTCTGGCCGCCTTTGAGCATGAAAGGGGAGTCAGGCTTGCTGAACACGCGACATAAGAGCCTGTGGAAGTAGAAGCCGGAAACGGCTCTGCCGGTTTCGAGGGGAGAAGCCTTGGCCGCGGCCTTTATAGCCATTTCCAGAGCTGCCGGGGTCTTGCACACCATCATGCCTCCCCTCCGAAGAGCCGCTCCATCGTCTTTCTCTCCCTGGCGGAGGCCTTCGCTTCCGCCGCAAGACGCTCGAGCTTTTCCGTATCGAGCCCCTTCGCCCGAGCGTCGGCAAACGCGTCTTGCACAAGCGACGGCTCCTCGCCGTCCAGGACAAGGTCTACGAGGGTTCGCTCGGCTCCCGTCACGGGTATGCCTTCGATGAAGGACACGTCGTCACGGGGTACGCCGCGTATGCCGAACCTTGCCTCGGCGTTGCGGGAGTTGATGCGCCTCGGGGCGAGGATACGGTAGGGGGAGAGGTAGAAGTCCCCGATGCCGAGAATCGATGCGGCCGTGCTTCCCGCAACGGTGACGCCGTCCCATTCGCCAGCCTGCATCCGCTCGTGCGTCATCTTCGCGGGATCGGTGAGCTTCCAGAGGGCCGCCAGGTCGTCGAGCTGCGATGCCGGCACCCCGGCCATCCGATACGCCCCATGGGCGACGCGCACGAGCCTCCCCGCCTCGCATGCTTTGGCGATCGCATTGCGGGGGATGCCGAGACGCTCGGCCTGCGCTGTGGTGAAAACGCCTTCCGAAGCCGAGAGCTCTTCTATCGCAGAGGTGTGGCGGTTCTTGTTCATGTTTCAATTGTATCGAAATACGATACTTTTGCAACATCTCTTAACGTAGCTTGGTGTTGCTCAGGCGTCTTTGCGTTCGACAGGTTCGTCTCCAGCGATGATGCTCGTAAGCGGTCGGAGAGGGATTGGGGCGGCTCGCTGGACAAGGCGAGAGCGGTGAAAGTTGCTTCGGCTAGAAACACGAAGCCCGTGTCTTCTTATAGGTTTTCGGAAAACAGCTGGCATCGCTGCGACGGGCTGGCAGGATGCGTGGAGGCGGCAACAGCGCGTCGTGCTCGCTCTGTTCGCCGCGTCATCGGTATTCGTGGTCAGTGCGCGAATTTTCGTTACTGTTTCTCACTTCGCGCATCTTGCGCTATAATCCTCAATCATGCGGGTGTCGCCAAGTGGTAAGGCCCAAGCTTCCCAAGCTTGTATTCGCGGGTTCGAGTCCCGTCACCCGCTCCATGAACCTACGATCCAAGCTTCGGCTTGGATTTTTCATTTAGCGAGGAGATTGACATGGCTCGTTTCGATACCTTTGTGTTCGACCTTGACGGCACGCTTCTCGATACGCTGCCCGACCTGGTGGTTCTGACGAACGCCGCCTTGAACGAGCAGGGCTTCCCCAGCCGCACGGCCGACGAGATCCACAGCTTCGTGGGCAACGGAGCCCGCGCGCTCATGTACCAGGCCGTGCCCGCCGATGCTTCGCCCGAGCAGGCCGAGGCCGCCATGCGCCGCTGGATGGAGCTCTATCCCGTCATCGGGAACAAGCTGACGAAGCCCTACCCGCATATGGAAGAGACGCTGGCTGCCCTCGCCCAGCGCGGCATCGGCCTGGGCGTTCTGTCCAACAAGTTCGACCAGGGCGTGCATGACGTGATCGACGCCTATCTTCCCGGCTTGTTCCCGGTGCAGTATGGCGAATGCGACGAGATTCCGCGCAAGCCCGACCCCACGGGGCTGCTGCGCTGCATCGACGAGCTGGGGTCCGCACCAGCCCGCACGGCGTACGTGGGCGATTCGCCGGGGGACGTCCTGGTGTCGCGCAACGCCGGCGCGTTCGCCATCGGCGTGTCGTGGGGCTATCACCACGCCGACGCCTTGCGTAAGGCGGGCGCGGACGTCGTTATCGAAGACGCGCGCGAACTGCTGCAGTTCGCGGTCGAGCGCTAGGCGGCGGGCATTATGGAGCATCAGCCGTCGACCCTCTCCAATCAGCCCCGCCCGTCGAAACGGTTCGTCATCGTCAGCTGGGCTCTCGTGGCGGCGTGGGCGTTCCTCATCTTCTTCATGTCTTCGAACACCGGCACGGGTCTCAACACGGGGCTCGGCATCTTCTCCAGCATCTACCGGGCAATGCAGGCCGTGCAGGAGCAGCTGCTGGGGCCTGGGGTGGACGCGCTGTCGTCCATCGCGCACTTCTGCGAGTACACGATGTTCGGCGCGCTTCTGGCCAACGCGCTGCGCTGCCACATGCCGCTGCGTCGTGCGTGCCTCATCGCCATCGCCTGTGCCAGCTTGTACGGGGTGAGCGACGAGGTTCATCAACTGTTCGTGCCCGAGCGCATGTGCGACCCGGTGGATTGGATGGTGGATACTGCGGGCAGCGCGCTGGGTTCCGGGATCGCGTACGCGGTGCTGCGAAAAAGAGATGCCCGCTCTTAGTAAAAGCGCGCGTGTCGCACCGCAGCGACGGGGGAGCTTGCTTTCCGATGGGCGATTTCGTGGCGGATGTCCTCATCGCTGTGCTTCGCCAGCAGGAAGCTCGGTGTCGTGGCAAGGGAATCCGCCAGTTTCGTGACGACGGATAGCCGTACGTCCGCCGTGCCGTCCTCTATCCTATTGAGCAGCGGGCGACCTATGCTCACCATGAGCGCGAGGCGCGTTTTCGTGATGTTGCTGTACGAGCGCATGCGTCTGACGTTCTCGCCAAGCACGGGAGAGAACCTGCTCTGATCAGGCTCGTCATCATTCAGCGGACTATGTTCGTGCTCGGCTTGCATGTCCACTAGAGTACCGGCGTGCGAGCAGAAGGCTGTAACCGCATGAATACGTTTCGGTTCATTTTTAGAAAATGTGCGGTTTGTACCCAGCCCATGCCTATTTTATGATGGTAGGTCAACGATGCTACAATGTTTGCCATACGTGAGAATCTATGCGCGTCGACCTCGGGTTATGTTGCGGAAATGGTGTAATCGCCGGCGAAAGCGGGTTCTCGTAGGTATGAGAAAATGAAGGCTTCGACAATCGAAGCGCTGTGTCGCGAGGGGTACGCGACGTACGGTGCCTGCTTTGGCAGACGTGTTCGGAGTCGATGAGGAGACCATATGGCGTCAAGAAACTCTCGAACGAACCGTAAAGAAGCGCGCTCATCGCGGGCTCCTCAGTCTGCTCGCGCCGTGCGGTCGGCCAAGGCCGCGCAGTCGGGTCGCATCGCCCCGTACAGCCAGGCAAGCGCTTTCTCCCGCGATGCGTATGGCGATGGCTCTTCGTACCGTGCGGCCTACACGCCCGGCAGCCAAGGTTCCGGCGCGAACGGCGCGTACGCCCGGCAGACTGCGGCAAGTCAATATTCGCGCAACAATCCAAGCTACTCGGCAGCCCGCAAGAAAGCCGGGCGCGGCAAGAAGATAGCCCTCGGCGTGATCATCGCGATTCTCGTGGTGGCCGTGGGGGGCGGTTCGGCGTTCGCCTTGTGGAAGAACTCCGTCAACGAGAAGCTGATCAAGGGAAACAAGTCTGACGAAGAGATCATGGCCATCAACGATGCGCTCAAGCCTGAAAAGGACATGACCTTCACCGAGCCCTTCTACATGATCCTCATCGGCACCGACGAGGCCGAGGACAGCACCGAGGACATGCATCGTTCCGACACGAACATCGTGGTGCGCATCGATCCTGCAAAGAACCAGGCCACGATGGTATCCATCCCCCGCGATACGAAGATCGACATCGACGGCTACGGGACGAACAAGTTCAACGCCGCTTACGCTTACGGCGGCGCTGCCGGAACCATCCGCGAAGCGAATCAGCTGCTGGGCATCGAGATATCGCACTACGCGGAAGTGAACTTCGGCAAGTTGAAGGAATTGGTCGACGCAGTTGGCGGCGTGGACGTCGAAGTGACCGAGCGCGTCGATGATCCCGACGCAGACGGTACCACGGCTCATCCCGAGTGGCCGCGCGTCATCATCGAGGAAGGCGAGCAGCACCTCGACGGCAACCAAGCGCTGGTGTTCGCGCGCAGCCGCGCGTATCCCGACGGAGACTTCACGCGCACGGCGAACCAGCGCAAGCTGATCATGGCCATCGTCAACAAGGTGCTGGCACTGAACACCGCCGAGCTTTTGGGTGCGGTTCAAGCAGCGGCCAACTGCGTGACCACGGATCTTGCGGTGGGCGATATCGCCGCGTTGGCCCAGCAGTTCCAAGATGACGGCGATCTTACCATCTACTCTGCGATGGTTCCTTCTACCACGGCGATGATCGGCGACGTATCGTACGTCATCAACGATCCCGTGGCGACGAAGGAGATGATGAAGCTGGTTGAGGCTGGAGAGGATCCGAGCTCGGTTGTCTCGTCAGGATACGTTGATCCGGGCGACACCACAGGCGGTGCCAGCACGTACGGCAACGGTTACGGCAGCACTGGTTCGGGCGCCGGCAACGGCGCAGGAAACACCAATTATTACGATCCGGGCTACACCGATGCATCGGGAACCGGAGGGGCTAACAACGGCGGCTATGTTGATAACGGTTACGTTGACAACGGTTACGTTGACAACACCGGCGGAGCGGGTGGAACCGGCGGGTACGACAATGGAACTATTGCTGGCGGTGCGGGCGGTACCGACGGTGCAGGCGGATACGACCCCGGCTATACCGATCCGGGCGCCTACGACGGGACGGCATCCGCTGCTTAGCCGGCGTCTCGTTGGGATTCTCGAACTGCGCAAGCGGCATCGGCTTCGATCGATGCCGCTTTTTAATCGGCTCCTCAACCGGTAGGTTGAGCTTCGGCTCTCCTGTTGAGTTTTCGTACCCTCTGCGGGATACTGGTGATCACCGGTTGCAAAGACGGATGGGGCTCGCAAAGACATGAGCGACGTACACAATCACGAACATGCGAAAGAGAACAAGGGCGTCGGCCCTGCCAGCTCTTTGCGCACCGTGATAGGGGTGATCGTCTCCATCATCGCGGTTTGCCTCGTGATGTTCGCGATCTTCCGCGTCTACTCCAACGAGCTCAGCGACGAATTCTACGATTTAGCCAGCGTCAGCATGGACGACTACACGGCTGCGCAAAAGGTGGAAGTCGAGTCGTTCATCAGCGAGGTGAGCTCCGTCATCTCCACCATGTGCGTGTTGGCCGAGTCCCCGGACATCGATCCTTCCGGCTCGACGTTCGCTGCGTATCTGGAGGAATGGAACCAGCAGGGGTCGTTCCAGGTTACCTATACTCCAATCGAGGAGCTGGAGCAGGGCGTTGCGAGCAATCGCAACGAGCGAGACGAGGAAACGCTTCGGCATCTGTACGCAGGCGAGACGGTGGTGTCCGACGTGCGCAAGTCGAACCGCCTGAACGGCTACTACTTCAGCATAGCCAAGCCCGTCAATCGCGACGGGCGCGTGGTCGGCGTGCTGCGCAGCATCGTGAAAGCGGAGAAGCTTCTGGATACGAGCCAGGCGAGCTCGCAGGTTACGCTGCTCGGCACGCTGCTGATCAAAGAGGACGGAACCGTCGTTCCCGTGTCGAAGGAATTCGAAGGTTATGAGGGATCCACCCTGTACCAGGTGCTTGAGGGAAGGGGCGTGTCTTCCGATCAGATCGCCGATGTACGTGCCAGCATCGAGAACGAGCGAGATGTGGCAACGGTCATGTTGGGCAAGCAGAACGGCTACATGACCTTTCTCACGTCTATTCGCCTCGATGTGAACGATTGGACTATCGTGAACTTCACGCAGGAAAGTTCGTTGGTCGAGCATTCGGAGAGCATTCTGCGTTTGACGGTGTACACGGCTGCGCTGCTTATCGTCATCAGCGCGGCGGCATGCCTTGCCGTGGCGCTGGTGGTTGGCCGCATCCGCAAAAGGGCGCGTCGCAGTGCGGAGCGTTACGAGGTCCTCGCTGAATTTTCCGACACGGTGCTGTTCGAGTATTCTTATCCGCGCGACACGCTTGAGCTGACGCCGAATGCGCGCGGGATGTTCTCCCTCAGCTCCCTTTCAGCCGAAGGCTACCTGGCCAAAGGCATTCCTCTCATCGATTTCCTGGAAGATGATTACAAGCGTGTCCGGATGGCGTTCGAAAACCCTGCGCCGCCGAACGAGCTGCGCACCATCACCTGTCGCGCACGCGTGTTGTCGGGCGAATATCGTTGGTTCTCGTTCACGTGCCGGTATCTGTACGAAGGTTCCCAGCCGTACATGGCCGTGGGAAAGATCGTCGACATCACGAAACAGCGCGAAACCGAAGAGCTGCTCACGCGCAAGTCGCAAATGGACGGGCTGACGAAGACGTTCAACAAGATGGCGTTCCAGGAGAAGATGGCGGCATTGCTGCCCGAGACGGGCAGGGGCTTGCTGTTCGTGATCGACATGGATCGATTCAAGCAGGTCAACGACGAATACGGTCACAGCATGGGCGACCGGGTTCTGGAAGAGGTGGCGCGTTCGTTGCTCGACGTGTTCCGTCATCGTGATCCGGTGGGGCGCGTCGGCGGCGACGAGTTCGTGGCGTTCCTCGTGGGCGCAAACGACGATGCGGTTATCGAAGCGAAGCGCGAGGCTCTGAGTTCGTTGATCGCAGAAGCCTCGCGCTCGTTGGGGGTGCCCATCGCTTTGAGCGTCGGGGTGGCGCGCTATCCTCAGGATGGCGCTACCTATCAGGAGCTGTTCGACGCGGCCGATCGGGCCATGTACGACGAGAAGAACGAGGGCCGCGTCGAGGATTCGGTCTAGGCCCGAGCGGTCGCGTAGCCGTCCGGGTTCTGCGACTGCCAGCGCCATCCGTCGGCGCACATGCGGTCGAGGTCGTACTGCGCGACCCAGCCCAGCTCGTCGCGCGCTTTGTCGCAGGCCGCGTAGTTTACAGCTACGTCGCCCGCGCGACGCGGCTTGATCTGGTAGGGCAGCTCGCGTCCGCAGGCGCGCTCGAAGGAATGTACCACGTCCAGCACGCTGGAGCCCGTGCCGGTTCCCAGATTGAAAATGCCCACGCCGCGACGCGTGCCGTCCGCTGCCGGTTCGCCCGCCATGGTGCCGGCCGTTTTCGCTTCGCCGGTGCCCACTTTGCCGCCCATCCAGTCGAGCGCCGCCACGTGGCCGCGCGCAAGGTCCACCACGTGGATGTAGTCGCGCACGCCGGTGCCGTCGTGCGTGGGATAGTCGTCGCCGAACACGCCGACGCTTTCCAGCTTGCCTACGGCCACCTGCGCAACGTAGGGCAGCAGGTTGTTGGGGATGCCCTTGGGATCCTCGCCGATCAGGCCGCTCTCGTGCGCGCCGATGGGGTTGAAATAGCGCAGCAGCACAACGTTCCATTCGTCGTCGCCCACGTACAGGTCGGTCAGCACCTGCTCCAGCATGGACTTCGTCCAGCCGTAGGGATTCGTGGCGTCGTGCTTCGGGCAATCCTCGGTGATGGGGATGAACTCCGGCTCGCCGTACACCGTGGCGCTCGACGAGAACACGAGGTTCTTCACGCCGTGCGCGCGGGCCACGTCGCACAGGGCCAGCGTGCCCGCGAAGTTATTCCAGTAGTATTCCAGCGGCTTCTGCACGCTTTCGCCCACGGCCTTGAAGCCGGCGAAGTGGATGATGGCGTCCACGTCGTTCTCGGAGAAGACGCGGTCGAGCGCCGCGCGATCGAGGATGTTCGCCTCGTAGAATTTCAGGCGGTCGTCGTTTGCCGCCAGGCCGGTGATCTGTCGCACCCGGTCAAGCGCGAGCTCGCTCGAGTTGCTCAGGTCGTCCACAACGACCACGTGGTAGCCCTGATCCAGCAATTCGACGCAGGTGTGACTTCCGATGAACCCGGCTCCGCCCGTTACGAGCACGCAGATATCGGCATGATCCTTGGCCAAGCTCTTGTTCGCCATTGAAGCTCCTCTCGGGACTGACTGTTGCCATAGTAGCAGGTGGAACAGATCGCGCGCAAATTCAGCAAAAGGCACATGGCCCGCGTTCCGCTCGGCGGCAAGGCCGCACGGGCTCGCGCGGGGCCCCGTGCGGCGCCGCGGGAAGCCGCACGAATGTTTTACGTGAAACATTCGGAAAAGGCAGGAATATTATTCTTGACACAGGATAATAAACGTCGTAAAGTATGACTCGTGGACACACCGACTCCAACGGTTCTCCTCGTTTCACTCGTCCAAGCACAGGCCGCTTCCCCCCGCGGCCTGTGCTGCTTTCGGAGTCATTTTGCGCGACGTGCGCCCGTTGCGCCTGTGCGCCTTCTCCTTCGCCTCTCGGTCCGCCCCTCGCCCTCGGAGCATGCCTTCCTCGGTTTCTGCATGCGAAACAACAGTTTCGGTTCCTTGCTTGGCGCATCATGCTCGGGATTGCCTTCCTTTGCGGGCGCCTTAGTCAGCCTGCTCGCTCGAAATGGCAAAAAGCAACCGAATTCGGAAATCATCCCGTCTTTCGGGCAAACTTTTCGCGCGAAGGCGAAAGGGGTCTCGCCTGTAACCTGGTGCTCTGTGCGGCGAGCGTTTTCGGCGTGACGTCGGCGCGTGTAAGGCACGACTCCGGGCTTCCGAATTCGATGCTTTTTTGCCATCGGAGGCCTCGTCGGATGACCGGCATCGCATTTGGCGAAGGAAAATAGAGGCGGATGGGTCGTCCGTTGCTGTGCAGGTCGTCCGTGCTGTATGTGCTCGTCGTCGTATCAGGACGGCACGGGTTTTGTTCGGGGAGGCTTTACATGCATTTCGTGTTCGGGCGAGTGTTTCACGTGAAACATCCGTTCCCCTGTCTATTTTGCGACGAAACCGCGCCTTGCTCGGCCGATTGACTATACTGGTGAGCAACAGGCTTTGAGAAAGGAAGCTCCGTGGCAGAAATTCATTTCGGAACCGATGGATGGCGAGCCATCATCGGCGAGGACTTCACCAACGACAACCTCGTGCGCGTCATCGACGCGGCTGCGCGCGTGTTCAAGGAGGACGCGGTTGCAGCCGGCCGTCCGGCCGACGCGCCCGGCACCCTCATCGTCGGTCACGATTGCCGACAGGATGCGCACGCTTACGCGCAGCTGGCGGCCGAGGTCGCGGCGGCGCAGAGCTTCCGCGTGCTGCTCACGCAGGACTACTGCCCCACGCCTACGCTGTGCTGGTCGGTGGCGCAGGACGCCGACGCGGTGGGCGGCATCATGCTGACCAGCAGCCACAACCCGGCCGAATACCTGGGCGTGAAGCTGCGCATGAACGACGGCGGCGCGGCGGGCAAGGAGTTCACCGACCGCGTGGAGGCTGCGTTCGCCGACGCACCCGCCGACGCGCGCGGTGCGTTCGAAACGGTCGACCTCATGACCCCGTACCTCGCCACCTTGAAGGAGCGCGTGGACGTCGAGGCCATCCGCAACGCCAACCTGCGCGTGGTGGTGGATCCGCTGTACGGCGCCGGCCGCATCTATCTGGCGCAGCTGCTGCGCGATCTGGGCGTGGAAGTGTGCGAGATCAACAACGCCGAGGATCCGACGTTCGACGGACTGCACCCCGAGCCTATTCCGCCCTGGGTCGACCGCTGCATCGCGAAGGTTCCCGAGCTGGGTTACGACGCCGGCTTCATCAACGACGGCGACGCTGACCGCATCGGCGCGGTTGACGAGCGCGGCAACTTCGTGAACCCGCATCGCATCATCACGCTGCTTACCTCGCACCTCGCCGAGGACAAGGGCCTCACCGGTCGCGTCGTGTCCACCATCACCGCGTCGGCCATGCTGGCTCGCCAGTGCAAGCGCTTGGGCCTGGAGCTGACCAGCACGCCGGTGGGCTTCAAGTGGATCTACGCCGAGATGGAGAAGGGCGACGTCATGCTGGGCGGCGAGGAGTCCGGCGGCATCGGCATCCCCAGCCACGTCATGGAGCGCGACGGCTTGCTGATGGCGCTGCTCCTGTGCGAGACGATGGCGCAGCGCGGCATGAGCCTGGGTCAGTTGGTGGACGATATGTTCCAGAAGGTGGGCAAGCTGGAGTTCGAGCGCCAAGGCCTGAAGATCACTGACGAGCAGATGGCGAACTTCCGCGCCGAGATCGTGCCGAACTACGCGCCTGCCGAGATCTGCGGCAAGCAGGTGGTGGACGTGGATCGTCGCGACGGCGTGAAGTTCTACCTGGAAGGCGACGCGTGGGTGATGATGCGCCCCTCCGGCACCGAGCCGCTCGTGCGCATCTACGCTGAAGCCGAGACGGTGGACGAGGTCCACGACCTCCTGAAGGCCGCCGAAAGCGTGGTCGTGTCCTAAACGAAGAGCGAAGCGAATGTTTCACGTGAAACATTTGTACGTAGAACGCCTCGGAGGCATCGAGCTTTCGGGGCGTTTCCTATTCTCCGAAGCGGGGCAGCTTCTTGAGCAGCGCCCAGGCGATCTGCTTGTCTTGCCCGTCGTCGAGCATCGCGTCGAAGTCGCGGAATGCCACCACGCTGCGCCCGAACGCGCGGCCGGGCTTTCCCAAGGGAACCTCGCAGCGGTACGCGCGTCCCAGCGCGGCGGCCGCTGTCGAATCGGTCGCGATCAGACAGAGCGGGTCGAGCCCCTCCACCAGCAGGAACAGCGCCTGGTCGTCCAGCCCTTCCACGGCGGCGAACGTGCACGCGCCGCTTCCGTATCCCAACGAAGCCATCGCGCTGTTCAGCGCTGCTCGGCTGCGCTCGCTCAGGGCGCTTCCGCTCGCTACGCACACGAGCGCCAAGCGCGCCCCATCAAGGTGCTCGTCGAACAGCTCCCACGCTTCGTCGAGAGCCACTTCGTACATGTTACCATTCGCAGATTTTTTCACACGATCCCTTGCGGTCGAGATAGGTTCGCCGTATAACCGTAATGATAGCAAGAAACGCCCGCCGCGGCATGGGCGCTGCGGCGGCATCACGATAGGAGAGCGCGTATGTGCACGAACGGAATCAACACAGGGCAATTCGAGCAGATGATCGAGCAGATCGACGACCATATCAAGTTGGAGCGTCGCTGGGCGCACAACCTGGGGCATATGGCGGGAGATGCCGGCTTCGCCACCGTTTCCGAGAAGATGCATGCCGCCCAGGCCATGCTGGACGACGTGCGCGCGCTGCTCGACGAGGCCAAGGATGCCCTCGAGGACGATGCCGAAGCTTCGGCGAACGTCACCGTCAACCTCGTGTAGGCGCCGCACGTATGAGCAACGATCTCATGCGCTTCTCGGTGGCCATGCCCGAGGAGCTGCTCGTTCGCTTCGACCAGCTGGTCGCGCGCCGCGGGCTGGCGAAAAACCGCAGCGAAGTGGTGCGCGACCTCGTGCGCGACGCGTTGGTGGAGGACGAGTGCTCCACGCCGGGCATGGAGGTGGTGGGCACGTTGACCATCGTCTTCGACCATCACGCCAGCGACTTGCAGGAGAAGCTGCACGCTATCCAGCACGATTACTTCGAATCCATCATCTCGTCCATGCACGTGCATCTCGACGCGCACCATTGCCTTGAGGTCATCGTGCTGCGCGGCGAAACGGGTCTCGTGCAGGACATCGCGAACCTCATCCTGGGCACGAAGGGCGTGAAGAACGGTCGTCTCGTGGTCACCACGACGGGGCAGCATATATAGGTATACGGTTCCGGCGGCCTACCGGCTATCGGAACGGGTCGACGCTGCGGCTTCCCGTGGCACCCGATCTCGCCATTTGCTCGCTTTCCCTTGCGCGCGAAGCACGCGCGGCCGCGAAGCGGAGCGATCTCGGGCGCCGCGGAAACCCTCGTCGGCTTTGCAGGACGGGCGGTGTTTCACGTGAAACATTCGTTCGCATCGACTCACGAGAAGGGCAAGGAGCTTTATGGATACCACGGTCATGCTGGGGCACGGCAGCGGCGGGACGATGATGAAGCGCATCATCGACGATGTGTTCTTCGCCGCGTACGCCGGCGACGAGCTGCTGCGCGGCGACGACGCGGCGGTGCTGCCCGCGCCCGCTCCGGGCGAGCGGCTGGCGTTCTCCACCGACAGCTTCGTGGTGACGCCGCATTTCTTCCCGGGCGGCGACATCGGACGCCTCGCCGTGTGCGGCACGGTGAACGACGTGGCCACGAGCGGCGCCGTGCCGCGCTACCTCAGCTGCGGCTTCGTGCTGGAGGAGGGCTTCCCCATTGAGGATCTCAAGCGCATCTGCGCCTCCATGGCGGAATGCGCGCAGGAGGCCGGCGTGCATCTGGTCACCGGCGACACGAAAGTGGTGAACCGCGGCCACGGCGACGGCGTGTACATCAACACGAGCGGCGTGGGCACCATTCCCGAAGGCGTGAACCTGGGTGGCGCGCAGTGCAAGCCGGGCGACAAAGTGCTGGTCACCGGCACGCTGGGTGATCACGGCATCACCATCATGAGCTGCCGCGAGAGCTTGAGCTTCTCGGCCGATCTGGAAAGCGACGCGGCCCCGCTCAACCACCTCATCGCCGAGGTGTTGGCGGCGGCGCCGAACACGCGCTGCTTCCGCGACCCGACGCGCGGCGGCCTGGCCTCCACGCTGAACGAGCTGGCTGCCCAGTCGAACACGGACATCACGGTGGAGGAAGACGCCATCCCCGTGAAGCCGGCCGTGCAGGGCGCGTGCGAGATGCTGGGCTACGACGTGCTGCAGGTGGCGAACGAGGGCAAGATGGTGTGCGTTGTGGCGGCCGAGGAGGCCGACGCAGCGCTCGCGGCCATGCGCGCGAACCGGTACGGCGCCGATGCGGCCATCATCGGCGAGGTGTCGGCCGCCCGTCCCGAGCGCGGCTCCAAGGTGTTCCTGCGCACGGCGTTCGGCGGTACGCGCATCCTCGACATGCTGGTGGGCGAGCAATTGCCGCGCATTTGCTAGAAGCTCTCCATGCAGCACCCTCATGCGTATGGAAGAGAGCGCTGACATGCGCAAAGGCCTTCGATAGCGCCTTTCGGGGCATGAAAGCGGCGGCGCTTTCGATAGAGAATTTGCCGCCGCACCCTGAGAAATTCGCCATTTCTTCTTGCATTTGCGGACAACAATGGTATCTTGCGGGCATAAAGTTTTTGGGGAAGTGACCCGACGCATCCCGTCGGAATGCTTTAGACGAGAAGGAGTTAACTATGTCTCACCCGGTTATCGAAGCCGATGAGTGCATCGGTTGCGGCATCTGCGTCGATGCCTGCCCGCAGGAAGTGCTCGAAGTGGTCGGCGGCGTCGCTGAGGTCGTGAACGAGGACGCCTGCATCGCGTGCGGCGACTGCGTCGAGGAGTGCCCCATGGGTGCGATCCCCGAGGTCATCGAGGACTAACCTCCCGCTCAATTCGCTTTCGACAAGCGCAACGAGAACCCCTGTCTCTTTCATGAGGCGGGGGTTCTTTGCGTTCGGGAAACAAGTGCGTGGAAGCGGCGTAACGGTGCGGCGCGAGAGGAGCGCAATAGGCATTCGATAGCTATAGTTTGGGACGTTAACAAAACTTATATGACAAATTGGTAACTAACTTGACAGCATGAGACTTAGATTATATAGTCCAATTTGTCGAAGCGAGGTTGAGCTTGCGGATCGCATCTCCAAGCCGCCGCCCTTCGTCCACCGAGTGCGCCCTCAGGGCGTGCTTTGGCGCATAAACAGAAACCGACTGCTAACGACTTACTTAGGTAACAACTCCAACAGAGAGGAAGCAGGATAATGAGCAAGATTCTTGGTATCGACTTGGGCACGACGAACTCCGCCATGGCCGTCATGGAGGGCTCCGAGCCCGAAATCCTCGTGAACGCCGAGGGCGACCGCACCACCCCGTCGGTCGAGGGCTTCCGCAAGGACGGCGAGCGCGTCGTGGGCAAGGCCGCGAAGAACCAGGCCGTCACGAACCCCGAGAACACCGTGTCGTCCGTGAAGCGCTTCATCGGCCGTTCCTACGACGAGACGCCGGAAGAGCGCAAGACCGTCAGCTACAAGCTGCAGAAGGGCAAGGACGGCCGCGCGGTGGTCGACATCGACGGCAAGGACTACACGCCGGAGGAAATCTCCGCCATGGTACTGCAGAAGCTGAAGAACGACGCCGAGAAGCAGCTGGGCTCCCCGGTGACGCAGGCCGTCATCACGGTGCCCGCGTACTTCAACGACGCGCAGCGCCAGGCCACGAAGGACGCCGGCAAGATCGCGGGCCTCGAAGTGCTCCGCATCATCAACGAGCCCACGGCCGCCGCGCTGGCCTACGGCCTCGACAAGACCAACAAGGATGAGAAGATCCTCGTCTTCGACCTGGGCGGCGGTACGTTCGACGTGTCCATCCTGGAGCTGGGCGACGGCGTGTTCGAGGTTGCGTCCACCGCGGGCGACAACCACCTGGGCGGCGACGACTGGGACCAGCGCATCATCGACTGGATGGCTGACAAGTTCCAGGCCGAGAACGGCATCGACCTGCGCCAGGACAAGATGGCTCTGCAGCGTTTGAAGGAAGCCGCCGAGAAGGCGAAGATGGAGCTGTCCTCCACCACGCAGGCCAACATCAACCTGCCGTTCATCACGGCCGACGCTTCCGGCCCGAAGCACCTCGACTACACGCTGACGCGCGCCGAGTTCGAGCGCATCACGAAGGATCTGCTCGACCGCGTGAAGAAGCCCGTTGAGCAGGCGCTCAAGGATGCCGGCCTCAAGACGGGCGACATCGACGAGGTCATCCTCGTGGGCGGCTCCACCCGTATGCCCGCCGTGCAGGACCTCGTGAAGAAGCTCACCGGCAAGGATCCGAACATGTCCGTGAACCCGGACGAGGTCGTGGCCATGGGTGCGGCGGTCCAGGGCGGCGTGCTGGCCGGCGACGTCGAGGGCATCCTGCTGCTCGACGTGACCCCGCTGTCGCTGGGCGTGGAGACGATGGGCGGCGTCATGACGAAGATGATCGAGCGCAACACCACCATCCCCACCCGCAAGACCGAGATCTACTCCACCGCGTCCGACAACCAGACGTCGGTCGAGGTGCACGTGCTGCAGGGCGAGCGCCAGATGGCCTCCGACAACAAGACGCTGGGCAAGTTCCAGCTCACCGGCATCCCGGCTGCGCGCCGTGGTGTGCCGCAGATCGAGGTCACTTTCGACATCGACGCCAACGGCATCGTGAACGTGTCGGCGAAGGACCTGGGCACCGGCAAGCAGCAGCAGATCACCATCTCCGGCTCCACCGCGCTGAACGACGACGAGGTCGAGCGCATGGTGAAGGACGCCGAGGCCCATGCCGAGGAAGACGCCAAGCGCAAGGAAGAGATCGAGGTTCGCAACAACGCCGACGCGTTGGTGAACGCCACCGAGCAGACGCTCCAGGAAGTGGGCGACAAGGCTCCGGCCGACGTGAAGTCCGCCGCTGAGGAGGCCATCGCCGAGGCGAAGCAGGCGCTCGAGGGCTCCGACATGGACGCCATCAAGGCCGCGACCGAGAAGATGCAGCAGGCGGGCTACAAGCTGGCCGAGGTCGTGTACTCCACGCAGGGCCCGGACGCCGCTTCGCAGGCCGCTGCCGCCGAGTCCACCCCGGCCGATGACACCATCGAAGCCGACTACGAGGTCGTCGAGGACGACGACAAGAAGGAAGGGAAGTAATCGCTATGGCCCAGCCCAACCAGCCCACGCCCGAGCGCGCGGCTCAAGGCGCAGGCAAGAGCATTCCCGTCGAAGACGACCGTCCTGCGGATGCGAAAGCCCAGCCGCAGGCCCGGCCCGCCGACGCGAGCGGCAGCAAGGAAACCCCCTCTTCCGACGCTGCCGCCGCGGAAGCGGCGCCGCAAGGCGAGGCGATCGAGGCCGAGGTCATCGAAGACGCCGGCCCTTCGGCTGACGAGCAGGTGGCTCAGGCCAAGGCGGAGGCCCAGGATTGGCAGGACAAGTACCTGCGCCTGCACGCCGAGTGGGACACGTATCGCCGCCGCACCACCGAGCAGCGCGAGGTCGAGAAGGCGCGCGCGACGGAGAAGCTGGTCACCAGCCTGCTGCCCGTCATCGACGACTTCGAGCGCACCATCGACTACGCGACGAAGAACGGCGAAGGCGGCCTGTTCGACGGCGTAAAGGCCGTGCATGCGAAGCTCGTCGACGTGCTGAAGAAGGACGGCGTTGAGGTTATCGACCCGGCCGGCGAAGCGTTCGACGCGCTGGAAGCGCAAGCGGTGGCCACGGTGGACGATGCCAGCGTGCCCGACGAGACGGTGTCCGAGGTATACCAACGAGGTTACAAGATGGGAACGAAAGTTCTCAGGCCTGCAATGGTAACCGTCACCTCCGGCGGTCCCAAACGGGAGAAACCGCAGGAAGACGCGGAAAAGTAAAAGCAAACGACCAGAGCGGGCAAGGCCAAGAGGCTGCCCGCTTTTGGTTTACTCGATAGATTGAGGAGGTGGAGCGTTTTATGGCGGCGACTCCTGATTACTACAAGACGCTGGGCGTTCCACGCACGGCGACGGCCGACGAGATAAAGAAGGCCTTTCGCAAGCTCGCGCGCACCCATCACCCCGACGCCGGCGGCGACGAGGCGAAGTTCAAAGAGCTGAACGAAGCGTACGAGGTGCTGTCGGACGACAAGAAACGCAAGCTCTACGACCAGTACGGCACGGCGAACGAGAACCAGATCCCCCAGGGCTGGGGCGGCGGCTCGGTCAACGTCGAGGACATCTTCGGCGGCGCGGGCGGCGGCTTCGGCAGCTGGGCCGACATCCTGGAAAGCATCCGCCACGGCGAAGGCGCGTTCGGAACGGACTGGGACTTCAACGATATGTCCGGTTTCGGGGGCGGCCGCCAGCCGCGTCCGCGCAAGGGCCAGGACATGAACGTCACCCTCAACGTGACGTTCGACGAGGCCTTCAAAGGCGCCGAGAAGCGCGTGACCGTGCGTGTCCCCGGTCGCGGCGAGTCCGAGACGCTCACCGTGAAGATCCCGGCGGGCGCCGTGGACGGCGGGCGCCTGCGCTTCAAGGGCAAGGGCGGCCCGGGCGAGAACGGCGGTGCTGCAGGCGACCTGCTGATCACCACCAAGATCGATCCGCATCCGTACTACACTCGTAAAGGCGCCGACGTGCTGATGGACGTGCCCGTGAGCGTGGCGGAAGCTGCACTGGGCGCCAGCGTGGTGGTTCCCGCGCCCGACGGCACGAAGGTGCGCGTGCGCGTGCCGAAGGGCACGCAGGACGACACCGTGCTGTCGGTGAGGGGCAAAGGCGCCCCCAAGGTGAAGGGCGACGGCTCGGGCGACCTTAAGATCACCGTGAAGGTGGTCGTGCCCAAGGAGATGAACGAAGGCCAGAAGAAGGCCATGGAAGATTATTTAGCGGCTACGACCGATGATGTGAGGAGCTGGTGATGAGCGACCGAACCGACCGCAACCGCCCGCTGTACATGATCAGCGTGGCCGCGCAGCTGGCGGGCGTTCACCCGCAAACGCTGCGAGCATATGAACAGAAGGGGCTCGTATCGCCCCAGCGCACGAGCGGCAACACCCGCATGTACTCGCCGGCCGACATCGAGCGGCTCGAGCTGATCAACGAGCTGACGAGCGAGGGCATCAACCTGGCGGGCGTCATCCGCATTCTCGACCTCCAGGGCCGCCTGGAGGAGCGCGACACCGAGCTGGACGACCTGCACAAGCGCGTGCGCCGTCTGGCCGATCGCGTGCACGAGCTTGAAACGCGCGAAAGCGTGAACGCCCTCGTGCGCGTATCCGACTTACCGACTGCTTTGCGGCAGCTGCCCTAAGCGAAGGAGGAACGTTGTATGAACATGGGTAACCTGAACAAGCTAGCCCTGACCGCTCAGGAAGCGCTGCAACAGACGATTGTCATCGCTTCCGAGAACGAGTCATCGCAGGCAGAGCCCATTCACATGTTGAAGGCTCTGCTGGAATCGAAAGAGAACAACCTGTCCGCTATCATCAAGCGCATCGGTGCCGAGCCGTTCCAGCTGCAGGCCAACGTGGATGCCGAGATCCAGCGCATGCCGAAGGTCAGCGGGAACCCCGGCATGATGAGCGGCGTGCCTGGCCCGGCCCTGATGAACCTCATCGACAACGCCGTCAAGATCGCCGAGAAGCTGGGCGACAGCTACGCCACCAGCGAGCATCTGCTGATCGCGCTGTCCGAGGAGAAGGGCGCCGCGGGCAAGATCCTCACTACGGCCGGCGTCACGCGCAAGAGCATCGAGGCTGCCTACGAGGAGCTGCGCGGCGACACGCGCGTCACCGACCAGCAGAACAAAGTGCAGTTCGAGGCGCTGGAGCAGTACGGCCAGAACCTCACGCAGAAGGCGCGCGAAGGCAAGCTCGACCCGGTCATCGGCCGCGCCGAGGAGATCCGCCGCACCATCCAGGTGCTGTCGCGCCGCACGAAGAACAACCCCGTGCTCATCGGCGAGCCGGGCACCGGCAAGACGGCCATCGTCGAGGGCCTGGCTCAGCGCATCGTGGCCGGCGACGTGCCCTCTTCGCTGAAGGACCGCGACCTCGTGGCGCTCGACCTGGGCGCGATGGTGGCCGGCGCGAAGTATCGCGGCGAGTTCGAGGACCGCTTGAAGGCCGTGCTGCGCGAGGTGAAGCAGAGCGAAGGACGCATCATCCTGTTCATCGACGAGCTGCACACCATCGTGGGCGCCGGCTCCACGGGCGACAGCTCCATGGACGCGGGCAACATGCTGAAGCCCGCGCTGGCCCGCGGCGAGCTGCATGCCATCGGCGCCACCACGCTGGACGAGTACCGCAAGTACATCGAGAAGGACGCCGCGCTCGAGCGCCGCTTCCAGCCCGTGCTGGTCACCGAGCCCACGGTGGAGGACACCATCGCCATCCTGCGCGGTTTGAAGGAGAAGTACGAGATCCACCACGGCGTGCGCATCACCGACGCCGCCATCGTGGCGGCGGCCGAGCTGTCGAACCGCTACATCTCCGACCGCTTCCTTCCCGACAAGGCCATCGACCTCATGGACGAGGCCGCCAGCCGCCTGCGCATCGAGATCGACTCGATGCCCGAGGAGGTGGACGCCGCCGAGCGCAAGCTCACCCAGATGCAGATCGAGGAGCAGGCGCTCATGAAGGAGAGCGACCAGGCCTCGCAAGAGCGCCTGGAAGCGCTGCGCCGCGAGATCGCCACGGCTCAGGAGGACCTCGACAAGCGCAAGGCCGAGTGGCAGAACGAGAAGGACGCCATCGAGCACGTGCAGAACCTCAAGAGCGACCTCGAGGGCGCGCAGCTTGAAGAGGAGCGCGCCACCCGCGAGGGCGACCTGGTGAAGGCCTCCGAGATCCGCTACGCGCGCATTCCCGCGCTGCAGCAGCAGCTGCATGCGGCCGAGGAAGAGCTGAACGTGAAGCAGCAGGACGGCGCCATCCTCAAGGAGGAGGTGTCGGACGACGAGATCGCCGAGGTCGTTTCCACGTGGACGGGCATTCCCGTGCAGAAGATGATGCAGGGCGAGATGGCCAAGCTGGTCGACCTGGAGGACAAGCTGCACGAGCGCGTGGTGGGCCAGGACGAGGCCGTGTCCTCGGTGGCCGGCGCCATCCGCCGCAACCGCGCCGGGTTGTCCGACCCGAACCGTCCCATCGGCTCGTTTTTGTTCCTGGGACCCACGGGCGTGGGCAAGACCGAGCTGGCGAAGGCGCTGGCCGAGTACCTGTTCGACAGCGAGAAGGCCATGGTGCGCATCGACATGTCCGAGTACATGGAGAAGTTCTCGGTGCAGCGCCTGATCGGCGCGCCTCCGGGGTACGTGGGTTATGACGAGGGCGGCCAGCTGACCGAGGCCGTGCGCCGCAAGCCTTATTCGGTGATCCTGCTCGACGAGATCGAGAAGGCGCACCCGGACGTGTTCAACATCCTGTTGCAGGTGCTGGACGACGGCCGCCTGACCGACGGCCAGGGCCGCGTGGTGTCGTTCAAGAACGCCATCATCATCATGACGTCGAACGTGGGATCGCAGTTCATCCGCGAGTTCGCCGAGCACGGCGACGAGAAGGCTATGAAGCAGGCCATCGACGGCGCCCTGCGCGCGACGTTCCGCCCCGAGTTCATCAACCGCATCGATGACGTGGTGGTGTTCAACGCGCTGAACATGACGAACATCGAGCCTATCGTCGATTTGCAGCTGGAAGAAGTGCGCGACCGTCTGGCCGACCGCCGCATCACGCTCGACGTGACGCCGGCGGCGATGGAGCACCTGTCCATCGACGGCTACGATCCCATCTTCGGAGCGCGTCCGTTGAAGCGCCTCATCCAAAAGGAGATCGTCGACCGCATCGCCCAGAAGGTGGTGGAAGGCAAGCTGCGCGATCGCAGCCATGTGCTGATCAGCATCGACCAGGACGGCAACTACGAATGCACCGTGGAAGAGCCCCTGGAGCTGGACGCCATGCCCCTCGACGACCTGCTGACCGAAGGCGATAAGTAAGTCGTCTGGACAGAACGAGCGCGGCTTCCCGCAAGGTCGCAACACGTAAACGGCCCGGCATTTGCCGGGCCGTTTACGTGTTGCGGCGCCGATCCGTCGGCTCCGCGCCCCGTTTCACCGCCCCGTCCGCAGGAGTGTTTCACTTGGAACAACCCAGGCGGTTGCGGAGGGTTGCTAGTTCGCTACAGGAACTCGCCCTTGCGGATGACGCATTCGTCGTCGAGGTAGAGGGTGGGGTTGAGGATGATGCCGTCGAGGTGGCAGTCCGCTTTGGTGATGCCGCCGAACGAGGTGTTCGTGCCGAAGGCGATGTGGACGGTGCCGTAGAGCTTCTCGTCTTCGAGGATGATGCCGCACAGCTTCGCGGCCTCGTTCGTGCCGATGCCCAGCTCGGCGATGGTGCCGTTTTCGGGCTGTTCGAACAGCACGCTCAGGCGTTCGGCGTAGGGGCCCTGCGCGTCGGCGCCCTCGATGCGCGTGAGGCGTCCGTTCTCGATGGTGACCGTCATCGGCTCGGTCAGCGTGCCGATGCCCACCATCGAGCCGTCGATGACGGCCGTCCCGTTCGCCCCGTCTTCGAGCGGTGCGATGTACGCCTCGCCCGAGGGGAAGTTGCCGCTGGCACCCGGCTCGCGGTACACGCCGGGGCTGGCCACGCCGTCGCGCCCTGTCAGCGCAAGTTCCAGCACATGGCCATCCTTCTCGATGCGCGCATGCTTCGCGTGCGTCAGGCGCTCGGTGAGTTGGCGGGTGCGTCGCTCCACCTGGTCGTAGTCGGCGCAGGCGGCGCCGTCGCGCAGCATGTCCATGGTAATGCCGGGCATGGTGACCACGCGCGTGCCCGCCGCTGCTGCCTTGATGCGCGCGTTCGTGTGCGTGATGGACTTCGCCGTGGGGCACAGTGCGACGTCGGCCGCCTTCATAGCCGCCGCTACCGGCGCGGGCGGTTCCTCGCCGGCTACCGAGCCTTCGGGCATCTGCATGATGAGAGCCCGATGATCCATGGCGCGTGCCGCTTCGTAGAACAGCTCGCCCACCTCGCGGGTGGGGTCATCGGTGACGACCAGCAGCGTCTCGCCTGGCTGAAGCGCAAGATTCGTTTCGATAATGGTGCGTGCACGTTGCTGTAGATCCATAGGATAACCTTTCAAGTCATGAAATGTTTCACGTGAAACATTCGTGCCTTCGGCGCTTCGCTCGGGATGACGACCCGCGTACTGTGTTCGGGATGGCGAACAGCGCTTACGCCTCCGGATCCTCGGCGGGCAAGGCGCCCATGCCTTGCAGGTGGGTCATGCTTCCGTAGCGTTCGACGAAACGGGCGTACTCGTCTTCGTCGTAGAACGCGCACTTGCCTTCGCCGAACGCCTTCGCCGCCTCGATCATGAACGACCCCGCCTCGTCCAGGTCGGTCAGGTGGGTGGCTCCGGTCGCGCAGCCGGGTACGGCCGTCTCGGTGGTGATGGCCACGCCCACGACAGGCGCGTCGGTGGCGGTGCACGGCTGCAGGATGGAGTTCAGGTGGTACAGCCCGTTGCCGTACGGCGTGATGTCGGCCATGGACAGCGGATATGTGCGCGCGCGACGCCCGGTGGCGATTTCCACCAGCGACACGAGGTCTTCGCTGACGCGCATGATGCAGCCCTGCTTCACCGTGGGAGAGATCATGAAGCCGCGTTTGTTCATGATGCGGTTGCCCTTCGTCGTGTCCACCACCAGCACGGCGTCCAGCTGCGTGCCGCCCACCTCCTCGCGGTTCACGTCGGCCGTGGCCACGGGCGATCCCATGAACGCCACCGGCTCGTGCGGGAACGTAGGCGCGTGCGGGCACACGTGCGTGGAGACGAACACGTCGCCCGGCAGCACGTCGCCGCGTGCGTGCATCGACAGCAGTTTCGCCGCGCAGGCCAGCGCGGTCAGCGCGCCGTCGCCATCTGACACGAAGCCGATGCGCTCGGGCCGCGCGCCCAAGCCGCCCAAGCGTCCCAGCAAGCCGATGGTGGGCGCCTCGCCGCCGGCGGCGCGCCCGCGCGAACCGGGGATGCGCACGCGCACCATGTCGGTGGAGCCCTTCGGCCCCTCCAGCACGTACGTTTCGGCATCGCACGCGGGGTCGATGCCGCGCAGGTACTCCACCACGCCCGCGCCGCTTGCGGAGGGCGAGTCCAGCAGGTCGTAGAGTTCGATCAACTGTTTGAAAATCATGGGAGGTATCTCCTTTTGTTTGTATCGCGGTCGCTTTCCTCGTTCGATTCCATGATAATACGGTTCAATGCGGTTCATAGCATCTTCGACGAAAGGTTCCATTCCATCATGAGAAGGAAAATCGGCATCAAAGAGATCGAGGACATGGCGCTTGGCGCGACGGTTCTCGGCGCCGGCGGGGGCGGCGACCCGTACGTCGGCAAGCTCATGGCCATCGAGGCCATCAAGAAGTACGGCGAGGTGGAGCTCATCTCGCCCGACGAAGTTCCTGACGACGCCGTGGTGTGCGTGTCCCAGATGATGGGCGCCCCCACCATCATGGTGGAGAAGATCTGCAGCGGCCTGGAGCCCATGGCCACGTACGACGAGCTGGTGAAGGAGCTGGGCCAGGAGCCGTACGCCATCTACGCGGTGGAAGCCGGCGGCGTGAACTCCACCATCCCGTTCATCCTGGCGGCCACGCGCCGCATCCCCGTGGTGGACTGCGATCTCATGGGCCGCGCGTTCCCCGAGCTGCAGATGACCACGCTGGGCATCAACGGCGTGAAGGGACAGCCCGCCGTCATGGCCGATGAGAAGGGCAACACGGTCACGGTGCGCGCGATCGACGACAAGTGGCTCGAGCGCATCTCGCGCCAGGCCACGTCGGTGATGGGCGGTTACACCATCCTGGCGTCGTATCCGTGCACGGGGCGCCAGCTCAAGGACTACTGCATCCCCGACACGCCTACGCTGTGCGAGGAGATCGGCCGCACGCTGCGCGAGGCGCGCGAGCAGCATGCCGACCCCATCGAGGCCGTGCTGAACGTGACGAACGGGTTTCGCCTGTTCCGCGGCAAAGTGGTGGACGTCGAGCGCAAGACCGACGGCATGTTCGTGCGCGGTCGCGCCGTGGTGGACGGGCTCGACCAGGACAAGGGCAGCCAGCTTATCATCGAGTTCCAGAACGAGAACCTCATCGCGCTGCGCGACGGCCAGCCGGTGACCACGTCGCCCGACCTCATCATGTCGCTGGACATGGAGTCCGGCTCGCCCGTGACTACCGAGGGCCTGAAGTACGGCGCTCGCATTGTGGTGGTGGGCATGCCCTGCGCGCCGCAGTGGCGCACGCCCGAGGGCCTGGCCGTGGTAGGGCCGCGCGCGTTCGGCTACGACATCGACTACGTGCCGGTTGAGCAGCGCGTCGCCGCGATGAACAACGAGGAGGTGCAGGCGTAATGGCAGATCAGAAGCGCATCTGGCGTCTGGGTATCGACGTGGGCGGCACGAACACCGACGCGGTGGTCATCGACGGCGACCTCAAGCTGGTGGCCGCGACGAAAAGCCCCACCACCGAGGACGTCATGAGCGGCATCGTGGCCGCCATGCACGAGGTGATCACCCAGATCGGTGCCGACGAGGCGCGCAACATCGGGTTCGCCATGCTGGGCACCACGCATTGCACGAACGCCATCGTCGAGCGCAAGCGCCTGAACAAGGTGGCCGCGCTGCGCGTGGGCGCTCCGGCCACGACGGCCATCAGCTGCATGGCTGACTGGCCCGACGAGCTGAAGAACGCCATGCGCGTGCGCGACTTCCTCGTGCACGGCGGCAACGAGTTCGACGGTCGCGAGATCAGCGCGCTGTCGGAAGACGAGATCCGCGAGGTCGCGCGCGTCGTGCGCGAAGAGGGCTTCGAGTCCGTGGCCGTGACCAGCGTGTTCTCGCCGGTGTCCGACGCGCACGAGAAGCGCGCCGCCGCCGTTCTGCGCGAGGAGCTGGGCGAGGGCTTCCCCATCACGCTGTCGTCGGAGATCGGGTCGCTCGGCTTCCTCGAGCGCGAGAACGCGTCCATCCTGAACGCGGCGCTGTACGACGTGGCGCGCACGACGGCCGACAGCTTCGAGGCGGCGCTCGCGTCTGAGGGCCTCGCCGATGTGGCTGTGTACCTGGGCCAGAACGACGGCACGCTCATGAGCGTGGACTACGCGAAGCGTTACCCCATCTTCACCATCGCGTGCGGGCCTACGAACTCCATCCGCGGCGCGTCGTTCTTGACGCAGGAGAAGGACGCCGTGGTCGTCGACATCGGCGGCACCACCACCGACGTGGGCGTGCTGGCGCACGGCTTCCCGCGCGAGAGCATGGTGGCCGTGGAAATCGGCGACGTGCGCACGAACTTCCGCATGCCCGACCTGGTGTCGGTGGGCCTCGGCGGCGGCTCGCTCGTGCGCCAGCTGGAGGACGGCAGCGTGACGGTGGGCCCCGACAGCGTGGGCTACCTGGTCACGAAGAAGGCGCGGTGCTTCGGCGGCGACACGCTGACTGCGACCGATATCGTGGTGGCGAAGGGCCTGGCCGAGGGCGTGGGCGATCCGACGCTGGTGGCCGACCTCGAGCCGGCGCTCGTGGACGCGGCCTATGCCGAGATCACGCGCATCATCGAGGACGCGGTGGACGCGATGAAGACTTCGGCCGGCGACGTGACGGTGATTCTCGTGGGCGGCGGCTCCATCCTGGCGCCCGACCAGCTGGAAGGCTCGGACAACGTGCTGCGCCCTGAGAACTTCGGCGTGGCGAACGCGGTGGGTTCGGCCATCGCGCAGGTGTCCGGCCAGATCGCCAAGGTGTTCTCGCTGACCGAGACGCCGCGCGAGCAGGCGCTTGCCGAGTCGAAGCAGCGTGCGTGCGACGAGGCCATCGAAGCCGGCGCCGATCCGAGCACCGTGGAAGTGGTCGACGTCGAGGACATCCCGATGGCCTATCTGGGCGATGCGCTCTGCATTCGCGTCAAAGCCGTCGGCGATCTGATGCT
Source organism: Eggerthella lenta DSM 2243 (assembly GCF_000024265.1). Lineage (NCBI taxonomy): Bacteria > Bacillati > Actinomycetota > Coriobacteriia > Eggerthellales > Eggerthellaceae > Eggerthella > Eggerthella lenta. The sequence continues at coordinate 3,561,660 of NC_013204.1, read as the reverse complement.
TTAACTGATTTTTGTCGGTTCGTCGTTGCCTTGGCTCGCGTACGCGTTGCTTGTATAATGAGGTAAGCCGCAGGGAGGGGCTAGACTCCCCACGGCTATCGGATCGCTCAGGCGGTTTGGGTTTAGTGTTTGCGCTCCTTTCCCCGATGGGTTAGGAGCGCCTCTTTTATCACCAAAATAAGCTCGATGACGCGAGAAACAAACTCCAAAAGCGCACTAGCCAGCACCATAAAATCCCAAGCGGTCACGGTCTTCACCTCCATCCATCAAAATTATGAGGGGGAGAGGCACCGCGCCGCCTTCGCTGCATCCGCGCTATATAGTATAGGCAGCTCGTCTTACGTCTCGATGGCGCGCATCACTATGGAAAGTCGCTCGAATCTCGCACAGATTCCACGCGGTTCCAATGCTATTTCTACGTACCTTGCCCGGTATTCCGACGCGTTTCTAGCGCTGGTTCAACTGAGGGCGTGCAAGGCGCTTTGATCATGAGATAATGCAGCGAAACGGTTTGAGGCGTTGAAGGAGAAACCCATGACCGAAACGAAACAAGCGGCTGGCGGCCGCACGGTGCATTTGGCACTGGTTCAGTTCGAGAGCGTGCTGTGCGATCCGGCAGCGAATACCCAAAAGGCGTGCCGGATGATCGCCGAGGCGGCTGCCGAAGGCGCCGACCTCGTGGTGTTGCCCGAGCTGTTCTCTACAGGCTACGAGCTGAACATTGTCGGCCCTCACGTGCCCGAACTGGCCGAGCCGGTAGACGGCCCCACGGTGCGTGCGCTGCAAGACGCTGCCCGCGCAGGCAACTGCTACGTGGTGGCGGGCCTCGCGCTCGCGTACGATATGGCTGGGGTCCCGTTCAACAGCTCGGTCGTCATCGATCGCCAGGGGGAGCTTCTGGGCACGTACGACAAGCAGCATCTGTGGGCGCTCGAGCGCTTCTACTTCCGCTCCGGCTGCGACTGCCCGGTGTTCGACACCGACTTCGGGCGCATCGGCGTGATGATCTGCTACGACATGGGCTTCCCCGAGGTCGCGCGCATGCTGGCGCTGCAGGGGGCTGATCTTATCCTGTGCCCCTCGGCGTGGTGCCAGGAGGATATGGACGTGTGGGACGTGAACGCGCCCGCCCGCGCGCTAGAGAACACTGCGTTCGTGGCGGCCGTGAACCGTTACGGCGTCGAGGATCAGCTGGTCATGCCGGGCCACACGAAGGTGTGCAACCCGCGCGGCCACGTGGTGGCCGAGCTGGCCGAAGAGGCCGAAGGGGTGCTGCATGTGGAGCTCGACCTGAACGAAGTGGTCGATTATCGCCAGCGCAGCCCCTACCTGCGCGACCGTCGCCCCGACCTTTACGATCTGGTGCTGCTCCCATAAAACGAAGTCCGACACAGGATCTTGCGTCTGAAGACGTCGCCGCAAAGCAAGAAGCCCCCGATGTTTCACGTGAAACATCGGGAGCTTCGCATTGCTGAGCAGGGCTTTCGCGGTGAAAACCCTCGCTTGTGCGAACAAGGTTCCTCGCTGTAGGCCCTTCGCGCCTTTCCCTTCAAGTCGCTTGCCGAAACTGGTTGTATTGCAATTGCAATACAAAATTGTTATAGTGACCTCATGATCAGCGTACGAACGGAGGCGAGCATGGACTATTTCGAAACCGATTCCAATTCGAGTGCGCCGAAGCGCGTGCCCTTGTCGCTGCGGCTTCCCGTTCAGGTGGTCGAATCTGTGGATCGGTATGCGAGCGAAAATCGGATGAGCAAGACAGATGCTTTCCTTCATTTTCTTCGCAGGGGGATGGATGCGGAGCGGGGAGAGCTTCGTTTGGATCAGCTTGTCGAAATCAAAGAGCAGCTTTCGGAGATCAAAGGCATGCTGTTGGAAAAAAGAGGCGATCGATCCGAGGAGGCTGCTTTCGTGCGCGAAGCCGTTGCTCAAGCCGCCTCGGAGTTCCCCGCAATCGAGCGCGCGTACCTGTTCGGCTCTTTCGCGAGGGGTACGTTCGGTTCGGATAGCGATGTCGACGTCCGCATCGAATACGACCATGGCATGTCCTTCAACTTGCATGATGTGTCGCAGTTCGGGAAGCGCATCGAGCAGGCTACCGGGCGCGAGGTCGACGTGGTTTCCGCTGATCGTATTAAAAAGGAGGGCTTGGCTGCGGCCATAGAGAGGGATAAGGAGCTGGTTTATGAACGCGAAGCGCGATGACTTATCTCGTCTTCAGGAGATCCACGACATAATTTTGCAGACCAAGCGTCAGCTGCGCGCGCTCGAGTTCACTCGTTCTCGATTTTGCGATCCTGACAACGACGAAGATGATCTGATCGCAGAAGGCATCATGAATCGCGTGCTGCGTGTCACTGAGGAAGTCGGGCGGCTTTCCGACGAGGTATCGCAGCGCTATGGGTTCGAAAAGCATGCAGTGCTGGGTGTGAGGAATCGTCTCGCACATGCTTACGGGGATGTCGATCGCGAGATAATATGGGCCGTCATCGAACATGATTTTGACGAGTTGCTTGCATCATGCGCTCTGTATTGCGAGGACAACGGTCTTGATCTGGAATAACGAAGAAGCCCCCGATGTTTCACGTGAAACATCGGGGGCTTTGCATTGCTGATCAGGGCTTTCGCGACAGAGAGGGGTGCTTTTCGCTTCGTCCGCCCCGCTTGCCGCCCGCCGCGTTGCGCTGCGGCGAGCCTTACAGCACTTGGTCCGTTTCCGTGAACGTAACGGTGTCCACCTTCTTCATGGAGGCGTACACCTTCATCACGATCCAGTACAGCACGCCGGCCAGGATCAGCGAGTTCAGGCCCGGAATGCCCGCGTTCATGATGCTGGTGACCTCGCCCACGGCGAAACCGGCGATCCAGCAGACGATGGCGATGGGGTTCCACTTCTCAACCTTCTCGGGCAGCTCGCCCTTGGCGCGCGAAGCGTCAAGCGTCGCGCGGCTGCGCTTCAAGATGAAGTAGTCCACCACCATGATGCCGGCGACGGGCGGGATGGCCACGCCCAGCAGCGTGAGGAAGTTAGTGAAGTAGTTGATGATGCCGATGACCGACAGCAGCGTGCCCACGATGCCGAGCGCCCACACGAGTCCGTTGCGGCTGATGGCCTTGTTGAACAGCGCGTTGATCATGGTTGCCAAGCCCAGGCTGGACGAGTACAGGTTGATGTCGTTCAGCTTCACCGTGGAGGCGACTACGATGATGACGCCGATGATGCCCGACGTGCCCATCATGATGTCGACGATATTCTCGGTGCCCATGGCGTGCGCCAGCAGCACGGCAAGCAGGTTCATGCCCAGCTCGCCCACGAACGTGCCGATGAGCGTCATCCAGAATGCTTGGGTGCCGTTCTTCAGGAATCGCGCGTAGTCGGGCGTGCAGATGGCGCCCGCAATGAAGCCGCCCGCCACCATGGTGGTTGCCGCGCCCAGCGACAGCGCCGGTCCCGGAGGGGCCGTGGTGAGAAGCTCGGTCAGCGAATGGTTCTGCAGGATGATGGCTGCGGCTACGATGACCACGATCACGAACAGCGGCACGAACACCGTGGCGAAGTTCGCGATGGCCTTGATGCCGAACACCACGAGCAGCGTGATGCCCAGGCCGGTGATGATGGCCCAGAAGATGTACTCGGGCGTGATTCCAGCCATGATGCCGGGCAGGATCTCCTGCGTGCCGAGGAAATCTGTGAACGGGACGATTTCAGCCATGCCCTGGCCAAACACCGCGTTCTGCACGCCGAACCAGCCCACCATGGAGATAGCCACCACGCCGCCGAACAGGGCGGATCCTACCTTGCCGAACCCGGTCCAGCGGGACAGCAGGCTGGTGGACAAGCCTTCGCGCGCGGCCGCCGTGCCCAGCGCCCAGCTGACCACCTGAAGCAGCACCGAGCCGAGCATGGTTGCCAGGAAGGCATCCCAGAACGTCAGGCCGTAGCCTAGTGCCGCGCCCAACATGAGCTGGGATACGCAGCAGATCGCGCCGATCCTGATGAAAAGAATCCGCCAAAATGGCTGTTTCGCTTCATCAGGAACGCGCGACAGCGAGTAATCGATGTCGTTTTCAGGAGCCATGATCGTACCTTTCTCGTTCCTCTTCGCGTTTTTTGATCGAATGATCAAAGAATGGTGGGATTATACCTTGCTCATGCGTGCTTCGATAGCTACGCGTGTAAACTTTATTATGGAGAGCGTCGAACGGCCTTCCTGCGAGCCTCGCGGCGCCCAAGTCATCATCATTGTGTCTGTTGCCGCGCCGGGCGTATCGCACAGCGGCCATTTGTACTAGAATACCCGCATGCGCAAAAGGAACAAGGACATCCGACAGGCCATCGAGACGCCGCTGCTGGGTTACAGCGTGGTGCTGCTGTCGCTGTCGTGCTTCCTGTTGCTGCTGTGGGCGCTTATCATCTTGGTAAGGATCGTGCTGGGTTGATCGACATCGAAACACTCGCCCGTTTGCGCGGTTCGAGGCAAAGGTAGACGCAGAATGTGGCAACGGTTCACATTGTACGACGTTCGGGTCATCGGCCATTATCTCGGCGTGCTCGTTCTCTTCTCCAGCCTTGCTCTGCTGGTGCCGTTCGTCACGGCTCTTGCGTGCGCTGAGTGGACTCCTGCGACGCACTATCTGCTGACCATCGGCATTGCGCTTATCGTCGGATCGGCGCTGCGGTTCCTGCGCATCGATCCGGGTCGGCTCAATCGCCAGCAGGCGCTCGCCGTTACCGGGTTCGCGTGGATCGTGCTCGCGTTCGTGGCGGCGGTGCCGCTGTACCTGTCGGGCCATTACCTCAGCTACCTCGATGCCCTGTTCGACGGCGTGTCGGGTCTGACCACCACAGGCGCAAGCGTCATCGTCGATCTCGATCACCTGTCGAACGCCGACAACATGTGGCGTTTCATGATGCACCTGTTGGGCGGTTTCGGTCTTATCGTGGTGGCGTTGTCGTTCGGTCTGTTCGGCAAACGCGCTGGAGCCAGCCTGTACATGTCCGAGGGTCGTAGCGAACATGTGGTGCCCAACGTTGTGCAGACCACGCAGTTCATCGCGAAGATCGGCATGGGCATGATCTTTGTCGCCACGGTGATTCTCACGGCCATGTGCCTGTTCCTCGGCATGGAACCGCTGCGCGCGTTCCTGCAATCGCTGTGGTTGGCCATCTCGGGTTTCACTACGGGCGGCTTTGCCCCTATGAGCCAGAGCGTCATGTACTATCATTGGTTCCCGCTCGAGATCGTGCTCATGTTGCTTATGTTGCTGGGCTCCATCAACTTCGTTCTGCACTCCGAAATGTGGAAAGGGCACGTGGAGGTTTTCTTCCGCGATCTGGAAATCCGCACGATGGTGCTGTGGTTGGCCGTGATGACATGCGTGCTGGCAGCCTCGCTCAGCGCAAGCCCCGAGTTTTCCAGTCTGCCTGCCATGTTGCGACGCGGGCTGTTCATGGTGATATCGGCGTTCTCCACCACCGGCTTCCAGAACATCACCACCAACGAGCTGACAACCGCGCTGTCGTCGGGCGCCTTCTTCGTGCTGGCCATCCTCATGGCCGTGGGCGGCAGCGGCGGATCCACTTCGGGCGGCTTGAAGTTCAGCCGCATGGGCATCATCATGAAGTCCATCGTCGCTACCATCAAGGAGGCGCTCGCGCCCGATTCGGCGCGCGTCGTGGTGTCGTACAACCATGTGGGCCGGCGCATTCTTTCGCCGGAAGTCGTGAAGGAGGCCATGACGGTGTTCGTGCTGTACGTGGCCACGTACGCGGTGGGCACGCTGGTGGGCATCGCGCATGGCTACGAGGCGCCGCAGGCCATTTTCGAATCGGTGGCCATGGCCAGCAACGGCGGCGTGTCGTCGGGGCTTGCCGCTCCGGGCATGTCTCCGTCGTTGGAGCTCTTCTACATCGCGCAGATGTGGGCAGGTCGTCTGGAATTCGTCACCCTGTTGGCTCTGGTGGCGGAGATTATCGTGTCGCTCAATCCGAAAAGGCGGGTGTTGAAGTCATGAGGTGGGGAACCCGTCAACCGCTGCCGCTGCCGATTGCGTTCGTGCGTTTCGTCGCGGTGCTGGCCGTGCTGCTTGCGGCGGTGTTTGCGCTGCCGGCTGCCGCGCATGCCGATGAGCCTGCCGAGGGCGACAATGCGGTGAACACGCAGCAACTGCCCGACAGCTCGTTCATCTACGACACGTCCATCGTCGACCTCAGCGGCGCCGATGCCTATTACGACAATCAGACCGTGCAGGTAACAGGCGAGGTCATCGGCGACAGCATCCGTGCCGGCGTGTCGGGGAGGCATCGGTGGATCACGCTTTCCTCTCAGGGCGATTCTGCGACGATCTCGGTGTATATGAGCAACGAATCGGCATCGAAGATCGACACGTTCGGCGAGTATGGTACTACGGGCACCATCTTGCAAGTGCGTGGCACGTTCCATCTCGTGTGCGCCGATCATGAAGGCCAGAGCGACCTTCATGCGGAGGCGGTGACCGTCATCGCGCCGGGCGAACGCCATCCCGACGAGTTCGACTTCAACGCGTTCGTTCCGGGCATTGTCGTGGTGGTCGTCGGACTGGTGATGCTGGGCGTGTTCTATTGGCTGAGGGAACGGCAGCGGTAGGCGCGCTGTTCGTGACTCGAAGGAGGGCTTTTGCAAAGAGGCCAGGTCGTCAAGCTTGATCGAGGATATCCGCTCGTGCGCACCGACGAGGGGTCGTTCGTGCGTTGCGAGCATGCCACCGCGCTGGTGAAAGGCGAGGAAGTGCGCGCCGTGATCGGCGACTTCGTCGAGGTGACCGTGCCGGAGGGCCATGACAAGGGCATCATCGAGAGTATCCTGCCGCGCACGCGCGCGTTCGTGCGCAAAGATCCCACCGAACGCGCGCTCCCGCAGGTGCTGGCTGCGAATTTCGACCGTGTGTTCGTGGCGCAACCGCTATCAGACGTGAACGTGAGGCGGCTCGAGCGAGAGCTGGTGCTGGCTTACGAGACGGGTGCGGCCGTGACCGTGGTGCTGACGAAAGCCGATCTCGCCGAAAGCGATGCCGAAGTGGCGTCGGTGCGCGATCGCGTGCGCGCGTTGGCCGGCCCCGACGTGCAGACCGTCGTCGTGTCGGCCGACGATCCTTCCAGCGTGGAAGCGGTACGCGCGCTTGTGCCGCCGAACACCACGGCCGTGCTCATCGGCAAAAGCGGCGTGGGGAAGTCGAGCCTGATCAACATGCTGGTAGGACACGAGTTGCAAGAAACAACCCCCGTGCGAGACCGCGACGGCAAGGGCCGGCACACCACGGTGAGCCGCGAGATGGTGGCCATTCCCGGCGGTGGCTTCATCATGGACATGCCGGGCGTGCGCGGACTGGGCCTGTGGGAGGCCGATGCCGGCATCGGCGCAGCGTTCGCGGATATCGAGGAGGCGGCCGAGCGCTGCCGATTCCGCGATTGCAGCCACGAGGACGAGCCGGGATGCGCCGTGCGCGCCGCCGTCGAGTCGGGCGATATCAGCGAACAGCGCTACGCATCGTACCAGGCGCTTCGCCAGGAGACGAAAGACCTGCGCGCGCGCCGCGAAGAGGCTCGCCGCATGCGCGGCGAAAAAGCCTCCGACCGGGGAAAAACGCCCAAAAAGGGCAGGCCGCGCAAGAAGCGCTGAGGTTTTCGCTCTTTGAGCAACGAGATCATAATAGCCAGATGAGCGATGCGAATGCATGTGTTTCCCCAGGTCGCTGATTCCTTGTCGCAGCTTTGCTTCGATCAGACGATTATGCTACGGTGCTTGCACGCTGCGAATTTTTCCGAACGCAGCGTAGGGGGCGCTCATGGGGAAGCATGCTTTCAGTCTGAAGACCATCTATCTTGCCGCTCTGACGGCGGTGTTCGCCGTGTCGTTTTTCGCGTTCGTCGCGTTCGATTTGTACTCGCAGCAGCGGCAGACCGAGCAGGCCATGCTGGAGGAAGCGCGCACGTTCGCGCGCGAGATGGACGCGGTGTGGCAGTTCATGGACAACTCCCAAAGCATCATCAACAATTCGTCCAGCGGCGGCTACGAGTTCAAGGGCCTGCACTGCTCGGTGGTGGGCAAGAGCGTCGGCCGGCTGTTCTCGGCGGGCAGCGACTACCACATCCGGTACACGAACTTCGACCCGCGCAGCGAGCAGGATATTCCCGACGAGTTCGAGACGAAGGCGCTCGAGGCGTTCAACGCCGATCGTTCGGTGACCGAGTACTACGGCGTGGCCCCGTTCGACGGCGAGGATCGGTTCCGCTACCTGCAAGCGCTCGAAGTGGACGACAGCTGCCTCGAATGCCACGGCGAGCCGGTCGGCGAGCTCGACATCACCGACCACGCGAAGGAAGGTTGGACGCTCGAGTCGGTCGGCGGGGCAATCAGCATCGTGATCCCCCTCGATCAGCAGCAGGCGGCCATGCGCGGCAACGTCATCCGAGACATGGCGTACTTCCTGTTGATCACCGTGTTCATCGGCTTGGTCATCTTGGTGGTGACCACTGTGTTCGTGCTGCGGCCGTTGGGCGGCATGCACGCGGCGTTCGGCGAGCTGAAACAGGGACGCTTGGGCGCGTCCGTCAGCCAGCGCTTCGCCGCGAAGGAAGTGAGGAGCCTCATCGCCGGCTTCAACGACATGGCGGGCGAGCTGCGGGGCATGTACGAGCATCTGGAATCGCAGGTGCAGGAGCGTACGGTGGACCTGCGCGAGGCGAACGCCCTGCTGGAACGCCAGCGCGACAAGCTGGAGCAGCTTAACGCCGACCTGGCGCAGGAGACGCAGTTCAAGTCCGACCTGCTAAGCATGGTGAACCACGAGCTGCGCACGCCGCTGACGTCCATCATCACGTTCGCGCAGATATCGCGCGAGGCGTGCGACCCGGCCAACGAGCACGACCGTCGCTCGTGGGAGGAGATCGAGAAGAACAGTCGCATCCTGCTCAACATGATCAACAACATGCTGGACATCGCGCGTTCGGATGCGGGCGGCATGCGCGCCACCTGCGAGCCGATGGATTTGGGCGACGTGGCGGCATCGGTGAAGGGCACCATGGCTCCGCTGGCGCGCAAGTACGAGGTGTCGTTCAGCACGAAGGTGGCGTCGGACGTGCCCTTGGTCAACGGCGACTACGAGAAGACGACGCGCATGCTGGAGAACCTGGCCAGCAACGCCATCAAGTTCACGCCCGACGGCGGCTCCATCGAGCTGCGCGTGGCGTACGACGCCGAGGCGCGCGTGGTGACGTTGTCGATGGTGGACGACGGCATCGGCATCGCGCCCGAGGACCAGGCGCGCATCTTCGAGCGGTTCGTGCAGGTGGACAGCACGTCCACGCGTAAGTACAACGGCAGCGGCCTCGGTTTGGCACTGGTGCGCGAATACGGCGACATGCAAGGGTTCGCCGTGTCGGTGGAAAGCGAGCTCGGTCGCGGCAGCAGGTTCGTCATCACGATTCCCGCGAGCGCGATCGTGGGCGAGATAGAGGGGGAGGACGATGTATAAGGTCATGGTCATCGACGACGAGGACAACCTGCGGCAAGCGCTCGAGCAGCTGCTGGTGTCGAACGGCTACGCGTTCTGCGGCGCTAGGGATGCGGAAAGCGGGCTGGAGCTGCTGGCCAGCGAGCATCCCGATTTGCTGCTGCTGGACGTGATGCTGCCGGGCACGAACGGCTTCGATCTCTGCGCGCGCATCCGCGAGCAGGGCCGCCGCATCCCGGTGATCTTCCTGTCTGCGAAGTGCGACATCGTGGACAAGAGCATCGGCTTCCGCGCCGGCGGCGACGACTACGTGACGAAGCCGTTCGATTCCACCGAGCTGCTGCTGCGCATCGAGGCGAACATCCGTCGCCACAAGGACACCATCGATTTCGCCCGCTGCCGCAACCGCGAGGGCGTGGCGCGCATCGGCGAGCTGGAGGTGCGGTTCGGCGAATACGAGGTGCGCGTGAAGGGGCGCCCGGTGGCGCTGACCACGAAGGAGTTCGAGATCGTGGCGTTTCTGGCCGCGCATCCGGGCAAGGTGTTCACGCGCAGCCAGATCCAGGAGTACATCTGGGGCGAGTCGGATGCCGACTGCAAGCCCACGAACAACATCACCGTGTTCGTCCGCAAGATTCGCGAGAAGATCGAGGAGAACCCCTCGGAGCCCAAGTACCTGCTTACCGTCCAGCGGGTGGGCTACAAGATGGCCGACACCTTGGAGTGAGAGCCGCTGCCGCGGCTTCGGCTTCCGCGGAGCAACAAGCTTGCAAAAAAGTGAACACCGTGTTTACTTTTTGCGAGCCTAGCTTTGGTTTGTCAAAATATTCACACCGTGTTAATATTTTGACATGAATGAAGTTGTATTCGACATAGATCGTCTTCGCGAAGTGGCTCTAGACCAGTACGGGTTCGTGACGACTGCTCAAGCGGAAGAAGCAGGGGTAAGTGCGCCTTCTCTGGCCATGCTTGTAAAAAGAGGAAGGCTCGAGCGCGTCGTTCGCAGCGTCTATCGCGTTCCCCAAGTACCTCCGTCGAGCTTCGATAGGTTCATGTTGGCGCTCTTGTGGACGGGGTGCGACGAAGCTGCGCTCAGCCATGAAACGGCGCTCGATGCGTACGATGTTTGCGATGTGAATCCCACTTCGATACATGTAGTAGTTGATGGCGGGCGCCGGATTCGTAGGAAGGGCGGCGAGGGTTATGCGATCCATTATGAAACGGTGGACGCGAAACAAGTTGGTTGGTGGGAAGGGATGCGCTGCGTAAAGCTGGCTACTGCGATCGAGCAGTGCGCGGCTACCGGAACGCCGCGCTACTTGTTGGAGCAGGCTGTCGAAAACGGCAGGAAAAGGGGGCTGCTGGGAAAAAGGGAGGCCGAGCGGTTCGAAGCGACGGTAGGGGGAGCTGATGAGCAAGAACAAAGAGGAGAGCCTTCATGAGCTGATGGCCGGCATGAAGCCCCGAGGCAAAGAGCCCAGAAACGCTGGTGTTCTAGACTCATGGATCGATCATGCCGAAGCTGATTTCGGTATTGCTGCGAGTGGAAGGGTGAGATGGCTCATCGCTTCGACGGTTATAACCGCCATGCTTCAACAAGTGGTCGATGATGACAATGCGTGCAGGTTCTCGCTGAAGGGCGGCACGCTTCTCCAGCACGTGTTCGGCCTCGCTTCAAGAGCCACTAAAGATATCGACGGGATAGTCCGTGGGGATTTGGACGAATTCTTGGAACTGATGGACGAGCGGTTCGTAAGCGGAAATTGGGGGCCGTTCGAGTTCGCTCGTTCGGAGATTGAGCAGATTAGGGTGCCAGGCAAAAGCATCTGCCCGCGCAGGTTCGTCGTAACCGTTTCTCTGAGGAACAAAACCTGGCGCAAGATTAAAGTGGAAGTGTCTCCTGATGAAGGCATGGCGGGTTCAGCCCAGGAGCCTTTCGCCGCGCCGTCGCTTGAGGGTTTTGGCATACCTACTCCGGAAAAGCTTGTCGGTATGGCCATGTGCTATCAAGCGGCTCAAAAAATTCATGCGGCAACCGATCCTCATGACCCTGACAAGGGGTATCGAAACAATCGACCGAGAGACCTGGTCGACCTCGTGCTGATCAAGCAGCTTTCCGATTCGACAGGGCATCCCTCTAAGTCGGATATCAAGCGTGCCGTCGTCGACATTTTCGAAGCCCGTGCGAAAGAGGCGGTGAAGGCCGATCGTGAACCGAGGGTATGGCCTACGAAGGTCGTTGTCTATCCACATTGGGCTAACGATTACCTTGCGGCTGCTCAGGCCGTTGACTTGAGGATGAGCGCTGAAGAGGCGGCGGAGGTCGTCAATGCCTGGTTGCTCGAGCTGGATGGCGCTTGATCGCTGTAATGCCTCGAACAGCTCTTTGACCAGCGGCGTTAATACGTGGTTAAGAATTTTTTAACGCAAAACTTATTTCCGATTTATCGCAATATCCTTCGGCGCTCCGTAAAGTGAAACTCATGAAAGGCCAGGGGAACGAGGCTTTTCACCCCGCCCTTCGCAGAACGCGATCCCCTCCCCGCTATCTGCGAAGGGCGAGCATCGGAAGGCCTTGCGGCCGAGGAGTGAAAAAGAGAGGAGCACACATGGCTGAACAAGCAACGCATGGGTTCACCCGCAGGAGCTTCATCAAGGGTGCGGCGGCGCTGACGGCGACAGGCGCGCTGGTAGGCTGCAGCCCCCAAACCCAGAACCTGGAAAAAGCCGAACCGCAAAAGGGAGCCCCCGAGACGCAAATCTTCTCCGGTGCCTGCCGCTCCCAATGCGGCCAGGGCTGCTATCTGGATGTCCATGTTCGCGACGGGCAGGTCGTCCGCACCACGGCGGGCCATTTCGAGGACGGCCCGGAATTCGACCGCATCTGCCCCAAGGGGCTCTCGCAGCCTGCGCGCGTATACAGCTCTGAGCGTCTGCAATATCCCATGCGTCGCGTCGGCGAACGTGGCGCGGGAGAGTTCGAGCGTATCACCTGGGACGAGGCCATCTCCGAAATCACCGATAAGTGGAAGCAGTACATTGACGAGTTTGGTCCCACGTCCATTGCGTTCTTCCTGGGTAGTGGCAACACCGCCGAACTTGGCGGAGGAGCCCCGGAAGGCTCCGTCATGGCGCGTCTGCTCAATGTCATGGGGGCGAGCCGTGTTCTGCCGGACCGCGATATCGCCACGCCCATGTCTTGGACCTACATGTTCGGCCCCGGCTCGGCCGGAAACCGTGCTTCGGACGTTCCCAACGCTGACCATCATGTGATCTGGGGTGGTGACACTGCGGTGTCGGACAAGCAGCGCACGCATTTTTATCTCGAGGCCCGCGATGCCGGCTCCGAGCTCGTAGTCATCGACATCGCCTACCGCACCATGGCTTCGAAAGCCGACTGGTTCGTTCCCGTTCATCCTGCGACCGACGGCGCGCTTGCTCTGGGAGTCGTGCGCGAGATTCTCGAACAGAGCTGGGAAGCGACGGACTTCCTGCGAGATCATACCGAAGCGCCGTTCCTCATCAAAGAAGACGGCATGTTCCTGCGCATGAGCGATTTGGGGGTAGAACCTACTACGACCACCAACGCGCAAGGCCAAGAAGAGAAGGTCGATCCGTGCGTTGTGTGGGACGAAGAAGCCGGCGAGGCCGTTGCTCACAGCGAAGCCAAGAAGCCTGCTATGGGCGACGTTCCCGAGATTGCCGGGCATGCCGTGAAAACGGAGATGGAGATGATCCGAGAAGCCGTCGCGCCGTGGACTTTGGAACATACCTCGGAAGTGACCGGCGTGAGCGCTGACGACATCAAACATCTCGCTCATCTGTACACGCAAGAAGGCAACGTGCAGACGGATATGAAATTCGGCCTCAATCATTACAACAACGGCATCTACAGCTCGAAGTGCGTTAACACGCTCCTTCTGGTCGCCGGCCAGATGGGCAAGCCGGGTTCGGGCCTGTACACGGGTGAGCCGAATTTCGGAGAAGGCAACGTGCAAGCCTGCCTCCAGCTGCCGAGCACGACAGGCGAGGTACCTCAAGGAGTGGGTGCCATAATCAACTGGAGCGACTTCTTCAATGTCGTATCGAGCGGTCAAAAGCTTGGCGAGCCGTTCCCCGTCAAGGCTTTCTACGCTTCGTGCACCAACATCGTCTCAAACCAGACGGAGCAGAACGAGACCATCGAGCTTATGAAGGCGCTCGAGTTCATCGTTATCCAAGACATGACCATGAACGACACTTCTCTATACGCTGACATCCTGCTGCCTGCGTGCCATTGGTTCGAAACCGAGGACCTGCGTGTGCGCTATTACGGCAACCCCTATCTGCTGTGGAACCAGAAAGCCATCGAGCCTTTGTACGAGAGCAAGCCCGACTTCGAGATTTACAAGCTGTTGGCCGAGGGCATGGGCTATGGCGACTTCTTCCAGTTCACTGCTGACGAATACCTGAACACCTGCCTCTCAACGCCCTTCGGCAAGGAGAACGGAATCACCATCGACAAGGTGCGCGAGAAGAACTACCTGCGCTGCGACACCGAGCCGGCTGTCGCTTTCGAAGGCGGTATCTTCAAGACGGCATCGAAGCGGGCCATGTTCTATCGTGAAGCTCCTAAGCCTGATTACAACATGGGTCAAGAGGTTGATCTTGAGAAGGAGAAGTTCTCCTGCTACTGGGAGCCGGCGCGCGAGGCAGATCTCGGCAATCCCATACGCGAGCAGTTCCCCTTCACCATTTGCTGCGAGCATATGCGCACGCGCACGCACACGCAATGGTACGACGTGGATTATATGAAAGAGTTTGAAGCGCAGCCGGTGTGCCGCATCAATCCCGAAGATGCCGCCGAGCTTGGCATTGAAGAGGGCGATGAGATTCGCCTTTACAACGATCGCGGATCCGTCACCTTGCTCGCCGTGCTCAACGCGGGGCAGCAGCGCAAGTCGCTCCATTGCCCTCGCAGCTTCCTGACGCGTGAGCATATAGATGGCGATCTCGCACGTACCACGTTCAATGATTACAACCAGGCTTGCAGGAACCAGTCGTACTTCGACTGCGCCGTGGCCATCGAAAAGCTCTAGGAGGTTGGGAATATGACTCGATACGGAATGGCTATTGATCTTCGTCGCTGCATTGGCTGCCAAGCTTGTGCGACTGCTTGCAAGTTTGCGAATAACCTTCCGAAAGACCTCTCGTACAATGTGGTGTACACCAAGGCGGACGATGACTGGAACACGCTGGGGACGGCAGTGGTGCGCGGGGCTCTCGCAAACGACAACGCGGGTGGCACGTTCCCCAATTGCACGTTGAACTTCCTTCCGATGCAGTGCCAGCATTGCGAGAAGCCTGCGTGCCTCGATGTGTGTCCGACGGGCGCTACCGCCAAGGACGAGGAGACGGGCATCGTTTCGGTGGACAGCGAGCTGTGCATCGGGTGTGAGTCGTGCATCAAGGCGTGCCCGTACGAGGGCGTGCGCACGCTGATCAAGAGCCCCGAGTACTACCTCGACGTCGTGGTGGGCGAGTACGATGCCCCGCCGCATAAGGGTGGCACGGTGGAGAAGTGCACGTTCTGCAAGAACCTCATCGACCGCGGCGACGTGCCCGCCTGCATGCAGCTGTGCCCGGGCCGCGCGCGCTACTGGGGCGACCTAGACGATCCCGAGTCGGACGTGTCGAAGGCCATCGAGGGACGCGAGACGATGTTCCTCAACGAGGAAGCCGGCACGAAACCGAGCGTATACTACTTGCAGTAAATAAGGCGCTGACGGCCTAAAGGGGATCGCCCCCTTTAGGCTCCGGCGCACGGGGCATCTTCGCTCCAAAAACACGCCTCACGCGCTGTGGCGTGTTTTTGGGGCGAAGATGTCGGAACAAGGGGGACTTATGGGGCGAGAAGAAGCGGTGAAGCGGGCGGTGGGGAAGGCCGATGCGTTCGAGTTGTTGTCGTGCGCGTTCGCGTATCCCGATGAGCGCCTGGCGCAAGGGCTGGTCGACGGGTCGTTCGCCGACGATGCCCGGGCATGCCTGCTCGATGCGGGCGCCGACCCGGCGGCGGCGGATTCGACGGCTGAAGCGCTTGCTGCTTGGCGCGATGCGTCGGCGGCCGATCTGTTGGCCGATATGCGCATCGTGTACTCGCGCCTGTACCTGGCACCCGGCGGCCACACCCCCATCTTCCCGTACGAAAGCGCGTTTCTGCACGTGGAGCGGGGGATGAAAGGCGTTCCCGCGCTGTTCCGCACGCCGGTGACGCTGGATGTAGAGCGCTTGATGCGCGAGGCGGGCGTGGTGGCGAAGAATGCGCGCAAAGAGCCGTGCGATAGCGTGTTCGAGGAGTTCGAATTCCTGTCGTATCTGTACGCGAAGCTCGCCGATGCTCTGAACTGCGACGATGCCGAAGCTGTCGCTGCTTGGACCGAGCGCATTCAGACGTTTGAGCGCGAGCATGCGCAAGCGTGGCTCCCTGCGTTCATGCAGCGCACGCAGGAGCTTGCGGCCGAGAAGCCCTATTGCGCGTTCGCGGCGCTGGCGTTGACGGTGATGGAGGTGCACTCATGACGCTCATCTTGGTTCTTGCGGGCGCTGTGGCATTCGCGTTCGCATGCAAGCGGCCCATCAAGTCGTGTCCGTTGGCGTTCTACGCCCTGGCTGCCACGCTTGACGTGCTGTTCGTGGTCGGCTCGTTCGCGGGACTACCGCCGATGCTGTACGACGCGCTGTTCCTGCTGTTGCACAAGTGCACGCTGGCTACCGCGCTGTTCGCCGTCGTGATGTACATCGGGGTGTTCGCGCGCGACTCGCGCGTGGCGACGTACCTGCGTCCCATCCGCGCCGAGCTGTCCATCATGGCGTGGCTGCTGTCGCTGGGCCACATGGCCATCTACCTCTCCTCGTACGCGGCCAACCTCTCGACGGGGCTGCCGCAAACCAATGTCGCCGTGGCGCTTGCGCTTGCGTTGGCGCTGTTCGCGCTGCTGGTCGTGCTGGGGGTGACGTCGTTCAACGTGGTGAAGAAGCGCATGAAGAAGGAGACGTGGAAGCGCGTGCAGCTGCTGGCGTATCCCTTCTGGGGCCTCGTGTACGTGCATCTGCTGCTCATGCTGGTGCCCTCCGCCCTGCGCGGCGGCGCTCCTGCGCAGATGGCCGTCGTCGTGTACTCGGTGGTGTTCGTGGGCTACGCCGTCCTTCGCATCCGCCGCGCCGCGATCGACCGCCGCAAGGAGGAGTCCGGGCGCGTAGGCGATGCCGTGCAGAATCCAGCGTGATGCACGCTCCGCGCGCTTCTACGCACAAAAAGTGCCGATGTGTGATTTCGCTGACCGTTCGCTTGCGATAGGCTTCTGCGCGATAATGTGAAGCGCCAGGTCAGAGCATCGTGCATAATCGAAGGCCTGAAAGCTGCACCCTTGGGCGCGCTTTCGGGCCTTCTTGTTATCGAACGTCGCGGGTTTTTGTGCAAAAAGCGCTTCATGGCGTGCATAGCAAGCAGGGCGGTTCGTCCCCGTGTTCGATGCTTGCGACATGCGGCGCCCCTCGTGCTTTTACCGTGCGCCCTCGGCCGCGCCTCTGCTATACTTCCTTTCGGCCTTTGCCGGTTGCGAAACTCACGCTCGCATCCGTCGACGGCTCCGCGTTTGCATCGTTGGGCCCTGCACTCGCGGATTACTAGCTGCCCAAAGCCCGCGGCACCGCGCCGCGCGGAGAACAGGAGCATATCCATGAACAAGAAGACGACGTACGTCGCCCAAGCGGGCATGATCGCGGCCGTGTACGCGGCTGCCACCCTCATCACGCTTTTGGCGCTGCAAGGACTGGCTTGGGGGCCGGTGCAGTTCCGCATCTCCGAGGCGGTGTGCGTGCTGGCAGTGCTTACGCCGGCGGCCGTGCCCGGCCTCACTGTCGGGTGCATCATCGCGAACCTTATGGCGCTCGCCATCAACGGAACGGGGGCGCTGGGCATGCTGGACGTGGTGTTCGGCAGCCTGGCCACGTTCCTTGGCGCGCTGTGGTGTTGGAAAATGCGCGAGCGTCCGAAGCTGGCGCTGCTGGGCCCCGTGATCGCGAACGCGCTCATCGTGCCTGCGTATCTACCCCTTCTGCTGCAAGGCCTGGGCTACTACACCATCCCGTTCACGTCTATCGCGCTCGACGGGCTGTACCTGCCCATGTACCTGTTCGGCGTGGTGGCCACCGGTCTCGGCGAAGCCCTGGTCATCTACGTGTTGGGGCTTCCGCTGCTCTCCGCGCTCAAGCGCTTCGACGTGGTGAAGAAGGCAGTAGCCCGCTAGCGGGAAAGCAGGCGCGGAACGCGTGAGCCGCGCCTGCTTTCTTTTAATATATGACCAAATAGCTCGCCTTCACTGATTCGATGAATTGACAAGGCTGCGGGGCGTATATCGCTACAATATGGGGTTGGGCCGAGCCCTCGCAGTTGTACCCGAGTGAAGGACGTGCATGAACCCCGTTATTGTGATCCCCACTTTCGTGTCCGCGCGTCGCCGCAAAGAAGGCGGCAGCGTGCTCACGACCTATGATCACGCGACTCCCATCTCGCAACCCGGCGAGCTCCCGCGTTTGCTTGCGTCGTTGCAGAAGGTGCGCGGCGCCGGCCAGATCATCGTGCTCGTGGTCAGCGAGCCGTCGATCGAGAACCAGGCGGCCGAGAAGGTTCAAAGCGTTGTCTCGCGCTTTCCCTCGCTGAACACCGTGGTCATCGGCGCTCCCGAGCTGGCACTTATCCAGCAGCGCATGGAGCAGCTGGGTTTGGGCAAGCTGCAGAAGGAGATCGGCCTGTCCGGCTACGGTGCGGTGCGCAACCTGGGTCTGGTGATGGCCGACGTGCTGGGCTTCGACTCGGTGGTGTTCCTCGACGACGACGAAGTGGTGGATGACGCCGACTTCCTGCAGAAGGCCATGTACGGCCTGGGCAAGCTCACGAAGAAGGGCATTCCCATCCTGGCCAAGACCGGCTTCTACTTCAATTCCGAAGGCTCCTACCTGTCGAAGAGCCAGGACAAGTGGTACAACCATTTCTGGCAGCAGGGAAAGGCCTTCAACAAATGGATCTCGAAGGCCATGCGCGGCCCTCGTCTTTCCCGATCGAACCATACGTGCGGCGGCTGCCTTGCTTTGCATAAAGAGGCGTTCAAGCGTCTGTCGTTCGATCCTTGGATCGCGCGCGGCGAAGATCTCGATTACATGCTTGACCTGCGTATGTACGGTTCGGACATCTGGTTCGACAATCAGTGGAGCCTGCGCCACCTTCCTCCCGAAACCGAGAGCGAGGGCACGCGCTTCCGTCAGGATATCTTCCGATGGCTCTACGAATACCGGAAGATGGAGTACAGCCGCACGCAGATCGACCTTTTGCAGGTGAAGCCGTCTTCGCTGGAGCCGTATCCGGGCCCGTTCCTTGAGCCAGGCATCACGAAGCGCATTCGTTTGACCGCCTTTCTGAGGAGCTTGGCGCGCCCCGACAAGAAGGCGTACCGGAAAGCGGCGAAGGCGGCCACCGGCGAAGCGACGACGTATGCCCAGCGCAACTGCTCGAAGTACTTCGAGTTCCAGTTCGTGTGGCCGGAGCTGATGGCGCGCATGGAGAACGATCAGATCCTGCGTACGGCGCTTATGCAGTCGGCCGCGCAGCGCCAGGCCAGCGCCGGCAACGGAGCCGATCGACTTGCTTCGGCGCAGGCGGCCATCGCGGCGGCCGGCATCGATCCGGGTGTGACGAGCGAGATTCGCCTGAACGTCGCGGAATAAATAAGCACGCTCGGCAACGTTTGCATGACGGAGCCTCCACGGGGCGCAGTCTAAGCTGTACGATGGCGTGCAGTTGAGCGGCTCGCGTGTTGAGAGATCGGGAAAGGATCGGGCGTCAAACTATGGATGTGCTCGCTATGTTCGTGCTGCCGGCTATTGCCGGCGTGGCTATCGGAATTTTGTCCGGATTGCTGGGCATCGGAGGCGGCACGGTCATGGTTCCCATCTTCCGTTTGGCGTTCGGCATGAGCCCCGTCGTTTCCACGGCCACGTCGCTGTTCGCCATTATTCCCACGTCCATATCGGGCGCGGCATCCCATATACGCCATAAAACGTGCATCGTGTCGCTTGGCGTGGCGGCAGGCCTCGGCGGAGCGCTCACCTCGCCTTTGGGCGTGTGGCTTGCGCAGATTTCGCCCGCCTGGATGATTATGGTGGCTGCGGCGCTCATCATCGGCTGGTCGGCGGTGAAAATGCTGGGCAAGGCCTTCAAGATGCGCTCGCAGAACCGCACGCAACAGCATGCAGCGTCGAGCAGCACGATCGAGCCGGACGAAGCCGCCATCGAGCGTGTAGGCGACGCTGCGGCGAACGACGACGCGATTGACGATCCGACGAAGGTGAGCGCACAGGCTGGCGCTGCCGTCGACCCTGTGCCGCGCAAACTCACGCGCAAGCAGCTGCTCATCGGCGCAGGGATCGGCCTGGGCGCGGGCGTGGCATCCGGCTACGTCGGCGTGGGCGGCGGGTTCATCATGGTGCCCCTCATGCTGTCTCTTATCGGCATCGAGATGCGCCAGGCGTCCGGCACGTCGCTGATCGCCGTGATGATCCTCGCCATTCCCGGCGTCGTCGAGCAGGCTTTGCTGGGAAACATCAATTACGCGGCGGGCATTGCCATCGCCGTGGGCTCTATTCCCGGCGCGGTCATCGGCGCGCGTCTTGTGCGGGTGGTTCCCGAGCTCGCATTGCGCTTCGTCTTCGGCTTCTTCCTGATTGTGGCCGCCGTCATACTTGTTCTCAACGAATTCGGTATACTGGGCTGATGGGCTCAAGCGCGCTGCTTGGGCGGGGTTGAGCAACGCGGGGAGGTATCATGCAGGAAGAGACCGGGGAGTCGAAATCGGCGCTGCCGCGCTTCTTCACGCTCGAGATGTTCATGTTCACGGTGACGGCGCTTTCGGGTCTTGTGTTGCTGTGGTCCATCGCGGTGCCGTACCGCAACGTGGCAATCATGGTATGCGCAGGCGTGGTGTTCACGCTGTCCATAGTGGTGGTCATCCGTCTCATCATGGATCCCGATTCGGTGCGCGCTCGTCAGTCTGACTCCATGTTGAAGCTGGCTAGCCAAACGCTGACCTGCATGAACGACGGCATGGATTACAAGGCCGCGCAGAAGATCTGCGGGTTGCTGCTGCCGTCCACCGCGGCTATCGCCGTGGCTATCACCGACAAAAAGCAGATTTTGGGATACGCAGGCTTCGAGGAAGCTCAGAACCTGCCGGGCAGCATCATCCGCACCCACGCGACCCATGCCACGCTCGCCGACGGCAAGCTGCGCATCCTGTTCACGCCCGAAGATATCGGCTTCCCCAGCGAGTCGTCGAATATCAAGGCAGCCATCATCGTGCCGCTTGCCATAGGCCGCAACGTCGAGGGCACGCTCAAGTTCTACTATCGCCGAGCGAAGCATATCAGCGAGACGCAGAAGTCCATCGCCGAAGGGTTCGGCAAACTGCTGTCCACGCAGATGGCGGCATCGGCGCTGGAAGAGCAGACGCAGTTGGCCACGCGCATGGAGCTGAAGATGCTCCAAAGCCAGATCAACCCGCACTTCTTGTTCAATACCATCAACACCATCGCCTCACTCATTCGCACCGACCCCGAAACGGCGCGCAAGCTGCTGCGCGAATTCGCCGTGTTCTATCGCCGAACGCTTGAAGACTCCGCCGATCTGATCGTGTTCGCGCGTGAGATGGAGCAAACGAAGCGGTACTTCACGTTCGAAGTGGCGCGTTTCGGTGCCGACCGCGTGGAGATGGAGATGCGCATCGATCCTCGTGTGGAAGACATGCTGGTGCCGCCTTTTTTGCTGCAACCGCTCGTGGAGAACGCTGTACGCCACGCCATGCCGAGCGAGGGGAAGTTGACTATCGAGGTGACGGGCGAGGTCACGGGCAACGACGTGATTGTGCGCGTGTGCGACAACGGCGTGGGTATGACCGAAGAGGCGCGCTGCAACATTCTTCATCCCGAATCGTCGCTCGGCCTCGGCATCGCGGTGAAGAACGTGCACGATCGAATCTGCGGCTACTTCGGTCCCGGTACGCATATGGAAGTGGAAAGCGAGCTCGGCAAGGGAACCTGCGTGATCCTCGTATTGAAGGAAGGGGCTCTGCGCGAGTACCAGTAGGAGGAGGGCGGAACGCGCTTCCGGCTTGCAAGAAGAAACGGCGCCCGAGAGGCGCCGTTTTGCGATCAGATGGTGCCCCCGGCGCGATTCGAACGCGCGGCACCCGCTTTAGGAGAGCGGTGCTCTGTCCCCTGAGCTACGGAGGCGCGTTTGATATTGTAGCATTAATCGTCCGGCTTGCCCCGAGCTTGCAGGACGCCTTGCAGGACGCATAAAAAAAGCGATGCGCCCGAAGACGCATCGCGGAGATTCCTAGTTCTTGTTGGTGTCGTCGGTTGGCTTGGGATCCGGCGTGGGGGATGGCGTAACTGCCTGGAAGGTCACGTTCACGTTGACGTTCGCCTTCACATTCGAGATGGTGAAGGTGCCGCCTGACTTCGGCACGTCGTCCAAGCCGCTGGCCGATGCTACTTCGTAGCCGCTATCGGGCGTGATGGTGATGGTGACGCTGTCGCCCTCGGTTACCGACGAAGCGCTGGCCGAGATCTTGCCGCCTCCATTCGCGTTGACCGCGACGGAGAACGTCTTCTTCTCGGGCCCCTTGCTCAGCGTTAGCGCCACCAAGCCGTCCTTTTGCAGCTTCGAGCCTGCTGCGGGTGTTTGGGCGAGCACCGTGCCTTCCGGCTGGTCGCTGGCCTCGTAGGTGTAGTTGTCGGTATCCACGATCAGGCCTGCGTTATTCAGCGTGGTCACGGCGTTTCCGCGCGACATGCCCACCACGTTGGGAACCTCGATGCCTTCGGAGCCTAGCGACAGGTAGTACGTGACCACGGTGTCCTTGGCTACGTTCTCGCCTGCTGCGATGTCCTGGCGCGCCACGTGGTCTTTCTCGACGGTGTCGGAGTACTCGGCGGCTCCCTTTGCGTACTTCAGCCCGCTGGCCGTGAGCGCTTTCTGCGCTTGATCGGCAGTCATGCCCGTCAGATCGGGCACGGTGATCTCTTGCACGCCCTTCGACACGGTGAGGTTGATCTTAGTGCCCTTGGCCTGCTTGCTGTCGCCCTTCGGATCCTGGCTGATCACCTTGCCGGATTCGACCTTGTCGTCGAACGACTCCTCCACCTTCCCCAGCTCGAAACCGGCTCCTTCGATGGCGGCTGTGGCCTGATCCACCGTCTGGCCTACCACGCTGGGAACGGCGACCTTGTCTTTGTCGTTCCCGCTGCCCGACATGAGGGCGAACGCGATGCCGCCTACCACGGCAAGAGCCGCGATGATGCCGATGACGATGGCGATGGTCTTCTTGTTGTTCTTCTTCCCGCTGGTGTTGTTCGCGTTGTAGGAGCGCTGCGCCGCGGTGGGGGATGCGGGGCTGACGCCGCCCATCGCGGGCATGACGGCCGTGCCGTCGGCCACGCCGACGGGGGGCACCACGCCGCCCATGACCACGGTCTCGGCGCTGGTGAAGCCTTCGCCCAGGTTGACGGGCCGTCCGGCCAGGTAGTCGTTCAGCGCGAGGCGCATGTCCTTCGCGGTGGCGAAGCGGTCGGCCGGGTTCTTCGCGATGGCCTTCATGATGATGGCCTCGAGCGCGGGATCGATATCGGGGTTGATCTCGCGCGGCGGCACGGGCAGGTCGTTGACCTGCTTCATGGCCACGCTCACGGCATCGGGTCCGTCGAACGGCAAGCGTCCCGTGGCCGACTCGTACAGCACGATGCCCAGCGAGTAGATGTCGCTGGTGGCGGTGAGGTCCTTGCCCTGCGCCTGCTCGGGGGAGATGTAGTGAGCCGTGCCCAGCACCGAGGAGGTTTGGGTCATGACGGAATTCTTCGCGCGCGCGATGCCGAAGTCCATGACCTTCACGTTGCCGTCGGGCTGCACCATGATGTTCTGCGGCTTGATGTCGCGGTGGATGATGTCCAGTCCGTGCGCCACGGAAAGCGCCTGGCATACCTGCGAGCCGATCTCGGCGACTTTGCGCTGGTTGATGGCGCCGCGCTCGATGATGGCGGTTTTAAGGTCGGACCCGCGCACGAACTCCATGACGATGTAATAGGTGCCCTCGTCCTGACCCCAATCGTACACGTTCACGATGTAGGGGCTCTGGAGGTTGGCTGCAGCGGCGGCTTCCTGCTTGAAGCGCTGCGTGAAGTTCGGGTCGGCGGCGTATTGGGGCAGCATGACCTTCACGGCGACCAGACGGCCAAGCACGTTGTCCTGCGCCCGGTACACCTCTGCCATACCGCCGATGCCGATGCGCTCGGTTATCTGGTAGCGGTTGTTGAATACCCTGCCTATCATGTTTCCGGTCACGTTTTAGCTCCTTTAGGTTACATGCTGGGCTGTATACTTCTTCCAGACAGTATACGGGCCATCAGCATACCTTATCTACAAAAGTCCCTGAACTTCCAAAGCTGTTTTCAATACATTCTGCGCTTTAGCGGTTCCCACTCCCTCTTCGCCGTCCTCGATGACGATGGCCACCACGACGCGCGGATCCTCGGCCGGCGCCATGCCCACGAACCAGCTGTCGTTGCCGTTCTCCTTCTCGGCGGTGCCGGTTTTGCCGGCTACGTCGATGCCGGGGATGGCGGCCGCGGTGCCGGTGCCGTTCTGCACGACGCCCAGCAGCACGTCGCGCACGCGTCCGGCCGTGGTCTTGCTGACGGCTTGCATCAGTTTCGTCGGAGAGGCCGAGAAGCTGCGTTCGCCGTTGGCGTTGTTCACGCTGTCGACGAGGTAGGGCTGCATGATGACGCCGTCGTTGGCGATGGCTGTGCCCACCATGGCCATCTCGAGCACGGTGGCCTGGGGGCCGGCCGGGCTCTCGCGGCCGGGGCGCGTGGTGTCTCCCACCGGCTCGCCGGCGGCTGCCCATGCCAGCTCCCAGGGACTCTTTTGCAGGTCCTCGGCCGAGGGCATGAGTGATTCGGGCGTGTACAGCGGGAAGTCGATCTCCTTGTTGAAGCCGAAGCTCTCGGCTCCGGCGACCAGCTTGTCAGCGCCCATCTCTACGCCTAGCTGGCCGAACACCGTGTTCGACGAAAGCTCGGTTGCTTGGGCCAAGGTGAGGCTGCCGTAGTTCGCTTTGTTGAAGTTAGAGACGGTTGCGTTGCCGATCTCCATGGTGCCGGGCGAGGAGAACACCGTGTCCTCGCCGGCCACGTCGTCCTCGAGCGCGGTGGCCAGCGTGACGATCTTGAACGTGGAGCCCGGTGCGTACAGCGATCCTGCCGCGCGATCGACGAGGGTGCTGTCGTCAGGGTTCGCGTTCGCCTGCTCGATGACCGCCGCGAAGTCGGCCGCGTTGTATGTGGGAGCCGAGGCCATGGCCAGGATGGCGCCTGTGTCGGGATCCATCACCACGCACGCGCCCTTGCGTCCGGCAAGCGCATCCTGCGCGGCTTGCTGGATCTTCGAGTTGAGGGTGAGCGTCACGTCGTTTCCCGCGGTGCCGATGCCGGCGAACGAGTTCAGCACGTCGGTCCACGATGCGAAGTTCTCTTCGCCTTTCAGCGTGTCGTTGTACGCCTTCTCGATGCCGGAGTTGCCGAACTGAGGCGACGAGTAGCCTACCACGTGGCTGGCCAAGTCGCCCGCCGGGTACTCTCGCTCGTAGGTGCCGTCTTCCTCCTTCACGCTGCGCGCTAACACCACGCCGTCGTACGTGGCGATGGTGCCGCGCTCCGAGCGCGCTTCTTTCGCAAGCGTATGGTTGTTTCCCGGCATGTTCTGGTAATAGTCGGCCTGCACCACCATGATGAGCGTGAGGTTCGCTACCAGCAGCGCGAACAGGGCGGAGCACAAGAGCATGCTGTGGTTCAGGCGCTTGCCCAGCGACACGCGGCCCAGTACGCTGTTGGCGTGCAGCGAGGTGGTGGCGCTGGCCATCTCCTGACCCACGCCCGTGCCCTCGTCGCCGCAGCGCAGCAGGAAGCCTACGATGATGAAGCTGGCCAAAAGCGACGAGCCGCCCTGGCTGATGAAGGGCAGGGTAAGACCCGTCAGCGGGATGAGCCTGGTCACGCCGCCTACGATGATGAACGCCTGCAGCACGATCATGGACGTGAGACCCACGGCCACAAACGAGCTGACGTCGCTCTTCGCGCGCGCCGCCGTCACGAAGCCGCGCACGGCGAAGCACAGGAACAGCAGCAGCACGCCGGCCGCGCCCAGAAGGCCGATCTCTTCTGCGATGGCCGCGAAGATGAAGTCGCTCTCAACGACGGGGATCTGATCCGCCAGGCCGCGCCCGATGCCGACGCCGAACAAGTCGCCGTCCGCGATGGAGTAGATGGCCTGCGTCAGCTGGTAGCCCGTGTTCTGCGCATCGGCGAAGGGGTCGAGCCAGGTGTTCACGCGCACCTGCACGTGGCCGAAGGCCATGAACGCGCCGATGCCGCCGATGGCGATGAGACCCAAACCGATGACCAGGTAGAACTTCTTTCCCGTAGCCACGTACAGCATGACCAGGAACACGAAGAAGAACACGAGCGCGCTGCCCAGATCCTTCTCGAACACGACGATGACCAGCGCGATGCCCCACATCAGCAGCAGCGGCAGCAACGTTCGGATGTCGGGAAGCCTGAACGGGCCCACGCGCCAGGTGAACACCGACAGCATCTCGCGGTTCTGCGCGAGGTAGCCCGCCAGGAACAGCACGATGACGATTTTGGCGATCTCGCCCGGTTGGAAGGAGTAGCTGCCGATATGCAGCCAGATGCGGCTGCCGTAAATCTCCTGGCCGAGGCCCGGAACCAGCGGCGACAGCAGCAGCAGGAAGCCCACGATCATGAGCGTGTACTTGTAGTTCGCCACCTTGTCGAGGTTGCGTACGAACACCAGCACCAGCACCATGCACGCTACGCCCACGAACAGCCACATCACCTGGCCGACGGCCAGGTTGGGCGCCAGGCTGGTGACGAACGCGATGCCGATTCCGGACAGCGCGAACGAGAGGGGCAGCAGGGCCGGGTCGGCGTTGGCGGCGAACTTGCGCACGGCGAGGTGCGCGATGACGAAGGCCACGAAGATGGCCGCCGGTACGCCGAGGGTGGTCATGTCGAGCGATTGCCCCTGGTTGATGGCGATCATGGCGAACAGCAGCGCCACCACGGGCGCCGCCACCAGCAGCAGGACGAGTTCTACGTTGCGGCGCGTCACGCGGCACCGCCGTTCTTAGCGTCCGACGCATCCTTCGCGTCCGCGTTTCGGCCGCTTTCGGCGTTGCCGCCTTCCGCCTGGTTCTTGGAGCGTGCGGCGATCTCGTCCTCGTACTCCTTCACGAGAGCATCGGCCGCTTCCATGTCGTCCACGCGGATGCCCTCGTTCAGCCGGTTGGCCACGCCCGGCTGCAAATCGGCCACCGTCACGTCGGTGGTGCGCTCCAGATGCGAGAACGACAGCCCCAGCACCGAGCCGGGAACCCCCCGATAAACGGCCACCTTGCCGTTGTCGTTTGCCAGATAAGCGGCGGTGTTCAGGTAGGTTTGCGTGCCCCAGGCGGCTCCGGCGATGATGGCCGCGAACAGCACCAGCACCAGCGCAATGGACAGCTTGGTCTTGCGCGCAAGCTTCTTACGGCGCACTTCGGCGTAGCCGGTCACGTCGGCCACGATGACGGTGACGTTGTCGTGGCCGCCCGCCGCGATAGCCTCGTTCACCAGCTGCGACGCGCAGCGCTGCGGGTCTTGCACGCGGCGCAGGGTGTTCTCGATCTGGTCGTCGAAGATCATGCCCGACAGGCCGTCGGAGCAGATGAGCAGGCGGTCGCCGGTTTCGACGTTGATCTCGTAGATGTCGGGGTGGAGGTGCGCGTCGCTGCCGAGCGCGCGCGTGATCACCGAACGCTGCGGATGCGTGCGCGCCTCTTCGGGCGTGAGCTGCCCGGCCTCGATCATGTCGGCCATCAGGCTGTGGTCGCGCGTGAGTTGCTGGAGCTTGCCCTGGTGCAGCAGGTACGCGCGCGAGTCGCCTACCTGGGCGATGACCAGTCGCTCGCCTTCCAGCATGGCCGCGGTCATGGTGGTTCCCATGCCTTGGCGGCCGCGCCCTTCGCGCGCTGCTTGGATGACGGCGCGGTTCGCCTCCTCGATGGCGCGGCCGAGCGCTTCCACGTCAGGATGTTCGGGGGCAAGTTCGGACAGCACGCGCACGGCTATCTCGGACGCCACTTCGCCTGCGGCGTGGCCGCCCATGCCGTCGGCGACGGCAAACAGGGGCGGCGTGACCACGAGGCTGTCCTCGTTGTGATCGCGAAGGCAGCCGATGTCGGTGCGGCTGCCGAACGAGGTGAGCGCCCCCTTGCGGGTGCGCGGAGTGGATTTGTACGAACGATCGGCGGCCATTAGGCGAACCTCACGCGAATGGCCACGTCGCCCACGTTCACGACGTCGTTGTTCCGAAGGGCGGTAGGCTCGGTGATGGGCTGGCCGTTCACGCCCGTGCCGTTCGTGGATCCCAGGTCCTCAACGAACAGGTTCTGCCCCATAAGCTGGAAACGCGCATGGCGGCCGGACACGTATCCGGCACCCACCACGATGTCGGCTCCGGGGCTGCGGCCCACGATGACGGGCCCGCGAACGACGATGGATACGCCGCGCAGCTCCTTCGGCCCCTTCTCCACCGAGAGGTTCCAGGTGCGTTCCTTCTTGCGCTGGCCGCGCACCAGCCCGATGCCCGTTTTCATAATTGCGAACAGGAACAGGTACAGTAGCGCGACGAACAGGAGGCGTACGATAAGAAGTACGACGTCGATCACGGGTTATCCTTCCGTTTCCGCTCAGGCTTGGGTGAACATGAAGTTCGTCATGCCGATAGTGATGCGGTCGCCTTCGGAGAGCGGCTGGGTGGCAACCTCGCGGCCGTTCACCAGGGTGCCGTTCGTGGAGCCGAGGTCGGTGATGGTCCATACGCCTTGCGGCTCGAAGCGCAGCTCGGCGTGCGTGCGCGATGCGTTCACGTCGTGCACGGCAATGTCGTTCTTCGACTCGCGGCCGATGAGCAGGCGCGCCGACGCCAGGTCGTACGCGCGGTTGTTCGTGGTGTCGATGAGGCGGGCGCGCACCGCGGCCTGCGCGGGCATGGGGGTCGCCGCTTGCTGCCCGCCGGCGAACACGACGGTTTCGGCGGCCATGCGCGGCTGGGCCTGCGGTTGCGGCTGCGGGGCGGGGTAGGGCTGCGACGTCGCGGCGCCCATACCCGCTCCGGCAACGGCGCCGGCGGCGACTCCCGCACCGGCTGCGGCTGCGCCGATGGCGAACGGATCCACGGCTTCGGGACGGTCGAGAGGCTGGATGCTGTCGCGCTGCTCGTCGAAGTCGCGGCTGTCGAAGGTGTACTCGCCGTAATCGATGGATCGGTCGATCTCGTCTTCCGGCACGTAGGGGAGCTGCTGGGGCTGGCCGTACGCGTCCACGTTCATGGGCGCGGGGTCGTACTGGCCCTGGGGATCGTGCTGGTCATAGCCGCCGTACGGAGCGGGCGCGGGAGCCGGGGCGGCATAGCCCTGGTTGTATCCGCCGTACTGCTGCGGAGCCGGCGCCTGGGGGCGCGGCGCGGGGTAGGGCTGCGCGGGGGCTCCGTACCCGCCGGGCGCGGGAGCGGCGGCCAGGCCGTAACGATGCATTTCCTCGGCGCGCAGCTGCGCGATGATGGGAGCGGCCACCGCTTCGGCGATGATGTCGAATTTGCCGTGCTTCAGGTCCTCGTCCACGATGAAGCGCACGAGCGGCTGGCCGTCCATCACGAGGCCTTGCTCGGAAGCTTTCGCGGTCAGGTACGTTTCCGTCTCGCCCGCCAGCGTGGGGTAGTAGCCCATCAGGCGGCGGTCGTCGTCCGGGTTCACCAGCACGGTGTACAAAGTGGGCGCGTACTGCTTGCCGGCGCCCACCATCTTCTCGCGGCGCATCTGCTTCTCGGCCTTTTTCGCTATCTGGACCGGCGAGATGGGGGCGTCGAACATCTTGTCGGCAGCGCCCTCGAACGTGTCTTCCATCCTGCCTTCGAATCTCGAAAGAAAGCCCATTGCATCTCCTTTAATGGTGCGTGGCTCGAACCTCGGCGGATGCCGGGTTCGCGCACGGGAGGCAACGCCGCGCTGGCGTGTTCCGCGCGATCGCGTGCCCAAACGCAACCAGGTTACTTCGTGTGTCCCTGCATATGACTATGCAATGTTCCATCTTGCCATAAACCCCCTGCCCGCGCCCCATCCTTTACGCAATCGTCATTATTGTGAAGCGGGGCTTGCGCGAGGGCGTGGACGATAGGGAAGCGGGATCTGCGAGGGTGCGGACGATTGGGAAGCAGGGGTTACGCCGGAGTGCGGGTGGCTGAGAGGCGGGGTTTGCGCGAAGGCGTGGACGATTGGGAAGCAGGGCTACGCGAGGTTGCTGACGAATTTGCGCGCTCGTTGCGCCGTGGTGCGAGCTTGCGTTTCTCCCTCGTAGTCGCGCGTCGACGGTCGGTTGCGTACCCAAAGCGGAAATACGACCCGTATTTGTAAGTTTTTCGACTTCGTGGCACGCGCGGCAATCGTTTTCCCTGGTCGAGGTGTTCGCCGATTTGTCACGGTAGTGCGTGCGCTTTTGAGATGCGGAGAAAAGCCTGGTCAGAACATCTCATGAATAAGAGGCGTTGCCACAAGGTCGAAAAATTTGCAGAAGCGCCCTCGAAAACCGTTTCTTGCTCGCGTTGACGGCGTAGCTGCAAGGGATGTCGTGCGGTTGTGCGAGCGCGAAGGCGCCTGGCGTTTCAGCGGGAGCTGGGGTGAGGCAAACCTTGCGTCGCGAACTGCACGACGGCGAAGGGGAACGCCGTGCAACCGCGCGAGCGTGTCGAGATCGTGCGAACGCGCCTGCGGATCGACGACCAGGTTTGTGCACGGAACGCGGGATTTGCGAGCGGTCGCGGAGGCCGCGCGCTGCAATCGGCGAGGGGCAAGCTCGCTATTCGGCGGGATCCGCAAGCTCGACGAGGCGCATGAGCTCCTGCTGGCTGTGGACGTTCGTCTTCTTGTAGACGTGGCGGATGTGGGTTTTCGCGGTGCCTTCCGAGATGTAGAGCTTTTCCTGGATGTACGCGGCGTTGTGCCCCTTCGCCAGAAAGAACATGATCTCCGTCTCGCGCCGGGAAAGCAGGTAGGTGTTGGCAACCGTCTCGCACTTCGCGCGGAAGCGGCCGCCTCCCTTTCGCTCTTCGCCCTCGTCTGCTCGGCGTGCGCTGCTGAGTTCCAGCAGCGAAGGGGCGCGCCGCGCGGTCGGTTCGGGTTCGGGCGCGATCTCGGCGTCAGGTGCAGGCGCGTTGGTCGCTGCCGTCGCGTTGTTTCCAGATTGCGCGGCCGCGGCGGCTCCCTCGCCGGCCGATCCCGCTTGCCCTAGCGGCCGCACGCGGTCGCTCAATTCCAACGACACGGCTTTCACCAGCGGACACGGTGCGACGATGGCCTCGATCTCGCGCTCGCGCGGCAGCAGCGCGTATGCCACCACCATAATCAGCAGCACGATGACGATGACGCCCTGTTCGCCGAACGGAAGCAGATGCACCCAGTTCGCCGCCACGATGGGAAACAGCGAACCCGCCAGCCCCGCCAGCGCCAACATGCCGCGTCCCAGGCCGAACACGTAGATGGGCGACAAGCGGAAGCGTTGCGCCAGCTCGCCGAAGAATATCCACATCAGCGCCTCGAAGCACAGGTAGCCCATCACCAAGAACATGGTGGCGAACGTGTTGTCGCTCATTTCGGAAAGCGGCAGGAAGAACAGCGTGACGGCGATGAAGGGGACGAGCGGGCGGAAGTACCGGCTCCATTTGTCGCCGCCGCCAAGGGCCACGATGGTCACGAGGATGACTACGGAGGCGAATCCGGCGGCCAGCAGCATGGCGATCTGGTCGCCTACGTTCGAGGCGGGCACGATGTACTGGATGGACGTTTGCCGCAGCGTGCCCAACGCCACGCCGAACACGAACACGGGAATGCCGAAGCGCAGGAAGAACTTGGCATGGTTCACCGGAAGCGGTTTGAAGATGGGAACCTCGTTGCGCTCGGAATACGGCGCCGGCGTTTTGTTCCAGAGGATGGCGAGCTCCAGCAGCGGGATGATGCCCGCGAGGATGCCGGCGATGGGGAACGGCCCGTAATGCAGGCCGATGGCGTACACCCCGATGGCGATGGAGATGGCGATGGACGAGTTCAGCACGATGGAAGCGCTGTCGCAGCGCGCGAACGCGACGCCCCAGAACAGAATCAGGATGGCGGAGCCGATGCCCGTCATGACGCCCGATACCGCTTCCAGCGCCGGGCCGCTGATCACGGGCGTCGCAAGCAGCAGCAACGTTCCGGCCGACATGAGCGCCGCGCCCGCCGCAAGCGTCTTCTTCGAGATGTACGTCCTCAACAGCCGCTGGTCGGTGATGCCGGCGAACAACAGGCACAGCCCGAACACGACGATGGAGACGAGGAACGGCAGCGACGCGTGGCTGCCGTACATGCCGGTGACGTAGGTTTGCGTGCCGAAGATGGTGGGCGTTCCGAACATGACGGCGTACACCCAAGCCTGGTGCAGTCCGTAGCCCACCGAGAGCAAGCTCAGGTCGCCGAACGCGGTGTCGTCGCCGAAGTCGGCGTTGACGGTGATGCGAGGAACGCGAATCCCCATGAAGCCCCCTCCTTGATTCCCTGGGCATCATCATACCGTGCAGAGGTTGTTTTTTCTAGCGAGGTGAGCGAGTCGATCAGGGTTTTGCGCTCGATGCGCAAACGTTTGATCTGGGGTAATAGAAAAATAATCCTCTGAGGATGATGTTCGGAAGGGCGCCCGTCTGCTTTCGAGGGCGTGCTGAGGCGTCGCGGTGCTGCATCGGGCCGGCTTGTGAAGAATAACGGGGCGCTTGCCGAGCCGGAACGGGAGGTGTGCGGGGGCCCGGCTGGTCGTCCGAACCCCCGCGCGGCGGATTACGCCACCGTGAACACCACGCTGTCGAAGCGCTCGAGCGGCGTGCTCTCGCCCTCGGTGCCGCTTCCGTCGAACGCGGTGTGCGTGCCCGGCTTCTGGCTGTCGGCCTTGTGCACCGTGCACGTGTACTGCTTGCCGGACAGCTCGTCCGCCAAGCTGGAGACGCTGTAGTCGTGAATGGCCGCAAGGCCGTTCTGACTGTTGCTGGAAACCACGCTCTCGTCCAGGCAAGCAGCGGCGGTGCTGCCTTCGGGAACGATGATGAGCGAGGTCTTCACGCCTCCGCCCTGAGCGGTTTCGTCCACCGTGCACGTGACCTCGATGACGCCCTTGCTGGTTGCAGCAACGTTCTCTTCGCCGTGGACGTAGTAGAACGCATAGGCAGGAACCGCGATCGAGGCGCACAGGCAGCTCAGAACCGCAACGGCAAGAATCTTCTTGCCCCAAGCTACGTTGGCCATTGGAGCTTCCTTTCCTAAGAAGCCCCGCTTCTCGCAACGCGCCCCGATTATAGGGAGCCGGCGAAGCGCGCGTCAAGGTGATTTCGCGGCCCCGGCGTATGATGCGCGCGAATCCCTGCGTAATTACGCCTTGTAGGATGATGAGCCGTCGCGCGCAGCCCCTATACTCGAACGCAGCGAAGAGAGAAGAAGGAGGAATGATGCCTACCGTATCGTTTGACGACGTGCTGGGCTTAGACGACGAGTTCGATCCTCTGATGGCCGACGATCTGGAGATCGACCAGGAGGACATGGACGACGACAACCCGCTTGATACCGTCGACTATCCCACCATGCGCAACATGCCCCAGAGCATGCAGCGCGAAGCCGTGTACACCCCCAAGCGCCAAGGTGGCGTGGAATCTGCCGTGCTGGAGCTGCTGGATCACAACCCCGGTCGCCGGCCCGTGCTGCTGAGCATCATGGGGTTGTGCCGCGGCGGGTGCGCGGCGAGCCGCGTGGCCGAGCACGTGGAAGCGGCGCAGGCCAGCAACCGCTCGGTGTACGCGCCCATGACGCTGTGCCGCATGCTCGAACGTGCCGGCGCCTTGACGTTGGAGATGCCCGAAGCCGCCGAACCGCACGAGGACGTGGAGGCGGGCGTTGCGTTTCTCGAGATCAAAGAACGCGTCGACCCTGTGTGGCGCACTACCGAAGAAGGAAGCGCGCTGTACGAGAGGCTGACGCAGGGCTCTGCGTTCCGCGACATCGTGCTCGATCGCGACAGCCGTTACGTGAAGGTGTACCGCGCGGTCATGCGCGCCGTCGACGAGCGCCCGTGCACGAAACCCGAGATAGAAGACCTGGTGGACACGTTCGACGAGGTGAAGAGCCCGCGGCGTTTCGGCGGCCATTTCATCGACATGCTGGAGCGCACCGATGCGCTGGAATGGAGCGAGCACGCGTGGCGTCTGACCGATCTGGGACGTGCGATGCTGCCTGCGGTGGAAGCAGCCGCCGCTGCGAAGAAGGAGGAGAACCATGTCTGAGGAAACCGTCGACCTGGTTGCGCTCATGAACATGCGCGCTCAAACGTACGGCCTGCTGGCAAACTTGTTCCGCGAGGAAGTGGACGCGGACTCCTTGCGGGAGCTGCAAGCCATGCGCTTCCCCACCGCTACGGGCAACGCGAAGGTGGACGAAGGGTACCATCTGCTGTACGACTATCTGAAAACCGCATGGGACGACAGCGTCACCGAGCTCGCCATCGACTTCGTGCGCACGTTCATCGGCCACGGGGTGAACGCGTACTCGGCCGCCTATCCGTACGAGAGCGTGTACACCTCCGAACGTCGCCTGATGATGCAGGAGGCGCGCGCCGAAGTGCTGCAGACGCTGCGCGAGAACGGTTTGAAGCGCGGCGCATGGAACGAGGGCGAGGACCACGTGGCGCTGGAGTTCGAGTTCATGCAACGCATGAGCCTGCGCGCGGTCGAGGCGCTGGCGGCAGGCGACGAGGACGAGGCCGTGGGGCAGTTGCGCACTCAGCGGACCTTCCTGCACGACCACCTGCTGAACTGGCTTCCGCTATTGACCAACGACATGCGGCTGTTCTCGCGCACGTTGTTCTACCAGGGGTTGGCCCAGCTTGCCATGGGCTTCGCCGAGGAGGATGCGTCCATCCTCGCCGAGCTGCTGGACAGTGTGGAAGTCGCCGCATAGTAGGTTGCCGAAACCTCTCGATATTGCCTCCCTCCCGCCGGGCCTGCAGACGATCTGCGGGCCCGGGTTCCTTTCGGGCCCCTCCGTGCAAATTTTTCGACTTCGTGGCAAGGCTTTCGAAAACGGGAACCCGTTCATCAGGCGTTTTCGTTCCATGGAGAATGAAGCGGGGGTGCTTGTCGGAACTGTGAACGAAAAACCCCAGGTGGGCTTCTGCCGTATTTGCCACGAAGTCGAAAAACTTGCACGGAGGGCTCTTTTTCCCGTTTTGGGATTCGGGGACCCAAAAGACGGCTAGCCATTCGTCCGCTCGCCCGGTATGCTGCAACCATGAGCGTATACATCGGATATTGGTCTGCCTACGAGTACTGGCGCGTGAGCGATGCGTTGCCGGTTCCCACGCCGTCGCGCGCCCATCCGATCTGCGGCGTTCGTATGGGGGATACGGATGGAGAGCTGGATGCGTTTGGGGTGCCGCTGCACGTCGTGGTCGCTCAGGCAAACGATCGCGTGCGGACGGGCAGCCCCGTGTGCCACGTGTGGAGTGCCGGTTTTCCGGCTGGATCTTTCGTCCGGTTGCGCGACGGGCTGTACATCAGCTCGCCCGAGCGGTCCTTCGTGGAGATGGCGACGGAGCTGTCGCTGGTCGAGCTTGTTCGGTATGGCTGTCTCTTGTGCTCGCGATATGCGTACGATGGCGACAAGCGAGGTTTTCGGAAACGCACGCCTTTGACCGACGTGCGCTCGCTCAGGCGCTTCGTCGAGAAGTCGCGCGGCTGCATCGGGTCGAACAAGGCGCTGCGAGCGCTGCGCTTCATTGCGGACTCGTCGGCATCTCCTATGGAGACGAACCTGGTCATGGCCTTGTGCTTGTCGCGGATGATCGGCGGATACGGCTTGGACCTTCCCGAGCTCAACGCGTGCATCGAGGTTCGGACGAAGGGGTTGGTTCAGCGCGAACGCTTCGAATGCGACCTGTATTGGCGAAAGCGGCACGTTGCCGTCGAGTACGACAGCGGCGAGCATCACAGCGGCAACGCGGCCGAGACGCGGGATTCGGCTCGTCGCAGCGCGCTGATTTCCCAGGGAGTAACGGTGGTCTCGATTACGCCCGACCAGTTCTTCGATGCTCGGAAGTTCGACGAATCGGCGCGTGCGGTGGCGAAGCTGACGGGAAAGCGCCTTCCGCCGAACGACGCGAGCTGGATGATGAAGCGCTACCGGCTGCGGAAAGAGCTGCTGCAGGATATGCGGCAGGGAAAGCCTGCGTAGCCGCGCGTCGGAAGGCTCTTCTTGGTCTGGAGCGCCAGTACGAAGGCAGCTTCGCGCCGCCGCTGGGCGGCGGCGCGATGGCGGCTAGTTCAACCCGTGCTGGGCGAGGAGGGCTTGGCCGCCGGTGGTGACGGGGGCGGCGTTTCCCGCTTCGGCCAAAAACGCGGTGGGACGCACCGAGGCCACGCGGCCGTTGCCCTCGGCCTTCACGCGCACCACCTGCATCTTGGCACGCTCGGCAAGCTCGAGCGGCGCTTTGCTGAAATAGGAGACGACCAGGCGTTTGCTGGCCTTCGACACGCTGTTGCAGAACAGTCGGCGCTCTTCGTTCATGATGCGCTCGCGGTCTTCCTCGGTGCTGATCACCTCGAACGCATCGCGCCGCGGCATGAAGCCGTCCACGGCGGCGATGGCGAAGATGTTGTCGTATTCGACGCCGCACAGGGCGCCGTATGAGGCCACGTGCAGCACGTGAGGATCGTCGGGCAGCGCGGGATCGGTGACGTTGGCGCGCTGCAGGGCGAACACCGCTGCCGCATCCTCGTCGCCCACGAGGGCGCGCGCCGTCTCCTCGAACTCGGGCAGGCCGTCGGCTCCGATGGCCTGCAGCAGGCCGAAGCCCTTGCGCCCGACGTTCGCGGCGATAAGCTTCTGGCCCGCGCGCCAGCGCTCGACCAGGGCGTGCGCGCGCAGGAACGGTTCGTCTTCCAGCTGGTCGGCCAGGGCGAGCGCGTCGTAGAGCGTGAGCTCGCGCTTTTCAGCGAAAGCCTGCAAGCCGCCCCATGCATCGCTGTTCGTGAGGTAGTTGTCGAAGCCGCACCAGCTGCGCCAAGCCGTCATGTCGCGCGGATCGGCCAGCAGGTTGAGCTTCGTGTACGCCACGAGCGCGCGGGCGCGGGCGCTGTCGCGCGGGTCGCCGCCCAAACGGGAGAACGCTCCGGCCAGCGCCACGGCGAAACCGCGCTGCTTGAGCACCTGCTGCGCCATGAGCGCCCAGCGCTTGTTGGGCACGAGCACGCACGTGCGGTTCTCGTGCAGGTCCTCTTCGCCGTCGAGCAGAATGCGCAGGTACTTCGTGATGCCGTCCAGCTCGTCTTCCGGCGTCGACCACTTGACGGCCATGATGCCGTCCGACGTCTGCGCGTCGCTCGCGATGCCCGCTTTGAAGGCGGGATCCATGTCGCCCTGGTCGCAAAGCCCGTCGGCGAACGCGGCGATGGCGGGGTTGCCGTGCGCTCCGGACAGCGTGAACACGGCTACGTCGCGGCGGCGAGCGTCGAACTGCACGAAGCCCTCGGCGCAGGGGAACGACGCGCGCGCGGCCTGCTGCTGGTTGGGGTTGCCGCACGCGATGAGCTGGCGGTCGGCCAGCAGGCACAGGCACGTCTGCTCGGCGCGGCTCATGTTCTGGAAGTCGTCGCACAGCACGTAGGCGTAGCTGCCGCGCACGCCCTCGCCCGCGTCGCTGCGCAGGTACGCGGCGCACAGGCTGGGCGCTTCCTGCGCCAGCATGGCGCCGCGTGAGGCCAGCACGCGCTCGAGGTGGGACAGCACGGCTTCCTCTTCGCCGCCTGCGAGCCAGGAGTCGCGCGGCTCGAGGTCGCTCATCTGGCGATAGAAGAAATCGAGCATTTTGCGCAAACGGCGGATGGGCTGGCCGAGCGTCTTCATATCCTCCAGGAAGAAGTTGTACTCCGCATCGTTCAACAGGCGCGGCACGCGGGCCGGTGGCGGCGCGCGCGGCGGGCGCGTCCAGCACGGCGACGCACGTTTCGAGCGCGGTGCGCACATGCACGTCGTCGGCGGCGTGTTGGAGGTCGGGGCCGATCGCGCGGCGAAGCCGACGGCGGAACGCCTGAGCCGCTGCGGCGCTCGACGTTTCCACGAGGATGGTTTCCGGGGCGGCGCCGCCGCGCACGAGGCAGGCGCAACGCCGAACGAGCGCTTCGGTCTTGCCGCTTCGCGCAGGTCCTTGCACCTTGGCGATGCGCCCGTCGAAGGAGGCGATGGTTTCGATCATGGTAAGGCTCCTTTTCGGTTACGCGAGGGTTCTGGCGTGCGAGTCGAACGTGCGCGTGCTGCCGTCGGCGTATTCGATCAGCCACAAGCGGTAGTCGACCTCGAAGTCGGGCTCGTCCAGGGCGAACGGCTCAAGAGCTGGCTCGGCCTCTTCTTCGGAGGCGGCGTCGTCGGCCAAACGCGGCAGCTCCAGAAACGCCTCCTCTGCCGCGGCTTCGGCCGCCGCGGCCGCAGCCCGGGCCTCCTCTTCTGCCGCAGCCAGCTCCGCCGCCTTCTGCGCGTCGCGCTCGGCCTTCGCCGCCAGCCCGGCGGCCTTCTTTTCCTCGTATGAAGCGGGCGCGGGCAGGTAGGCGCGCACGACGTCTTCGCCCAGAGCGCCTTCGTTGTACGCTGCGCGCAGCTGCGTCAGAAGCTCGCTGGTCTCGGGTCGGATGCCGCTGACGTTGTCGCAATGCAGCAGCGCATGCAGCTGGCCGTTCTGCAGCTCCACGTCGATCCAGTCGAACACCAGCTGGGGGTTGCCCACTTCGCGCTGGCGGCGGTTGTAGATCAGCATGTTGTTACTCACCTTGTACAGCTCGTTGTAGAACCAGCGCTCCATAACGTCGTTCCACAGCTCGTCGGCGCCCTCGTCCTCGGCGCGCAGGTAGCGGCGCGTGCCCAGCTTCACGAGGAAGCGCATGATGTTCTGCGGCTCGCCGTCGCAGGCGGGATGGGTGCGCACCAGTGTCGACCCTACGTACGAGTAGCAGCGGTCGATTTCCAGGCGCACGTCCTCGCTGTCGAGGCGCTCGTCGAGGTCGAGGATCAGCGTCAATGACGGACGCGGTTGTGCCATGGCAGTCTCCTTCGTTCACAGGTTTCTTCCCGTTGCCGCACGCTCGGATGACGGGCGCGAACGGCAACCTCTTCGCTGCCATCAAGTATAGGTTGGGCGCAAAAAGCAAAATAATCCTTTGGGGATGATATCGGCGCGTTTCATCCATCCACCCCTTATGATTTGGGCTTTTGCTCCGTTCCTAGAATGGGGAAACCGGTTCCGGCGTATGGTCGCGCCGGGTTCCGGCAGAGATGAACGAAGCGAGAAAAGGAAGAGAGGAGGGGCACATGGCGAACCTATCACTGAGTCGTCGAAGCTTCTTGAAGGCCTCTGCCATGGCTGCCGCGGCAACCACGGTGGGCTTCGCAGCAACGCCTTCGACGGCGTTGGCCGAAGGTGAAGACGCCTCAGCGGGCGAGATCAAGCGCATCCGCTCCTGCTGCCGCGCGTGCGGCAAGGTGGAGTGCGGCGTGTGGGTGACCGTTCAGGACAACAAGGTCATCAAAGTCGAGGGCGACGAGTCCAACGCTCACAGCCGCGGTCACTGCTGCGCGAAGTCGCAGTCGTCCATGCTGGCTCTGTACCATCCCGATCGTCTGCGCTACTGCATGAAGCGCACGAACCCCAAAGGCGAGGACGACCCCGGTTGGGTGCGCATCACGCTTGCCGAGGCGTTCGACGAGGCGGGTGCCAAGTTCAACGAGATCGTGGAGAAGTACGGCGGGGAAGCCAACTTCGCCATGGGCGGCACCTCGCGTGTGTGGGCGCAGCCGCCGTACGGCACGCTGAAGTCCATCTTCCCCACGCCGAACGCGCACCTGGCCTACGAGATCTGCAAGGGCCCGCGCCACTTCGGCGGCATCCTCACCGACGAGATCGGCTCGCCGTGGATGGAGGTGGAGCAGGGCCCTCTGGTGTACGTGCAGTGGGGCACCGCGTCGGAGTACTCGAACTACGACTCCACGAACCGTACGGTGGTGGACTGCTCGCAGCGCGCCTACAAGCACATCCTGGTGGATCCCCGCATGACGCCGCTGGGCAAGGAAGCCGACGTGTGGCTGCCGCTGCGCGTGGGCACCGACCTGTGCCTGTCGCTGGGTTGGCTCAAGTGGATCCTCGACAACGAGGCGTACGACGACGCGTTCGTGCGCCGTTGGACGAACGCCCCGTTCTTGTGGAACCCCGAGAAGGACGGCCGCACGGCGAAGGGTTGGTTCATGGAAATGAACGGCGGCATCGACATGGAGAGCCGCATCCTGACCGAGGCCGACTGCGACCCCGAGTGGATCGGCCAGTACTGGGACTACGAGGGCCGCTACCAGCGCTTCATCTGCTGGGACGAGAACAACAACAAGCCTACGTACTGGGATGCCGAGGCCTGCCAGTGGGAGGGCGAGAAGCACAAGATCCCGACGACGGGCACCTGGATCGAGCATCCGTACAAGCCCATCATCGCGGACGCCTGGCTGCCCGACCCCTCCAAGTTCGCCAATCCGGCCGACGTGCAGTACGACGCCTACTGGGACGAGGGCAACGAGGGCGGCAAGCGCTCGAACCCGGCCGGGCTGCCCAAGAACCCGGCGCTGTTCCCCGGCGGCGTGGAGGTGAAGCTGAAGGACGGCTCCACCATCAGCGCCGACACGGTGTGGGAGGCGTTCTCCGACAGCCTGGAGCAGTACACGCTGGAGTACGTGTCCGAGGTCACCGAGGTGCCGGTCGACAAGATCGAGGAGGGCGTGCGCATCTACACGACGCGCCTGAACCCGCTGCACGGCAACGGCGGCATCCACTACCAGCTTGCTCCCGACCAGACGGGCCACGCGGTGCAGAACACCCGCGCGCTGCAGCT
Source organism: Eggerthella lenta DSM 2243 (assembly GCF_000024265.1). Taxonomy (NCBI): domain Bacteria; kingdom Bacillati; phylum Actinomycetota; class Coriobacteriia; order Eggerthellales; family Eggerthellaceae; genus Eggerthella; species Eggerthella lenta. Next base: position 3,520,973 of record NC_013204.1, on the reverse strand, counting down.
GATCGCCTGCATCACCGGCAACTCCGACGAGCCCGCCGGCAACCGCGGTTCGTCGAAGGCCCAGGTGGACGGCTGCTGCGGCCGCGCCAACATGCTGGTGACCGACCATGAGCCGAAGGACTGGGGCTTGGACGTGGGCACCATGGAGCTGGGCAACACCCCGCGCGACCTGTCCGTGGAAGACCAGATCCCGCTGATCCAGAACTTCGTGCAGTACCTCATCGACGAGAAATCGCCCTTGGCCGAGCGCTACGGCAACAAGGTTCCCACCGCCGAAGAGGCGCGCTGGATCGCCGAGCGTAAGGGCGGCGCCTACAAGCCCAGCCGCTCGTGGCCGGCGCTCAAGACGTCGTTCGACAGCAACGAGAAGCAGATTTCCGCCGAGCGCTTCCCGCTGCTGCGCTACTGGAACCGATGGGCCGACTCCGCTGCCATCTGGGACTCCATCAACGGCATCGACACGCCGTACCAGATCCACGGCGGCGTGTGCATGTCGGGCGACTTCATGAACGAGTCCAACCTGCTGGAGGCTTGGGAGGCGCTCACCCGTCTGGACTTCTGGCTGGACTTCAACCTGTGGTCCTGCCCGAACAACGGCTGCGCCGACATCGTGATCCCCGTGCTGCACTGGCTTGAAGTGAACACGGGCCGCGTGTCGCAGGGCGCGGGCGGCATCTTCGGCGCCGGGCAGCGCTGCGTGGAGCCGATGGGCGATTGCATCTACGACCCGGTTGCCGTCATCTGCCTGTACAAGGCCATGGGCGTGGTGTGGAACAACCGCGACCCCGAATACGACGAATGGAACAACCTGGACTACCGCGACTTCGTGCAGATGGGCGGTAGCGTCGGTTACGAGGAGCAGGAGTACCGCGTGCTCAAGGACGCCACCGACTGGTGGAAGACCGAGGAGTTCCCCGACGGCCCCGACTTCCCGCAGTACGCGGCGAAGTTCCAGGAAGAAGGCTGGTTCGACTGCCGCAAGTGGCACCCCGAGCGTTGGGGCACGTACCGCCGTTGGGAGATGGGCTACCGTCGCCAGCAGGGTGGCTACAACCTGTACGCGGCCATCGACGAGAAGTGCGGCTTCATGACCCCCACCGCCAAGGTGGAGGTGTGGTCCACCATCGCCGAAACGTACATCCCCGACGGCGCGGCCACCTTCGCCAGCACGAACACGGTCGATCCGAACATCCCCGACATCGACAAGTTCCCGCACTGGGTGGAGCCGAAGAACTCGCGCGTATCGAATCCCGAGTACTTCGACGCCTCGCTGGTCGACCAGATCAAGACGTCGGACGCCTACATCAACGACAACTACCAGGGCGATCATCTGGTGGAGGAGTACAAGGAGGCGCTGACGGCGCATCCGGACAGCGCGTTCATCATGACGACGGGCTCCCGCCAGCCGGTGTACTTCCACTCCGAGCATCGCCAGCTGCCGTGGTGCCGCGAGCTGTGGCCCAGCCCTCGTTTGGAGATGAACCCCAACGACGCGGCGCGCCTGGGGTTGGAGCAGGGGCAGTGGATTTGGATCCGCAGCCCGTGGGGCGCCATCCGCGAGGTCGTGGACTTGTACTACGGCATCAAGGAGGGCACGGTCAACGCGAACCACGCCTGGTGGTATCCCGAGATCGACACCGCTTCGCACGGCTTCGAGCTGGTGAACATCAACTGCACGATGGACAAGTACGCGCAGTGTTGGATTTGCGGCGCGTCCCAGCTGCGCGGCGTGCCGGTGCTCGTGTACCCCGCGACGCCCGAGAACTCGCCGCATGGCAACCCGGTTCCGTGCGACCCGCAAGGCAATCCGGTCATCACGAACGCAAACGATCCGCGCCTCAAGGAATGGTTGGCGAACGATCCGCGCCTGGAGGATTCCAAGGTGGAGCTCACGTTCGCGAACATGGCGGCGGTCGGCTGCCAGCCGAGCGTCCAAAGCCCCGACCTGCTCTCCGGCGGCAAGCTGGCCGTCGGCAGCGTGGGCGGCGATGCGCTGGGCGCCTATTCGAAATCGATGTAAAGGAAGGAGGTTCACCACATGGCAAACTACGCGATCGTTACCGACTTGAACCGTTGCACCGGCTGCCTTGCGTGCACGGTTGCGTGCAAGGCCATCAACGGCGTCGACGTGGGGTCGTTCTGGATCAAGACGCTGCGCGTCGGACCACATCCCATCGAGGGCGGCTCGGGCACGTTCCCGGACGTCGAGATGTACTTCCTTCCCGTCCAGTGCCAGCACTGCGAGAACCCCGAATGCGTGAAGGTGTGCCCCACGGAAGCGTCCCACATCCGCGACGACGGCACGGTGCAAATCGACAAGTCGAAGTGCATCGGCTGCCAGTTCTGCGCGATGGCGTGCCCGTACGGCGTGCGCTACCTCAATCAGGAAGAGCGCGTCGTGGAGAAATGCACGCTGTGCGAGCAGCGTATCTCGCAGGGCGAGCTTCCCCAGTGCGTGGCCCAGTGCGGCGCCCGCGCCCGCTTCTTCGGCGACCTCGATCAGGGCGTCGACAACTTCGAGGGGCCGGCGCATCCCGACAGCCCCGGCTGCCAGTACGAGGAGATGACCCAGACGCGCGTGAAGCTGAAGGACTACGTCGAGCCGTACACCGAAAACGATATCCACCATCTTGCGGATGTGGGCAACGAGCCGAAGCTCATGTACCTCATGCGCGAGGGCCGAAAGTGGAGGGAGTAGACTATGCATCCTGAATGGCCCCTTATTCTCTTCACCTTCTTCCTATGCGTCGCAGGCGGCGCGCTGGGCGCGCAAGGCCTGCTGAACGTCATGGGCAAGGGCAAGAAGATGCAGCTTGCATCGCTGGTCACCGCGCTGGCGGCGTTGGTGGTCGGCGGGCTGTCGGTGTTCATGCACCTGCAGCATTGGGAGCGCATCTTCAACGGCTTCGGCCACATCACCTCGGGTATCACGCTGGAGTTCATCGGCTGCATCGTGTTCGCGGTGGTGCTGGTGCTGTACTTCCTGATGATGCGCCGCGCCGAAGACGGCATGGCGCCGAAATGGTGCGGTGTGCTGGCCATCGTCGTGGGCCTGGCGCTGCCGGTGATCACGGGCATGAGCTACCTCATGGCATCACTGCCGTCGTGGAACACCCCGCTGCTGCCGGTGTACTACTTGGCGAACACCGTGTTCATGGGCGGCTTGACGGCGCTGGTCATCGCCGGTTTGACGAACGATGACAGCGCGAAGGACCTGGGCGTGAAGGTGGCCTTGGCCGGCGGCGCGCTGCAGCTGATCGCCGTGTTCACCTACGCGTTCATCATCAACGGCTCGGCCGGGCTGTACTCGGCCGACATCCAGTACTACTTCGATCCGACGCTGCCCGACGTGGCCATGGTGGACCGCGCGTCCATCGTGGGCAGCATCTTCGCCGGTGCCAATGCCGTGATGTTCTGGCTGGGCACGGTGGCCGTCGGCCTGGTTGCTCCGCTGGTGCTGACGTGGCTTGCGAAGAAGGTGGAAACCGGCAAGAAGCTGGCCGCGTACGCGGGCGTCGCCCTGGCGTGCGTCGCCGTGGGCGGATTGTGCTGGCGCGTGATCCTGTACGTGGTGGCTATCAGCATCTTCGCTTTGTACTAGGAGACGGAAGGGCGCGCTCGGGCCGAGATTCTGGTCGATCTTGGTCCGAGCGTCCGAACCGGTTGCGCCGCTCAGCGCGGCCGGTGCTCTTAAACAGATGTGATGGACGGGGCTTCTCGAATGGCACAGCTCCGCTTCTCGCAAGGCAGGGAAGCCCCGTCATCTGCCTTTCGTCGTTCTGTCGAACGACGAAAGGGCCGACGCTGCGGTCTGCTGTGGCACCCCATCTCGACGCTTTCGCACGTGCCCCTCTCGTGCGAAGCACGCTCGGCCGTGCGACGCGCCGATATGCGGCACCACAGCAAACCTCGCTGACTGATAAGGACCAGTGGGCAAAGGAGGAGACATGAGCGAAGAGGACGAGATTTCGTCGAAGAGGGCGAAGGGGCCGTTGGACGTGTCGCGGCGCGCGCTGCTCATCGGCGCGGGAAGCACGGCGGCGCTGCTGGGATTGGGGGCGCTGCGCTATGCGGGGCATAACCCGTTGGTGCGCCCGCCGGGAGGGCAGGACGAGGCGCGCCTCGTGTCGGCGTGCATCCGATGCGAGAAGTGCTACGAGGCGTGCCCGCGCGGCGTCATCGTGCCTGCGCATATCGAGGACGGGCTGCTGGGCATGCGCTCGCCCGCGCTGAAGTTCGACGCCGATTTCTGCGACTACTGCGCCGACGAGAACGGCGGGGAGCCGTTGTGCGTGAAGGTGTGCCCCACCGAGGCGCTGGCGCTGCCCGCAGACGCTACGGCGGAGAACACGCTTTTGGGTTTGGCCGTGATCGACGAGGCGCAGTGCCTTGCATTCCGCGACACGGGGTGCCGTTACTGCTACGACGCGTGCCCCTACGAGGCCATAGAGCTGACGGGCGAGGGCGCCAACCCGCACGTGTCCGTGCTGGCTGACAAGTGCAACGGGTGCGGCGCATGCGAGAGTGTGTGCGTATCGCTGAAGGCGGGGTCCATCGTGTCGGGCGCGCAGGAGCGCGCCATCGTCGTCAAGCCGATCGAGTCGGCGGAATAGGAGGCGGCAATGAACTCGAACAAGCTGCGCACCATCGTGGCGGCCGCGATCTTCGTCGTGCTGTCCGTCGGGCTGATCGCGGGCGTGAGCATGGGTACGCTTTCGGGCTTCGGCTGGGAGACGTTCTCGGCGTTGTGCCCGCTGGGGGCGCTGGCCACCATGATCGCCACCAAGACCGTGGTGCCGCGCGCGGTGGTGTCCATCGTCATCATGGCGGTGCTCGTGCTGGCGGTGGGCCGCGCGTTCTGCGGGTGGGTCTGCCCCGTGCCGCTGCTCGACCGCGTGCGCGGGTTCTTCCGCTCGCCCAAGAAGCGCACGGCGCTTGAGCAGGCGAAGCGCTCGGAGATGCTGGGCATCGCGAAGAGCGAGCTGGGCGAGGCGGCGGCATCCCCTGAGCGAGCGAAGCGAGTCGAAGGATCTCCGACAGCGGCCGACGGCGCGTACTCTCACGATTGCGGGAGCTGCTCGTCGTGCAAGGGGGTGCGTGCGAAGCTGGATTCGCGCCACTACGTGTTGGGCGGCGCGCTGCTGTCCACGGCCGTCTTCGGCTTTCCCGTGTTCTGCCTGGTGTGCCCCATCGGGCTGACGTTCGCCACCGTGCTGGTGGTGTGGCGCCTGTTCGCGGCGGGCGATATGACGTGGTCGGTGGTGCTCATCCCGCTGTTGCTAGTGGTGGAGCTGGTGTTCTTGCGCAAGTGGTGCACGCGGTTCTGCCCGATGGCGGGGCTGATGAACCTCGTGTCGCGCTTCAGCAAGACGTGGCGGCCGGTCATCGACGAGTCGAAGTGCCTGGAGACGGTGAACGGCGCAGCGTGCAGCAAGTGCGCCATCGCGTGCGAGGCCGATATCAACCTGCGGCATCCCGATTTCGGCGAGCGCACTCTGGCCGACTGCACGCGATGCCGAGCCTGTGTGGACGCGTGTCCGGCGAAGGCGGTCAGCATGCCGTTTTTGGTGAAGAAGGGTGCGGGGCCTCAGGCAAGCACGGTCGTGCTGGCCGACATCGACGAGAAGACGGCCGAGTGATGGACGGGCGCGCGAGCGAGCGATCGCGGTCGAACCGAAGTATCGTAGGCGTGCTGGACGGGGTGTCCAGCGAGGCCATCGTGGTGCACCGGGAGCGGTGCGCGAAAGTGCGCAACCGCAACGTCGCGTGCTTGAAGTGCGCCGACGCATGCACGTCGGGCTGTATCGCGCTGGTGGACGGCGAGCTGCGGGTGGACGCGGCGAAGTGCATCGGATGCGGCACGTGCGCGACTGTGTGCCCCACGAGCGCGCTGGAAGCGCGCAACCCCAGCGATGCGCAGCTTGCGCAAGCGTGCCTGGGCGCGCGGGTTGGCGACGAAGTGGTGGTGGCGTGCGAGCAGCTGCGGCGTGCGGCGGGCGGGTTGCTCGACGAAGGCCATGTGGCGAACGTGGTGTGCTTGGGACGTGTGGACGAGTCGCTGACCAGCGGGCTTGCGGTTGAAGGCGTACGCCGGATCCGGCTTGCATGCGGCGACTGCTCGCGTTGCGAGCAGGAGCACGGCGTTGCCACGGCGCGCCTGGTGGCCGCAACGTCCAACGCCCTGTTCGAAGCCTGGGGAAGCGATGCTCGGGTGCAGGTGGTCGAAGGCGTGCCTGCCGGCGCCTGTGTCGAGGGCGTTGGCCCTGATGGGGCAGCGGCTGCCGTGGCGGCGTACTTCGCTGAGCGCCGCGGCAACGAGCACATGGCGGTTTCGTCGGCTGTTCCTGCGGCTGCGGCTCCCGCTGCGCTTCCGCGCGTTACGAAGGACGGCACGTTGCCCCATTTCGTTCCCGATCGGCGCGAGGCGCTGTTGGACAATCTGGCGCAGCTGGGCCAGCCCGTACTGCCCAGCGTTGCGACGCGCCTGTGGGGTTGCGTGGTGATCGACGGTCGTGCGTGCTCGTCGTGCCGCATGTGCGCGACGTTCTGCCCGACGGGCGCCATCCGCAAATTCGACAACGACGATGGAACGCTGGGCGTCTACCACTATCCCGGCGAATGCGTGAAGTGCGGCAGCTGTCGCGACGTATGTCCCGAGAACGCCATCGAGCTGCTCGACGAGGTTCGCCCTGCGTACTTGCTTGAAGGCGCGGTGCATCGCTATGCCATGACGCCGCGACCGGTCGAGTTGGGCACCGCCCAACAGATGGTGGACACCATGCGCCTTCGCATGCAAGGATCAGACATTTTCGAGAGGTAAGCGCTCCCTCTCCCTCTTCGCTCGGGAGCGCTGTGCCCAAGCCCCGCCTACCGGAACCCCCCCTTCTCCGGTAGGCGGGGCTGTTTCGTTGCGGAGCGATCGGGCTGATGGGCGAGCTGCGGAATAGCTAGTGGCGGCGATCCGCCCATCGAGCGACGGTGAACGCGCGTCGAGCGGCGGGCGGCGATCCGCCATCAAGCATCTGTGTCGAAGCCGGCCAGTCGGTTTCCGAGCCGGTTCTGCAAGTTTTTCGACTTTGTGGCAAGTTCCCACGAAAGACCGAAGCCCTCACCAGGCATTTTGCTTTTGCGGCAAAACGGGATGACGAAGCGCGCCGAAGCGCTGATGAGAAACCCCTGGTCGCTCATTGTCACGCGTGCCACAGAGTCGAAAAACTTGCAGAACCGGCTTCGTTTTCGACATTCCGCGTTCGCCCTTACCAGTGGCAGACCACGACGTCGCCGGACTGGATGATGCCGAAGAGGTCGGCGGCCGATCCGACGGGGAGGTTCACGCAGCCGTGGCTGCCGCGGCCCTGCTGGTACAATGTGCCGCCGAACGCGGCTTGCCAGTCGGCGTCGTGCAGGCCGATGACGTTGCCGACGAACGGCATCCAGTAGCGCACAGCGGATTCGTACTTCGAGCCGTCGAGGTTCGTGCCTTTCAGCACCGACGGGCTTGCTTTCTGGTTGAGCCAGAACACGCCCGTGGGGGTGTTGTGCGCGCCGTTCGGCGTGCCGCTGACGCAGGGGGCTTCCCAGATCAGCGTGCCGGTTTCATCGTAGAAGCGCACGTGCTGCTCGGAGAGGTCGATGTCGCAGTAGCGCGCCGACCAGTCCTGCGCGCCTGCGCCGTTGTACGCGGTGCCGGTGGTTTTGCAGGGGATGTCCACTGCGCCGACGGTTCCGTTCGCCACGCCTTCCTTCACGAGTTCGAGCAGCGCTTCGCCGTCGGTCAGCCAGCCGTACGGGCCGCCCGCCACGGTGATCACCTTGCCGTCGGGGCGCGTGTAGGTGCGCTCGGTTCCCACGGTGTCGCATGCGACTTCGAGCTGTTTCGCCCAGGCGACGAGCGCCTCCTCGTCGAGGGAGGGCGTAAGACTCTCGTCGAAGCTGATCCAGGTGGAGACGAGGGCCGGGTTGACCTCCGCGGCCACGTCGCCGCCCATCATCAGCTGCATATCGGCTTTGACTAGCTGGTTCGCAGCTTCGGCAGCGGCTTGGAGTTTCGGGTCGGTGGCGGGCACGGCGGGCTGCTGCAGCGCGTCGGCGGTCAGCTTGGCCGTGGGCTGCATCGAGGCGATGGCGGAGCCGATGGCTTTGGCCACTGCATCGGCGTCGAGGGCGGTGCCGGTCGCCTCGGGCTGCACGGCGAACGCGTTCTTCTGCTCGTCGAATGCGACGACCGCGTCCGTCGGCGGGGTGGCCGTGGCGTTGAACTCGTCGACGGCGGTGCGCACCGCGTTCGCGAGGCTGCTCCCGCTGGAGGCAGCCAAGCTGTCGGTTTCGTCGTGCTCGCGCGTGATTTCGAGCGGCCACAGCCAGGGGTTCGTGTTGCCCAGCGCGTCGGCGACGATGGCTTGCCCGTCGAATGAGACGCCCGCATCTTTCGCGGAGAGCTTCATCGAGAAGCCCTGCCCCGAAACTGCCACGGTGTAATCGCTCAAGGCGTCGTCGAGGATGGCTTGCACTTCGGACGACGTTTTCAGCGACACGTCGTGGTCCCCCAGCACGGTGTTCGGCATGAAGCGGTCGGTGAAGTAAAGGCTGCCGGCCACGTAGGCGATCAGCAGCAGGCCCACAATGGAGCCCGCGACGATACCGATGATCTTGGGCGCCGAGAAACGCCGTCGGGCGGTGGTTTCAGGCGAGCTTGCAGGAGCGGGCGTCTGGTCGGCGGGTGCGGCGTGTTTCATAAGGCGTCCTGGGTGATGAGGCGAATGTGCGTCGTCCTTGTCGAGCGCGTCGCCCCATTCTAAAGGAAACCATCTCGCCACGATAGGGTGAGTTATCTCATCACGGTAATCGGTTGAAGCTACGGGGCGTGTCGCGTATAATGCAGGCGAGCCGCAGGGAGCTGGTTACTCCCCACGGCCCTCGGACTTGCTTCGGCGGTTCGGATTTATTTGGGTCCCGGTTCGTCCCCTTGGGGCGACCGGGGTTTATCTTTCGACTGAACTTGCAGAACAAGCGCAGCCGCCTCCACTCCCAAGTTGCAGAGAGCAGCGAGCAAGCAGAGAACCTGCAAGATAACTCCGGTAAGGTCGAACACCAATCCATCCATAGAGGACACCCCCTTCCGTTATCTAGAATCGGAAATGGATGTAAAGAGGGTGCTATCCTCTCCGCCCAACAAGGCCGTGTCCCTAGTATAACGACCTCGTCTTACGCGCAGATGGCGCACGTCTAGCGCGAATCTTTCTCAATCTAGCGCTAATCTGACCCAGTTCTCACGCGAATTCCATGCGGGTTGCCCTTGGATCCAGCGCGGTTCTTGCGTGCTTTGCTGCTCAATCTAGCGCGTTTCCTGCGCCGCCAGATAGCGGCATCTCGAAGCGCCCGATGCTTCACGTGAAACATCGGGATGGGGCTTGGCAAGGTGATCGGCGGCGGAGAGGTGGAAAGGCTATGCTTCCCGCTCGGGGTCGTCTTCGAACGGGAAGGTTTCCGCTTCCTGCGGTTTCATCGCGCGCGCTCGGCGTTTCTTCTCTGCGCGCAAGGGGAGGTATTCGCTGATCACGATGCCGGCGAAGATGAGGGCGAACCCGGCGAACAGCGGGCCGGTGAGGATCTCGCCCAAGAACAGCACCGAGAACGTCACGCCGAACACCGACTCGGTTGCCAGGAACAGCGATGCGGGCGCGGGGTCGACGTGCGCGACGGCGAAGTTCTGCAGCAGCAGCGCGATGCACGAGGCGAACACGGCCAAGTACCCCAGGCTCACCCACGTGTCCAGCCCCAAGCTGGCGAACGCGGGCATGGGCTCGAACGCAAGCCCGGCGCCGAAGCCCAGAACGCCGGCCACCAGGAACTGCACGACCGTGAGCAGCGTCATGTCGCGACCGCGCGCGTACTTCGCCGTGTACAGCACATGCAGGCTGAGAAAGAACGCCGACAGCAGCGTGATCAGGTCGCCGAAGCGCAGCGAGAACCCCGAGAGCCCCGCGAACGAGACGCAGCCCACGCCGGCCACGCACACGAGGGCGGCGGCGATGTTGAAGCGAGTCGGGCGCGGCCCGCGCAGCGCCCATCCGAGAAACGGGATGATCACGCAGTACAGCGATGTGAGGAACGCGCTGTTCGAGGCGGTGGTGTCGGTGAGTCCCGTGGAGTTCGCCCAGTACGAGAGGAACAGGAACGCGCCCAGGATGGCGCCCTTTTTCAGGTGGTCGAGGTCCAGCGCTTTTCTGAACCGCGGCAACATGACGATGCCCAAAATGATGCCCGCCACGGTGAAGCGCACGCCGACGAGCCATGCGGGCGGGAACTCGTCGACGGTCGACTTGATGACCACGGTGCCCAATCCCCAGATGGCAGCCGCCACCAGGAGGAAGGCCTTGTACATCCAAAGAGGATGCTCGCTATGTTTCACGATGCGTGCCATAGTGCAGCATCATAGCATGGGCGCGGCTTGCAACTGCGACCTCGCCGGGAAACATCTTCGCCCGAAAAACACGCATTAGCCCTCTGTGGCGTGTTTTTCGGGCGAAGATGGGCTCGCAGAGCGGCGCCCTCACTCTTCGAACAGCGCGATGACGTCGGTTTTCGAGTGCACGCCCAGCTTGGCGTACAGGTGCCGCACGTGCGTCTTCACCGTGTTCTGCGACAGGAACAGCTCCTGCTCGATCTCGGCGCGGCTCTTCCGCTGGGCTATCAGCCCCATGATCTCGGTTTCGCGGGCGGTCAGGTCGTACTGCGCGGCCAGGTCGTCGCAGCGGCTCATGAAGCGCTCGCGCGGTCCCGGCACGTGCAGCCGGTCGGCCAGCGACAGGCCCGACGCGCCCCAGTCGCCGTTCACGGACTTCTCGCTCATCCAGATGACCACGCACACCAGCACCAAGACGATGCCGGCCAAGGCGAACCCCGCGAGCGTCGTCGGATCCGCCAGCAGGTCGGTCTGCCACAGGGCGCGTCGCACCAGGATGCCTGCCAGCAGCGCAGCCTCGCTTGACGCGCGCGCGATGGCGAACAGCCGCAGGCTGGGAATCTCGAAGCGGTAGCAGATGTTCGCCAGCATGAGCAGCACGAAGAACGTGAACCATACGTAAGCGAACCGCATGAGCACCGACACGATGTAGCCCTGCATGGGGGCGACGAAGGGGATGACGGCGAATGCGACGACGGCGACCGGCAGTCCCACCTTCGCCAGGAAACGCGCGTCGAAGCGGTCGCGCTTCGAAACGGCCATCACGAGAATCACGACGCCCACGATGCCGGTGGCCGCGACGCGATGGATGGCGCCGACGTATTCCGTGGCCGAGAGGAACGCGCCTGAGAAGCTGGACAGCAAGCCTGCAATGGCCATGATCACGATGAGCTTCCACGGAATGGGGTAGTGCACCCCTTTCGCCACGGCGCGCTCGGTTGGCAACAGGCGAAAGCTCAGGTGCGCGCATGCCAGCGATGCGAGGGGCAGCAGTGCGGTGGCGATAACGCCGAACGGCGCCTCCATCGTGGAGATGAGGAACGACGCCGCGGCTGCCGCGATGCAGGACAGCGCGCCGTACATGAGCGTGCGCGTGGCTCCCATCTGGCTGTACGCTTCGGCCCACAGGCAGAACAGCACAGCGCCGCCTATGGCGGTGACGATGCTGGCAGGTATGATGACCGCCTCGCCGACCCCGCCGGGAATGAGCGCGAGGCCCACCGCCGCCGTGCCAGCCGTCGTAAGGGCGACCGCTGCCCACGAGAACGCCTTGTGCCTGCTCAGCCGCCCGATGCGCGGCGCGAATAGAACGAACGCGAGGAATGTGCCGATGTCGCCGATGCGCATGCCCGTGTCGAATGCCGAGCGCAGCGCGGGGTCGAACACGTCGCCCGGGAAGATGGAGGCGACGTGCGTGCAGCACAGCCAGGCGATGAGCAGGCCCATCCCCAAGAAGCGCAGCGGGTACATGAGCGCCGACAGAGGCTCGTCCTCGCCGGCCTGATCTGCGGGCGCCAGCGCGCGCACCACGTCGCTTGATTTCATGGGAACCTCCTGTTCGTCGTGTCATTGTACCAGGGGTGAGCGCAGGGGTGAACGCGGATTCACCCCTCGGCGCGCGACTTCACCCGCGACAAACCGCCTGATGCGAGGCATGCTTTCCTCAGCGCCTCGGGAGGGCGCGCCGCTCGATCGGAACGGTCGAGCGCACAGGGAATCCTTTAGGAGGGACCTCACATGGCTACTTTAAAGAACGGGCTTTCTCGTCGCAGCTTCCTCACGCTGGGCGGCGTTGCGGCGCTGGGCGGCGCGGCCGCGCTTGCCGGATGCGCCCCGCAAGCGTCAAGCAGCGCGAACGCCGACGCGAAGGGCGCGACCGACGACGCAGCTTCCGCGATGCAGACCGCCGATCAGACGAAGGAATGCGACATCGCCATCGTGGGCGCGGGCGGCGCGGGCATGTGGGCCGCGGTCGAAGCCGTGCGCGCCGGCAAGAGCGTCGTCGTCATCGAGAAGGGCGGTAACGTGGGCGTGGCCAACGGCTCGCTGGCGGGCGGCCCGTTCATGGTGGGCTCGAAGCTGCAGCAGGAAGCCGGCGTCGAGTTCACGGTGGAGGAAGCCTTCAACCATATTATGGAGTACGCGCACTGGTCCACGAACGCTGCGGCCGTCAAGGCAGCCGTCGCCATCTCCGGCGAGACGGTCGACCAGTTCACCGACGACTTCGGCGTGCCTACCGGCCTGCGTCCCGACAACTACGGCGCAGGGCATGCGTCCGTGCGCGCCAACTTCCAGAGCGACCCGAAGGACTCGAAGACGCAGGCCAAGGGCGAGGATCGCATGAAGCCCCTCCAAGAGTTCGTGGAAAGCAAGGGGGGCGAGTTCCTGTTCAACACGGCGGGCAAGCGCCTCATCATGGAAGACGGCGCATGCACGGGTGTGCAGTGCGAGGGCGACGGCGTGACCGACGTGAAGGCGAAGGCCGTCATCGTGGCCACGGGCGGTTTCCTGGGCAACGTCGACATGATGCGCGAGAAGTTCGGCACCTTCGTGAACCCGCTGGGCAACGTGCTGTCCGTGGGCGAGGGCATCGACATGGTGCAGGCTGCGGGCGGTCAGCTGTCCACGCAGTGGGGCATCGCGGGCAACGAGTTCACCGGCTCCAACCAGAAAGCCGACGGCCTGTACGACCGCAAGAGCGCCGCGTTCACCATCGGCATCTACGGCACGCTGCTGGTGAACAACCAGGGCCGCCGCTTCTCGAACGAGGGCAAGTTCGCGAATCTGCCGCTGGCGCTGGGCGGGGCCATCTCGCTGGTCGGCGGCAAGTACTACGCGGTGGTCGACCAGGCGTACGTGGACGGTTTGAATTCCGGCAAGGACGCGTGGACGCTGTGCGGCGCCGACGAGGTGAACTGGCGCACCGGCATGATGACGCTCAAGGACAAGCCGCTGGAGAACGTGCAGGGCAGCATCGATGATGCCGTGAGCGCCGGCTGGGCTTTCAAGGCCGACACCATCGAGGCGCTGGCCCAGGCCATCGACGCGCCCGAGCTGGTCGAGACGCTGGACGAGTACAACGGCTACTGCGCCGACGGCAACGACGAGCAGTTCTACAAGCCGGCTTGCTTCCTGCAGCCCGTGACCACCGGCCCGTTCTACGCATTCCAGTATGAGCCCAGCGCATGGGTGACCATCGGCGGCATCCGCACGAACGACCGTCTGCAAGCAATCGACGGCGAGGGCGTGGCCATCCCCGGCCTGTACGTGGCCGGCGCCGACAACGGCACGCTGATGAGCGCCCCGTACTGCGACTACGAAGGCTACTCGCTTATGTGCGCCTACTGCGGCGGCCGTCTGGCCGGGCAGTACGCCGTCGAGACGATCGACGCGTAAGCGGCAATGGCGTCGGCCCGGCATGCGGGATCGCCCGCATGCCGGCCGCTCGACCGATCATCCAATCCGACGGGGCGCACGCGTTCTCTCCCCTCCCTCCGCGTCGCGCCCCCTTCAACCGCCCCGGTCTGCGCAGGCCGGGGCGGCGTGCGTTTCCGCCCGTCTTCCTCCGGCTCGGCATCCGTCCGATAACCGCTGGGCAACCGGTGCACTCGCCGCATGGTGCCATGGTACGCTGGGCTGTCGAATGTAGGTTGAACAGGCGAGACGAGGAGGTGCGGCGTGGCCACGCTCAAGGAAGTGGCGCAGGTGGCCGTGGAGGCGCGACGCGACAAAGGGTCGGGGTCGGGGAGGCGCCTGCGCGAGATCGAGCGCATCCTGCGGCAGCATCGCGTGCTGTCGGGCCTCACGCCGGAAAAGGCGACCAGCTTGCTTGAGGACTTGGGGCCGACGTTCGTGAAGATGGGACAGATCGCGGCGAACCGCAGCGACGTCATCCCGCCCGCGTACGCCGACGCGTTCAAGCGGCTGCGCGCCGACGTGCCGCCCATGCCGTTCTCCACGGTGCTCGCCACCATCGAGGAATCGCTGGGGCATCCGTGGCGGGAAACGTTCTCGTGCATCGAGGAGAAGCCGCTCGGATCGGCGTCCATCGCCCAAGCGCACCGGGCGCGCATCGCGCCGCATGCGGTTGGCGATGCGGGAGCGGGCACCGGCGCCGCGGCGGTCCCGTTGCCTGCCGACGCTCCGAAGGCGGGGTCGTACGTGGCCATCAAGGTGCGTCGACCGCACGTGGTGGAGCAGATGACGCAGGATCTCGCGCTCATCCGCCAGGCGGTTGCGCTCGTAGGGCTCACCCGTGCAACCGACGGCATCAAGCTGTCGCTGGACGACCTGGTCACCGAGCTGGAGCGCACGACGCGCCAGGAGCTTGACTTCTGCGTCGAGCAGCACAATCTCGTGCGGTTCCGCCAGTTTCTCGACGATCAGCCGGGAGTGGAAAGCCCGCGCCCGTATCCGCACCTCAGTTCCGACGACGTGCTGGTCATGGACTTCGTCGAGGGCCCCATGATCAACGACGTTCCCGCCCTGCGCGCTATGGGCCTTGATCCGGCGAAGCTGGGCCAGCGCCTGGCCGAGAGCTTCGTGACGCAGATCGTGGACAACGGGTTCTTCCATGCCGACCCGCATCCGGGCAACATCCTCGTGCGCGGCGACGACATCGTGTGGATCGATTTGGGGATGGTGGGCCAGCTGTCGGCGCTCGAGCGCGCGCTGATCGGGCGCATGTTCCGCGCTGTGGCCGAGAACGATCCGTATGCGCTGATGGAAGCGCTGCTGGGCGCCGTGCGCTCGGAGGGGCCGGTCAACCACGGGCGGCTGCTCAGCCAGCTGGGCAACCTGCTGGTCTCGTACACCACGGTGAACCTGGCCGACATCAACGTGGGCTCGGCGCTGATGGACGTGTTCGGCGTGCTGCAGACGCAGAACCTGGCGCTGCCGCCTTCGTTCACCCTGCTGGCGCGCGGCATGGTCACCATCGAGGGCGTGCTGGTGGACATCGCGCCCGACACCAGCGTCATCGACATCATCGCCGCCCACGTGAAGCGCCGCGAGCGCACCTGGGAGGCGTTCGAAACCAAGGCGCGCGAGTTCGTCTCGACCGCGGCGACGTCCGCGCAGGCCGCGGTGCGCTTGCCCACCCAGGCATCGCACACGCTCGACATGATCGATCGCGGCCAGGTTCGCGTCGGCGCCGACCTCGGCATCCCGATCGACGCCATCGCCGCGCTCTACTCCGTCAGCGGGACGGTGGCTATGGCGCTCATCTCCGCCGGGCTGTTCATCGGATCGAGCCTGCTTGCTACCACGAACATGCACCCGCAGTTTCTGGGCGTGCCCCTGCTGGGCGTGTTGGGCTACGTGGGCGCGTTCGTCCTCGGTGCCTACGTGGTGTGGCGCAACCTCGTCATCCGCCACAGGCAAAAGAACGAGGAGAAGCTGTAGCGAGCTGCAACTCTACTCTGCTACTGCTGATCGGCGAGGCGCCTGAGGGCATCCAAGTCCATCCGATAGTACGTTTTACGTCCTTCTTTTTGCGCGACGAGCACACCGCGTTCTTTGAAGGGAGCGAGCTTCTTGTACATAGTCTGCCTTGATGCGTCGAACGTGTAGGTGAGTTCCGCCATGGTGATCCCGTTGAAGGCGAACAGCGCAGCTGTCACAAGAACGCTGGCGATTTCGATGGCCTTCTCGTCTTTTGCGAACACGATCTCCGCCATCCTCTCGCCCTCTTCGAGCATGTTTCGGAGCTCCCTCAGGGAATTGCGCATGCTTTCCATGGCGGAAACGATTACTTCCGAAAATGCTATCACGAACGGGGTCAGATCGCCCTTGTTCAAGGGGTGTTCGCAGACGGTGTACCCTCTATAGTATTTCTCAATGTCCTGCTTTACGGCATAAGAAAGCCGGAATCCAATCAATGGCTCGTACTCTTTCGACAAAACATAACTGCTGATAAATCTGTTTGTTCTGCCGTTTCCGTCGTAAAAGGGGTGGATGTAGCCGAAAAGAAAGTGGAACAGCGATACGCGAGCGATAGGTTCGATATCCGTATCATTCAGAATATCGAGCGCTTTCTCAAGGCAAAGAGTGATCTTCGATTCTGGCTCCATTCCCTTGTGAATGGGGATACCGGTGGCGTCGCATACTGATACAGGGCCTTTTCTGAAGAGGGTTCCGTCGGGAACGTGATCCGGATTGTCGCGTGCAACCTCGTCCAAGACCAAGTCGTCGTATATGCTTCTGACATCTGCGCAGGTGCAGATTGCGATGTCTTCCTCGCGGCTCAGCATTTGGTATTTTTGAACAAGACCGTGGAAGCGTCCACGTTTGTCGTTTTCTTCCAGTCGTTCGAGGACGTCTCCGATTTCGCGCCTTGTAGATCGTACGCCTTCGATTTCGTTGGTGATAACGATTTCATCGATAAGGTTCGACTCCCGATAGCTTTGTATCGCTTTCCCAGGCAAAGAGAGAATGAGCTGGTAGATCTCTTTGTCGATTTTTGCAGCATCGATTGCCGCCTGGTAGATCTCTGGAGTCATGACGAAAAACGCAGGGCTCCCGGATACGTCGAAACCGACTTTATGCGACTGGTCGGAATTGAACCTGGACTCGTATTCGGTAGCGTACGTCTTGGGATAACCGTGGAAGATTTTTCTTAGATCACGATACGCCATGTGTAGCCTTCTTTAACTCGATTCGATCGATTTACTCTAATAGAGTTAAAATTATACTACAAATTTAACTCTATTATAGGTAAAACAGCGGAATGAGTTAACGTGACAACAAAAACGAGCGACCCGCATCAAATGCAGGCCGCTCTCAAATGCTTTATGGACGCGCTCGGCGTTACGCGAATACCACGATGGCGGCGGGGTCCTTCACGCGGAGGGCGGCTGTTTCCATGATACGGAACGTGTGGTTGAAGTCCGCGAGCTCCAGGTAGCCAACCGACAGATCCAGGCCGATGGCAAGATCCAGGTACTCGGGCTCGGCGCACACGAGCACGGCCTTGCCGGGACCCATGACGCTGGTCATGTACACGTTGTCGCCGATGAGCTTCTTGATGCGGTCGATCTCCAGCAGACCGGTGTTCGGCTGCAGGCGCTGCAAGTCGAGGAACAGGTCGGGCGACACCACGAGCGCGTAGCGGCCCAAGTAGCCGGTCTTGGCTAGCTGGGCGACGCCGGCGGTGATATCGGCGAAGCTGTTTTCGCCCTGCGACCAGTCGCTCTTCTTGATTTTCGACGACCCTTTCACCGTGAGCAAGCCGTCGGTGCCCAGCGCCTTGCTGCCGTTGAGGATGAGGTCGTCCTCGCGGCGCGACGCCTTCTTGGCGGCGGCGATGGCCACGGACAGATCCAGCGGGTAGCCGGTCTGCGCGGCATACTCCATGTCGCGGCTGAGCAGGGTGAAGTCCTCGTAGAACAGCGGCAGCTCGAGCTGCGTGCGGCCGACGATGCGGCCGATGCCGTCCTCAAGCACCTCTTCCTTGTTCACGCCGTCGACGGCTACGGTGGTCACGCCGGCGCCCAGCGGGCCGAACACCTTGAGGAATCGACGGCAGGTCAGCTGGGCGCGGGCGGTGCCGATAACGGTTTCGTCGATGCGGTTCCACAGGCCGTCCGAAAGGTCGGCCGATTCGCGAGCGAGATAGTCCATGAGGGACTCCTTTCTTGAGAAGGCGGCAGCACGTACGAATGTTGCACGTGAAACATTCGTCGGCGGCTGCGCGCCGGAAGTCGGTTGCGTTAGGAAAGGTCGCCGACGGTGGGGGCGGGAGCGGGCTCCGCGGGCGCCGGGGCGATTTCGCCGTCGGTCTTGATGCCCAGCTCGGCCAGCTTCTCCTGCACTTCGCCTTCGCCTTCCAGGAAGAACTCCGTCTCCGTGGGGTCGAGGTGGCGCATCAGCGTGATGAGCTCGCCCATGTGGGCCTTCTCCTCGTCGCGGATGTCGGCCAGCACGGCCTTGGCGGCCGGGTCGTCGGTTGCCTGATAGTGGGCGTCGTACAGGAAGATGGCTTCAAGCTCGCCCGCGATGTCGATACGGAGCGCCTGCATGAGCTCGGTGTTCGTCATCTTGCGGTCGACGTTGCCTGCAAACGGATTGGGGAAACTGGGCATACGATCCCTCTCTTTCATGTTCGTCGCGCCGCCGTGATCGGCGGTGGTTCAGGTCTTCTCTCTGCCCGATATGATACTCCGATAATCAGGATTGAAATGTAACGATACCATTATTATTGATAATTATTAAAATAAACCATGAGGATTATATCAGTTTGAACGAGACCTCATCCATGCAGATTTTCATGATTGTCACTTCCCAGAAAGGAGTGATCGATATGAGAGCAGGATTTATCGGAGCGGGGAAAGTAGGATTTTCCCTTGGAAAATACCTGAAGGAAAACGGCGTAGAGATTACGGGTTACTTCAGCAAATCACCGGAATCAGCTAAATCAGCAGCAGATTTTACTAACACAAAACTATATAAGAGTATAGAGAATATCTTAAGTGACAGTGATACCCTGTTTATTACTGTGCCTGATGGACAGATAAGCAAAGTATGGGATTATATGAAGAATCTGGATATTAAAAATAAAAATATTTGTCATTGCAGCGGTTCGATTTCATCAACCGTTTTTTTTGATGGTGAAAACCTCGGTGCAAATATCTATTCGGTACATCCCCTATATGCAATAAGTGATAAGTGCGAATCATGGAAACACTTGAATAAGGCTTATTTTACTGTGGAGGGTTCGGCAGAGAATCTAGATGAGATTAAGAGTATCTTTGAGCGAGCAGGAAATAAGGTAATCGCAATGGGAGCGGAAAATAAATCTCTTTACCACTGCGGTGCAGTAGTTGTAAGCAATCTCGTAAACGGACTTTTTCAAGTGGGGGCTGAAATGCTTGTAAAATGCGGCTTTGATAAAAAAGATGCAAAGAAAGCCTTAGTGCCTTTGTTTACTGGAAATGCCGACACATTGGCAGAAAAAGGGGTTGCGGCTGCCCTCACAGGTCCTGTTGAGCGAAATGATTTGTCGACTATCACAAAACACATTGAAGCTATTAAGGCAGCATGGATAAACGAGTCTGAGGAAAAGGTGGGATATGAGATGATATATCTTTTGCTTTCAGAAAAGCTTCTCAGTATTGCACAGGAAAAACATTTAGACAGTGACTATTTGAAGATGACGGAGGTAATTAAAAATGAAAAACACAGTATCCACTTTTAAAGAACAGAAGGTTAAGGGCGATAAGATTACAATGCTGACAGCCTATGACTATTCGACAGCTAAATTGATGGATCAGTCAGGTATTAACGGTATTCTCGTTGGAGATTCTCTTGGCATGGTTATGCTCGGATACGAAAATACTTTGCCGGTAACAATGGAAGATATGATTCACCATACAAGAGCAGTTACAAGAGGTGCCAAAGATGCCTTAGTAGTTGGAGATATGCCGTTTATGTCATATCAAGTTTCAGTTGAAGAGGCCATGTATAACGCAGGAAGACTTATGAAAGAAGGAAGATGTCAAGCAGTAAAGCTAGAAGGTGGAGCCTCTGTTTGTCCACAGATTAAAGCTATTACAGCTGCTTCAATTCCTGTTATGGCACATATTGGACTTACACCTCAGTCAGTGAACGTTTTTGGAGGCTTTAAAGTTCAGGGAAAAAGTGAAGAGGGAGCAAAGAAACTCATTGAAGAGGCAAAAGCTGTTGAAGAAGCAGGAGCATTTGCGATTGTTTTGGAATGCGTACCTGCAAAATTAGCGGAAATTATTTCTGAAAGCATTAATATTCCTACAATAGGAATAGGTGCAGGATCTGGCTGCGATGGACAGATTCTCGTTTATCAGGACATGCTTGGAATGGTCTCTGACTTTACACCTAAATTCGTAAAACAATTCGCAAAGGTAGGAGATGTAATGAAAGAAGCCTTTGCTGCATATATAGAAGAAACTAAACAGGGAAGCTTTCCAGCACCTGAACACACATTTAAAATTTCAGAAGATGTAATTAACAAGTTATATTAGGAGATAGAACGATGAAAATAGTAAAAACCGTAGATGAAGTGAGAGTTATAGTCAAAGAATGGAAGAAAGAAGGTCTTACAGTAGGTCTTGTTCCTACTATGGGATTTTTGCACGAAGGACATAAGAGTTTAATTACAAGGGCTGTTTCAGAAAACGATAGAGTTGTTGTCAGTGATTTTGTAAATCCGACTCAATTTGGAGTAGGGGAAGATTTGGAAAGCTATCCGAGGGATTTGGAAAGGGATACTATGCTATGTGAGGAGGCAGGTGCTAATTTAATATTTAATCCTGAGCCGGAAAATATGTATTTTGACGATTTTTCAACATATGTAAACATAGAAAGTCTTTCAGAGGAACTTTGTGGAAAATCACGACCAATACATTTCAGGGGTGTAGGCACAGTAGTATCTAAACTTTTTAATATTGTAAATCCCGACAGAGCTTACTTTGGTCAAAAGGATGCACAGCAGCTTGCGATTATAAAAAGAATGGTTAGAGATTTGAACTTTGATATCGAAATTGTGGGCTGCCCTATAGTTAGAGAAGAGGATGGTCTTGCAAAGAGTTCAAGAAATACATATCTAAGCAAAGATGAGAGAAAGGCGGCACTAATTTTAAGCAAAGCAGTTAAGCTCGGAGAAGATATGGCAAAAGCAGGAGAAAAAGATACAGATAAAATTGTATCAGAAATGATTAAGCTTATTGAAACTGAGCCTATGGCGAAAATAGATTATGTTCAGGCTGTAGACGCTGTTTCAGTTAAACCGGTCAAGGAGATGACAGCACCAGTACTAGTTGCCATGGCAGTTTATATCGGCAAAACCAGATTGATTGACAACTTTATTTACGAAGGTTAAACGGGGGTTAAATATGACATTTGAAATGTTAAAGGGGAAGATACACAGAGCTACAGTAGTTCAAGCAGAACTTGATTATGTAGGAAGCATCACTGTAGACGAAGACTTACTTGACAGTGCCGGAATTTTGGAGTATGAAAAGGTAAGTATCGTAGATATAAATAATGGGAACAGATTTGAGACATACACAATTGCAGGAGAAAGAGGCAGCGGAATGATATGTCTCAATGGAGCTGCTGCAAGATGTGTTCAGACAGGTGATAAGATAATCATAATGTGCTATGCACAGATGACTCCAGAAGAGGTAAAGAAAAATCCACCTAAAGTAGTATTTGTAGATGAGGATAACAAAATATCAAGAGTCGCAAGATACGAAAAACATGGTAAGCTATAAGACATGTAATTTGCAAATAAAAAAGGGCATTTCGGTAATTAAAAAATGTAAAAGGTGAAGAATATGTCATCTGCCCTCGTTGTGAGCAAGAAGTTTATAAAGAAGTAATAATTTATCCATTTTGTAACTTTGGCATAATGGCATGGCTTGAAGGAGAAAATGATGAAAATAGCAAACCAGTGAAAGATAAATCTAAGTAAAATCTCAGCTTAACAATTTAATATCTATATTTACAAAGCAGTTGGTCTTATGATTGACTGCTTTTAAAAAAGACACCGTTTAGGTGTGAGGTCTTTTTAGTGTTATTTATAGTCATATCAAGGCTCGTTTAATTATGGTAAATTCGTGGTAAAATGAGTGCTTTTCTATACTTCAAAATATTTGAAAGTATAGTGTTTATACGGATAATCAAAAATTAGATATAAAATTTATTTTAACTACACGTTATAAACGAACCTACTCGGCGGTGTTTGCCCAAGCGAGCGAAGCGCTCAAGCGCCCTTGTTCGCTGCGGCTGAGGAAAGGGCGGGGCCTCGCATCGCCGTCAGGGCACGACGAAGGGGCGTCGTCCGATGCTTCGCGTAAAACATCCTCGCAAGCGCAAGTCGAAAGAAGGCTACAGCACGAAGTAGTAGGACTCCAACAGGTAAGGCTGGTCGTACTTCTCGGCGAGGGCGTGCAGCTTGCGCTTCGCGGCGGGGCGATCGTCGTGCTCCAGAAGGCGCTCGAACGCCGCGTGCTCGCGCGCGGTGGCGTGCGGCGCCACGTAGCCCCATACGTGCTGCGCGGCGTTGCGGAACGATCCCGGTTCCACAGGTGCGGCCAGCGCGCGTTCGACTATCTCGTAGAACGGAACGGTCGGCCACGTGCGCTTGTCCTTGAGCAGCGCCCGCAGGGCGAGGTAGGCTGCCTGGTCGTGTTCGAGCACGGCGTACTTGTAGCGCGCCCATTCGCGTTCGAGCCGGCTGAAGCGGCCGTGCTCGCTGGTGCAGAGGATGCATTTGATGGCGGAGAGGTTCTTGTCCTTCACTTCCAGCATGATGTCGGGCATGCCGAAGGAGCTGTCGGTCCGATGCTCTGCGAGCGATCGGTAGAACGCGAGAAAGGGCGCAAGCTCGATGGTGTCGGTGTGGCTGCCCGGCCTGCGACCAGGGGCTTGCTGCGCGTAGTGCATCTTCTGCGCGCCGTCCTCGGGCTTCCAGGTGGCGGCCGCCTCGTCCAACAGCGCTCGCCAGTCCGGCGCGTCGGGCTCGCGGTTCAGCTCGTGATGCAGCGTGTCGAACACCATGGGCGCTCCGGTTGCACGGCTGAGCGCCAACACGTCCTGGGCGGTGAACAGCCGGTCGTCGTTCTCGATGACGAGCCGTCGGCGCACCGCGAGGGGCAGCGTCGCGTACGCGTTGGCGAACCGCTCGAGCGCGCGAGGCTTGTCGCCGTACGCGCCGCCCACGTGCAGCACGATCTTTCCGCTCGCATCCATCCCGAGCGCGTCGAGGAACGCCGCGTGGTATGCCAGGTCGAGCTTCGCCCGCTCCACCACGTCGGCATCGGGCGAGTTCAACACGGTGTACTGGCCGGGGTGCATGCTCAGCCGGATGCCATGGCGCCGCGCCTTGCGCCCGAGCGCGGCCAGATGCGGCTCGAAGTCGCGCATCCAATCGAGCGCGTTCACGGGGCTCGACCCGAAGGGGATCACGTCCGAGCTGATGCGGAACAGGTGGATGCCGTTTTTCGCCTGGTAGTCGAGGGCGGCGTCCAGCGCGCGCAGGTTGCCGTCGATCGCCTGCGCCAGGCGGTCGGGCGTCGCCAGCCGCTGCACCACCGATTGCATGCGCGCGCCGGGCGCTGCCAGCGTCTTCGATGCGTACCCGATGCTCACGACGCCTCCCTTCGATCCGGTTTCCGCGCTACGATGGCTCATCTTACGCGCGTGCGGAGGGAAGCGGGATGCGCCCAGGTCACCGCCGGAGCACGATCCCGTGACGGAGTGGCGCTCGGCGCGCGCCTAGGCTCCCATTGCGTCAGCGCTAGAGGCCGCATCCTCGGCCGCGTCGCTGTGCTTCGCCAGCTGCCGGTACGCTATCACGCCCGCCGTGGCCAGCACCGCCGTCAGTGCGATCACGAGCGCCGCCCCCAGGTAATTGCCGTCGCCGAACGCGCCCGCCGCCAGCGTGGACGAGACGATGGAGGGGATGCGACCTACCGTGGTGATGGCCACGATGCGTCCGATGGAGCTAGATCCCAGTCCGGCCACATAGGTGAGCAGGTCTTTCGGCGTCCCGGGAATGAGAAAGCACAGGAACAGCAGCATTTCGAAACGTCGGGAGTCGCGCAGCCAGCGCATCGACGTGATCTTGTCGGGCGAGAAGAACAAGCCGACGATGCGGATTCCGAATGCGCGGACGAGCGCCATGACCGCCGCGGTTCCCAAGGCGCTGGCCACGAGGCACCACAGCGTGCCTTCCCAGAAGCCGAACGCGTAGCCCGCTCCCAGCTCAAGCGGTTCGCCGGGCAGGAACGCGAACACGACCTGCGCCATGTTGGCCAGCACGAACACGATGCGGCTGATCCAGCCGGTTTCGTCCACCCAGGCGCGGAAGCGCGGAGCGTCGGCAACGAAGGCAAGCAGCTCCGGCCCGTAGAGGACGCAGAACCCTGCGAGCCCCGCCGTCAGGGCCAGCAGCCCGACGATCACGGCAGCGCGCTTCTTCAGCAGGGAACGCCGGTCCGTCGCGATCGTCGCGTTATCGGGAGCGTTGCCATGCGTACGAGGAAGCGGGGGCAGGGTGACGGTCGAAGTTCGCAGCGGGGCGGTGTCTTCCATGGGATGCTCCGTTTCTCGGGTGCGTTCGGTACGCTTCCGATGGTACGGAGCAAATATCTACCGACTGTCTACTCGGCGCAGAAATCCAGGGAGAATCGCGCGACCACGCGCGCGCCTCCCCCCTCGCGGTTCTCCAGCGTTACGCCGCCGCCGTGCTTCTCGCACATGAGCGACGCGATGTTCAGCCCCAGGCCGAAATGCTCTGCCGAGGGCACCTCGCTGAAGAAGGGCGCGCAACCGCGTTCGAGCGCGGCGTTCGAAAAGCCCGGCCCGTCGTCTTCCACCATGAGAACCAGCGCGCCGTCACGCACGTCGAGGCGAGCGTCCACTTGGGACGACGCATAGCGCATGGCGTTGTTCAGCAGGTTCTCGGCCACCTCGCCCACGATGGCCTGATCCACGCATAGCTCTGGCCGCTCGCGGTCGCAACGTGCGCTCACCGACAGCGCGAAGGTCCGGTCGGCGTGCGCAGCAAGCCCCGTTCCGGCGTCCTCCACCATGCCCGCCACGCTGTCGAACCTGGTCGGGCGCGCAACGACGGCGCGGTCTTCCAGCTTTTGCAGCCCGCTCATAGCGGCGACGTAGCGCTCAAGGCGTTCCACCTGCGCGGCCAGCGAGGCGACGGAGGCCGTCAGGCGATCGGCGGGCACGTTGCCGGACTGCACGTGCGCGTCCAGCAGCTCGATCTTGCCCTTGAGGATGGTGAGCGGCGTGCGCAGGTCGTGCGCGAACGCGGCGTTCAGGCGCTTGCGCTCCTCGGCCGTGCGCCACAGCGCGCGCTGCGATTCGGCCAACGAGGCGCGCATGGCTTCGAACGACGAAGCTAGATGGCCCAGCTCGTCATCTCGATCGTACGACACGGAGAACTCGAGGTTCTGCTCGGCGATGTTGGACGCTGCTCGGTCGAGCACATCGAATCCAGGTTGGAGGCGCTTGCCGAAGAAGCGCCGCGCCGCTGCGAAGATGCATAGGCCGAACCACAGTGGGAACATGAGGAACGTTAGCAGCTCGAGTGCCGAGGACAGCGCCTGCGCCTCCTCCGATGGGGGCGTGTTCACGTAGTAACCCACTGCGGAAGTGAGCAGTCCGACGGTGTTGCCGTCCTGGCTGTCTCCGTCGAAGAACGACGTGTAGGGGCTATCAGGGTTGGCAGCCAGCCAGGCATCGAACCGATCGCGCGCTTTCGCGTCATAGGCGGGCAGCTCGGCGGGCGTGAGCTCGGTTTGGTCGGGCGCTTCGGGCGTTTCGACGCTGAGTGCGTCGTCGTTGGCGGAACCATACAGATACGCCGTCCCCGGCGAGTACTGGTAATCGCTCGCGTCAGTGATCTCCACGAGCGACGACAAGTCTGTCAGCGGCATCTCGGTCATCTCGCCGCGCACGGTTTGAACGAACACGCTGCTGCCGTTCTCGTCGATATCCACGGCGCGCGCGGGAACGAGCGTCCGGTTGTGCGCATCGTAGAGGTAGAGCCCCGAGATTTCGTACGCGTCTGCGATCACCCGGTGCTGCAACCCGCTGAACATCCCGGCCGTCACCGTGGACATCACCAGCGCCAGCAGCAAGAACCCCAGCATGTACACCATGAACGACGTTTTGAGCGACGCGTGGTGCCAACGCGCCCGCAAGGCGTCGAGGCGTTCGGCGCCCCTTACGCGCGCCATCGGTACCCCATGCCCCATACCGTTTCCACCGGGTCGGGTTCGGCGCCCGCTGCGGCCAGCTTCTTGCGGATGCGCCGGATGTGCTCGGTCACCACCTGCGAATCGCTCTCGTTTTCCCAACCGCCTACGCGCTCGTGGATGCGGTCGCGATCGAACACTTGGCCGGGATGCTTCGACAGGAATGCGACGATGTCGAACTCGCGCCGCGTCAGCTCCACCGGCCGTCCGGCCGCTGTCACGGTGCGCGAGCGGTAGTCGATGGCGATGTCGCCGTCGAAGCGTACTTCGGCGCGCACGTGCTGGCGGTTGTCGCGGGCAAGATGCGCCTTCACGCGCGCTCCCAGCACGGCTAACGAGAACGGTTTCAGCACGTAGTCGTCGGCACCGGCTTCAAAGCCCTCCAGCGCGTCGACGTCCTCGACGCGTGCGGTGAGAAACAGGATAGGGCAGGTGAGATGCTCGCGTAGGCGGCGGCACACGGCGTAGCCGTCCATAAGCGGCATGCCCACGTCCAGCACGATGAGGTCGGGGCTCTGTTCGGCGCGTTTGAGCGCGGTTGCCCCGTCTTCGGCGGTGAGCACGCGGTAGCCTAAACCCGTGAAGTACTCGTCCAAAAGCGCGACGATTTCCGGCTCGTCGTCGACCACCAGCAGCGTGGCCTCGCCGTTCCGCTCGATGGCCGCTTTCTGTTCGCTCACGTTCTTCTCGCTCCTCCGCATTCGTCTTGCCGCGCATATACGGAGGAGCATAGCACGAGAATGTCAAGAAACCATCAACAGCCCCTGGGCGCCGCTCGCTCGGGATGACAGCTCGTCCTACTCGTTCGTGCCTTCCTTGACGATGAGCACCGGAACGTCGGCGTTGCGCAGCACGTAGCTGCTGACGCTGCCCAAAATGCCGCGCAACGCGCCCAGACCCCGCGAGCCCATGACGATGAGGTCGCACAAGTTGTCGATGGCGTACGTCACGATTTGCCCGCCCGGCTGCGTTTCCTGCAAAAGCTCGATGTACACTTTGTTCATGAGGCCGCTCAGCAGCGGGTCTATTTCGCGATGCAGCGCCTTGCTGGCTTCCTCGGTGACCTCCTCGTAGGTTTTCTGGAGCATCGCCGACGAGGCGACGGTCTGTTCGTCGCGCCCTTCGGCTTCCAGCTTGTCGATGGCAAGCTGATCGGTGTCAATGATCTGGACGATGCGAAGGGTCAGTCCGGGGTCGTCCTTCGCGAACCGCACCGCTTCCGCAAGGGCTGCTTTGGACGAAGCCGATCCGTCGTAGGGGATCATAATATTGTCGTACAGCATGGTGCATCCTCTCTCGCGAAGGTTGCTCGATACGCCCAGTATACCAGCGTCGTGCGGGCGAACGCGGCGGGGATCGGCTCCGCGAGGCACGCAAAGGGGGCGTCCGGTCCCTACGCCGAAGCGGGGGAAACGAATTCGTAGCTTGTTTGGGACTCCATCTCGTCCAAAAGAGGTTCGCCGCCCTTGACGAAGCGGATACGCGCGGGTACGGAAGGGCTTTCGTGAATCGTGCGATCCATCAGACCCTGGGCGGGTGCTTGCAGCTTGTGCCCGCGATCGTCAAGCACCTCCACCCGCAGGCTCATATCGCCCTGCCGCACTTCCGCCATCGTGGGCGTATGCTCCACGATGCGCACGCCCCGGTACGTGGCGAAGCGGTATTCCGTCTCGCCGAGCGCGACTATGCCGATACAGCCGGTGAAGCGGATCGGACCCAGCGGTATTTCGGCGATGGCCAGCATGACGGAGGCGTCTTGTCGAACGTCGAGGCACTGCATCCAGAAATAGCTGCGGGGAAACGTGTGGCCGCGGTCGCCTTCCATATAGCCGATGCCGTTGCGAATATCTAGCGCGTCACCGTTGAGGCGGATCGATCCGGTCACCTGGTGCCGCATGCTGAACACGGTATGCTTCGTTTCCATGGGCACGTAGGCGAACGGCCCCATGATGTCCGAGCGCAGCGGCAGCAGATGATCGTAGCGAACGCTTCCTACCAACTCGAAATCCGGTTCGTCGATGCGCAGCTGCATTCCGTACGGCGTGAACAAGCTGTCGCCGATTCGCATGCTGCCGTCGGTGCGGTCGAACGCCTCCAGGGGGTACGGCAAGAAGCGCGAGCCGCGGTTGGAGACCACCTGGATGAATGCGGAGTCCTGCGCGCGCCCCGGTATCACGGCCAGCACGTCTTCGCCTTGCTGCTGTTTCATGTACCAGCCTTCGTAGTAAGGTTTCATGGCGCGCTCCTCCGGTTGCCTTCGGTCGGGTCGTCCGGCGATAGTACCACCGGTAACGCTCGGCGCTTATTCCGTTAGCGGAAGCGTAAGGAGGACGAAGAAGGACGGTGATCCGAGTTAGCGCAGCAACGCGAGAAAGAGCGTGAACCTTAGGTGGAAAGGCGGTCGTTTTCGCGAGTAAAGATAGCGCGCGAAGCCGTTGGGGCTTCGCGCGGATTCAAAGTCGCTCAAGACCACCTATCGGCAAAGGGGCCTTTGCAGGGGACTTCGACTTGCTTGAGCATGCGCACCGTCGAGACGATGATGGGGATGTACAGCAGGAAGAACACCCCGTACATGACGACTGATGCGCTGGCCATCATCGCGTCGTTGTTGACGTACGTGGTGGACGTGGTGCCGGAAAAAAAGCGCGTCGCCCAGCATCACGAAAAGGTCGTTGAGGCCATGAACCAGCGCGATGCCCCAGATGTTACGCGTTTTCAGGAACAGGGCGGCCAGAAACGCGCCCAGGATGCCGGCTTGCAGGGTTTTGAGCGCCGCTTGGGCCATGTCCAAACCGGTGACCACTTGGCCGTTCATGATGGACGGCGTCACATGGACGAAGCCGAAGATCAGCGATGAGACTATCACGGCTCCGATCAGACCTCGACGCGTCTCGCCGAAACGAGCCAGCAGCCCGCTGAAAACGATGCCGCGGAACAAGCCCTCTTCGAACGTGCCCACAAGCAGGCAGAGCATGATGACCAGCGCCAGCTGCAAGGGCCAGTCGGACACCATCCCCTCGTTTTTCATTGCGGTGCCGAGCAGAACGAACACGCCCATGACCAGCGCTACGACCAACGGGTAGATAGACTTCTTGAACGAGAGGCCGATGCTTTTGGCGTTGGGCACGATGATGTTGCATCCTGCCGCGACGGCCATGATGGCGAACATGACGATGGTCAATCCCAGGCGAATGAACATCATGTTCGCCAAAGACCCGTCGGATGGCACGAACCAGATCACGGCCAGTCCGATGGCGAGCCCGACGGCGGTTACGAGCAGCGGATGGGATCGTGCAAACGTGCGTATCGTCGACATGCGGTTCCTCTTTCATTGGCAGGGTCGAAATAATGAAGCATGCGAGATTGTAACCGGGTAGCAGGACGATTTTCAGATGCGCGGAACGAACGCCCCTTCAAACGAAACGAACGACCTCTTTCGAAGAGTCCCATCGGTGGAAGAGCTTGTCATACGGCTTCTCAACGCCCGTCGCTCTTGCCATTGCCGGTACCGTCCCTTGGTTCTCCCTACGTTGGATCGGGATTCGGAGAAGTTGAGGCTCCGAACGGCGTACCGCAATCGGGGCATATCAGCGCGCTGCTGGTTTTCGTGACCGTTTTCGCTTCATGGCATCTGGTGCAGAAGAAGACGATCTGGTCGGGGCAGCTAATACCGCCCGATGCCTGGTCGAGGTCGTCATCGTCAAGCTCCATACCTTTGTCGGAAAAACAGGCGGCGAGCTTTTCGTCGTCTATCATGATCGAATCGCCGCCCTTCCGATCGCATTGCGGAACATTCCTATTCCGAAATCCCCATATACCACTGGATTATAGATCGAACCGCCGGCAAAGAGCGATCCCCTGAGAACGAATGCCCGTTCAAACGCAACGAACGCAGCGGTCGGCAGATTGCTCTGGCATGTTGCGCGGGAGAGGTCGGCGTCGCGCGACGAGGTGTGCTACAAGGTCAGTTCGAACGATTGCTTGATCTCCCGGCTGCGTCGCTCCGCGATGGGGTAGGAGGAGCCGTCGTCGAGCAGCGCCTGATGATCCTCGATGCTGGCGATGCGCCCGCGATGCACCAGACAACTGCGGTGCAAGCGAAGGAAGTCCTTTGCAGGCAGTTCCTTTTCCAGGCTTGCCAAGGCGCCTCGCACCGCGAACTTTCCGTGCGCATGCCTGATGACGCAGCGTGGACCGTCGGATTCTATAGCGTACAGTTCGTTGGGATGCAGAACGTGAACGTCTCCGTCCGTGTCTCGGAAGCTGAGCTTGCCGGCGCCGGATCCCTGGGCATCGAAGTGCTCGTACAGGAATTCGATGGCGTTCTGGCCAGGATCGAGCGAAGGCAAGAGCGGGTTCGCATCGGTGGCGTTCGACACGTGCAGATGCACGATGCGAGGTCCGTCCGGCGTAGGGGCCCATACGTAGGTAGCATGTTGCTTGAACGGCATGCTGCGCTCTCCGCCGGCCGACACGACGAGCAGCGTATAGCGTGCCGAGACGATCCAGGTGTTGGCGCGTTTACGGGCGCGCCAACGCTCGTCTGCCAATGCGAGCCGTATGCTGTACTCGGGTCGTAGGATGTCTTCCATGGTCTTCTTGTCCGAGGCGGTTTGACAGCTGAACGGACCCAGCCATTCAACATCGTCGGCCATATAAGCTAAGGCGGCATCCATGTCCCGCACTACGAAATGGTTGACGAGCGATCGTCTGCATAGCTCGATGACGGCGCGATCTTTGGAGAGCTGTTCAGCGACGAGCGCCTCGCTGCCGTTCGCTTTGGACATGAGCTCATCTCCTTCCAGGGCGCTGAAAGAAAAACTCCGGAAACAAAAGCAGGTCAGGCAACTCTCATCGCCTGACCTGCATTCTTTTTCTGGAGCCAACGAGCGGATTCGAACCGCTGACCTACGCATTACGAGTGCGTTGCTCTACCAGCTGAGCCACGTTGGCATACGGCTTCTAAGCGAAGCGCGAGTAAGCAGTATATCCGAACCCCCGCGCTCCTGCAAGGGGTTGAGGCGAGTTTTTCGCTCGTGTCGGTTGCGCCTCGCGCCCGTGCGCTTACGCTGGAGGGAAGCGCACCACCAGGTATACGCCGGCTATCAAAATGGTGAGCAGCATGATGGGGAAGCCGGTCTTGAAGAACTTCGCGAACGTGATCTCGTACCCGTGCTTCTTGCTGATGTCGGACAGCACCACGTTGGCGCTGGCGCCGATGAGCGTGCCGTTGCCGCCCAGGCAGGCGCCCAGCGACACGGCCCACCACAGCGGCGTGACGTCCATGCCGGTGGATTCCATGGCCAGCAGGATGGGGATCATCGTGGCCACGAACGGGATGTTGTCCAGGAAGCTGGAGATCACGGCCGAGCCGATGAGCAGCACCAGCATGGTGATGAACACGTTGCCGCCGGTTGCGTCGATCAACCCGTTCGCCAGCATGCCGATGACGCCGGTCTCGGCCAGCGCGCCCACGATGACGAACAGGCCGGCGAAGAACGACAGCGTGGTCCACTCCACGTTCGACAGCGCTTCCTCGATGCTTTCGCCCGAGATCAGCATGATGATGCCCGCGGCGCCTAGCGCGATAATGCACGATTCCAGCCCCAACGCGCCATGCGCCATGAACCCGACCACCACCAGGGCGGTCATCACCACGCTTTGCTTCAGCAGCCGCCGGTTCTTGATCTGCGCGTGCTCGTCCAGCTCCATGATGCGGGCCTTGTGCTCGTCGTCCACGTTCATCTTGCGGCCGTATAGCGCGTAGAACACGCCGAGGATCGCGACGAGGATAATCGCCACGGCGGGCGCATCGTACAGGATGAAGTCGAAGAACGAGTATCCGGCTGCCGAGCCGATCATGATGTTGGGCGGATCGCCGATGAGCGTTGCGGTGCCTCCGATGTTCGACGCGAGTATCTCGGTCATGAAGAACGGGATGGGGTTGACGTCGAGCAGTTTGCATACGGTCAGCGTCATGGGCCCGATGAGCAGCACGGTGGTCACGTTGTCCAGGAATGCTGAAAGTACGGCCGTGAGCAGCACGAACAGTAGCATGATCTTCCAAGGGTCGCCTTTTGCAAGTCGTGCGCACTTGATGGCAAGGAACTCGAACACACCCGACAGCTTCACTACCGACACGAACAGCATCATGCCCAGCAGCACGCCCAGGGTATTGAAGTCGATGTGCTCCATGGCCGCGTCGAACGGCATGACATGCAGGGCCAACACGATCATCGCGCCCGTGATGGCCGCGAGCGACCGGTGCAGCTTCTCGGTCATGATGGTGATCATGACCACGACGAACACAGCAACGGCAACGATTTGGCTAACGTCCATGAAGCACCGCCGACCCCTCTTTCTGAAACGGTCGCACCCATGCGCGGCCCACGTACTTTACTATAGCAATGTCTATGTTGAGGAAACAGGTGGTTTCGATGATGTTTGTCGCCAAAGGCACGACGTCTCGCGGCGAACGATCCCGAAGAAGATCAAAGGAGGCCTTCGTCCGGCGAGCGGCAGAAGCGAGGTTTAGGAGAGCGGATAGCCGAGCAGCTCGTCCATGGTGACGAAGCGGTAGCCCTGCGACTTGAGATAGGGGAGCGCGTCTTTGAGCGCCTCGACCGTTTGCGATCGGTCGCCGCCTCCGTCGTGCATGAGCACGATGGCGCCCGGCCAGGCGTTTTTCACCTGGTTGGCGATGGCGGCGGCTCCGGGCTTGCGCCAGTCTTGCGAGTCGATGTTCCAGCCGATTTCCGCGCTGATCAGCGGCCCGACATTGCGCATGACGCCTTCGCCGTAGTTGCCTCCCGGCGTGCGGAATACATGGCTGGCTTCGGCGCCGGTGGCGGCTTCGATGGCTTCGTAGCCCTTCTGCACTTCGGCGACCTGATCCTCAGGCGTCATGTAGCCGAGGTTCACGCTTTGACCGTCGCCCGCCGCGTGGTCGAACGAGTGCGAGCATATCTGATGGCCTTCGGCTGCTGCGCGCTTTACGAGGTCGACGCCTTCTCCGTCGATGCGATTGCCCACGGTGAAGAATGTGGCCTTCGCCCCTTGGTCGGCCAGCACGTCGAGCACTGCGGCGGTGGATTCGGGCCAGGGGCCGTCGTCGAACGTGAGTGCCACCACTTTGTCCTCGCCTACCTGCGGCGAAACGTTTCGGCGCACCACGTTGGAAGGCTCCTGCACGACTTCTTCCGTCGTCAGGCCGGAGACCGAGCCGGTTTTCGTGCGCTTCAATCCGTCGGCGCCTTGCCCCTCGAGCACGTGGATAGGTCCGCGCCCTTCCTCTTCGATCGAGTAGGGGATGCTTTCCTCGGCGGTTTCGCTCGGCTCTTCGATGGCGCTGCCGTCGCCCAGTTCGACCACGTCGCCGTTGTTCAGCTTCGTATCCATGTCGGTAGCGACTTCGCCGTTGACGGTGGCGTGAAACGGCTCGCCCTTTCCTGCTTCGATCACCGAGCCGTCCACGGCAACGAAATCGCCGGGTTTCGGCTTGATGCCGCTGGCGCGCAGCGCGTCTTCCAACGTCTTGTGACCGCCTACTTCCAGGTTGGCTCCATTGAGGGTTATGGAGGCAGGCAGGCTCTGCACGACGAAGTACCCTCCAACGGCGAAAGCGGCCACTACGAGCAGGCTGGCAATGATTCCAACAGCGCGCCGCCTCGGTTGTTCGGGGCCCGGCGGTCGATGGTAACGTCCTGGTTTCTGGTAGGATGCCGCATTGCGCGGTTGCTGCTGTGTTGCGTTCAGGCGGGAGCGGGCGGCAGTGGAACGTGCGGTTTGCCTGGTGTTGTACTGGTGTGGTCGTGAACCTGGAGAAGTCGACTCATCGGAACGACGGGAAGCTCGCTCGTCATTCGAATGCTGGAAAAAAGCGTCGTCGTAATTGCGTTCGGGCATAACCTTCCTGGGTCGCCGGGTGCATGCGGCCGCGTGCTTCGGCCGACGGCTGCACAATCACCTTATCTCATCAGTATAGCGGCATCAAGCTTAGTTGAGGATAAATCGGGGCGCGGTTCTTCTTTTGGTTGAAGCGGCTGTTAGGTTGACGAGGGGTGACGAGTGAGCTTTGCGCTGGCGCTGCTCGTCCTGAAATTTGTATGGAGGGCGGGTGTCAGTGCGGGCGGGGGCGGCGTGCGGGGTGCGGTGGAACCACTATACTGAACGCAACGTGATCGAAAGGAATGACCTATGGGTTTGCAGTTCGCCGGCGCGCGCGCCGTCAGCGCCGTTTCAACGTGGGGTCTCAAAAACGTGTTCCGCCGTCCCGCCGCGAACTTCCCGGGCAAAATCGCGCTGTACGTGGATCCGCGTCTCATTGCCGACCTCGCGCCGAAGCTGGAGCAGGGCTCGGTGTGCGTGGTTGGAACGAACGGAAAGACCACGGTGACGAACCTGCTGGCCGACGCGCTTGAGCTGGCGGGCCAGCGCGTGGTGTGCAACCGGACCGGCGCGAACCTGGACTCGGGCGTGGCGACGTCGCTGCTGCACGCCGGCCCGTCGGATTGGGGCGTGTTCGAGTGCGACGAGCTGTGGCTGGCGAAGATCCTGCCGCAGCTGCAGGCCACCTACGTGGTGCTGCTCAACCTGTTCCGCGACCAGCTGGACCGCGTGGGCGAGATCGACCGCATCCAGGACAGCATCGTGGGCGCGCTGGAGAAGTCGCCGGACACGGTGCTGGTGTACAACGCCGACGACCCGCTGTGCGTCCGCATCGCCGAGCGCGCGGCGAACCCCTCCATCGCGTTCGGCGTGGACGAGGACCTGGGGCTGCCGCAGAATTCGGTGGCCGACGCGCAGATGTGCCAGCGCTGCTCGTCCATGTTGGAATACGACTATCGCCAGTACGGGCAACTGGGATCGTTCTCGTGTCCCACCTGCGGGTTCGCGCGTTCCGCCCTGGACTTCGCGGCAACGGGCGTGAAGCTGGGCCTGAACGGGTTGTCGTTCGACGTGCGTCGGGACGGCGAGGGGGCAGCCGCGGGTTCGATCGCCGCGCCGTACACCGGCGCGTACATGGTGTACAACTTGCTGGCAACCGCTGCCGCGGCCGGCCTCGCCGGTTGCCCGCTTCCCGCGTTGCAGAAGGCCATCGACGCCTTCGACCCGCAGAACGGGCGCCTGCAAACGTTTGACATCGCCGGTCGGCGCGTGCTGCTGAACCTCGCGAAGAACCCCACCGGCTTCAATCAGAACCTCAAGATCGTGGCGCAGGACGCGGGTGACAAGGTGGTAGCCTTCTTCGTGAACGACAAGGAGGGCGATGGCCGCGACGTGTCGTGGCTGTGGGATATCGACTTCGAGGAGCTGGCGGACGATCCGGCCAAGCTCACCGTGTTCGCGGGCGGCTTGCGCGCGAACGACATGCAGGTGCGCTTGAAGTATGCCGGCATCGAATCGCAGGTGGTTGCGGATGCCGAGGACCTGCTGGCGCGCATAGCCAGCCTGTCGGCCGAAGAAAACGCGTACCTGATCGCGAACTACACCGCATTGCCCCCGGTGCATGCGGTGCTGACCAGCCACGGCGCGGCGGGCGCCGCGGCCGAGGATTCCGCCAACCCGCATGGCACGGATGAGGGCTTCCCCCGCCCCCATGGCGCGGGCGATGGCTGTGGGGGCGACCGTTCCGTCTCCGCGCCAGGAGAGGGGGAGACTCCTGCGCCCGCCGCCTCCCTCACCATCGCGCACCTCTTCCCCGACCTGCTCAACCTGTACGGGGACGGTGGCAACGTGCGCATCCTCGAACAGCGCCTGCGCTGGCGCGGCATCCCCGTGGAGGTCAAGCGCGTCAACCACGGCCAGGCCATCGACCTCTCCGGCGTCGACCTCGTCATGCTGGGAGGCGGCCCCGACCGCGAGCAGCGCCTGGCGTCGGCCGAGCTCATGAACATGCGCGAGCAGCTGCATGCCTACGTGGAGGACGGCGGCGTCTTGCTGGCCATCTGCGGCGGCTACCAGATTCTCGGCCACGAGTGGCTGCTGGGCGACGAGGTGGTGCAGGGCCTGGGCATCGTCGACATGACCACCGAGCGTGCGGCGGGCGGCTCCGGCGACCGGCTCATCGACAACATCGTGCTGACCTCGCCGCTGGCGAAGCGCCCTGTCGTGGGTTACGAGAACCATGCGGGACGCACGCACCTCGGCGCGGGCGTCGAGCCCTTCGGCGCCGTGGCGTCTTCCACGGGGCACGGCAACAACGATGCCGACAAGCAGGACGGCGTGCGCTACAAGAACGTGGTGGGCACGTATCTGCATGGCCCGCTGCTGGCGAAGAACCCCGAGGTTGCGGACGATTTGCTCGCACGCGCTCTCCAACGTTTCGCATCGCGAACGGGCCAGCCGGCCATCGAGTTGGCGCCGCTCGACGACGCCGTCGAGCAAGATGCGAACGACGCCATGGTCAAGAAGCTGGGAGTGCACAGGTAGCGGGAAGCTCGCCGGTGCGGCGTCAACCTGGTGCTCGCTCGGGATGACACCGCTTCCGCTGCGCTGCCCTGTGGGCTTTTCCTAGTAAACCGATGGAGGCGGTTGCGCGGGTAGAGCGCTGCCGCGAAAATGGCGCAATGGACAACAAACGCAGCCCTCAACGGCGCCCTGCGAGCACCGAGCGTTTTTCCCGCTCCTCGTACGGCCGCTCCCGTCAGACTGAACCGGGTCGTCGCCCCAGCGTTCAAGGCGAATCCGCTCCCACGCCGCGCCGCGTGTCGCGAGCCGATTACGAGCGCACGCGCGCACGCTCTCGTCGCCGCACGCTGGTTATCGCGCTTGCCGTTGTGGGCGTGCTGGTGCTGGGCGGGGCGGGGGCTGCGTTCGCGTACTACAACGTACTCTCGGGAAACCTTCACGACGGCGTCAGCGCCGAGCTGCGCAATGCGCTCGTGGAAACCGATTTGGCGAACGAGCCGTTCT
Source organism: Eggerthella lenta DSM 2243 (assembly GCF_000024265.1). Classification (NCBI taxonomy): domain Bacteria; kingdom Bacillati; phylum Actinomycetota; class Coriobacteriia; order Eggerthellales; family Eggerthellaceae; genus Eggerthella; species Eggerthella lenta. The sequence continues at coordinate 3,483,842 of NC_013204.1, read as the reverse complement.
ATATCCTGCTCATGGGAACCGACGGGTCGAACGACCGCGAAGCGTCGGCGGAATTCGCCGGCGATCAGTTCCGCAGCGACAGCATCATCCTCGCGCGCATCGACCCGGTGGACAAGAAGGCGACGCTCGTCTCCATCCACCGCGATACCCTGGTAGACATGGGGGAATACGGGCAGAACAAGCTGAACGCTGCACATGCCATCGGCGGAGCCGCTCTCACGGTGAAAACCGTATCGAAGTTGGCGGGTGTGCCCATTTCCCATTATGCCGAGATCAACTTCGACGGCTTCAAAGACATTGTCGATGCGCTGGGCGGCGTCGAAGTGGATGTTCCGATGGAGATCGACGACGAGGATGCCGGCGGCCATCTGGATGCCGGGCTGCAGACGCTGAGCGGCGATCAGGCGCTCATCCTGTGTCGTTCGCGCCATGCCTACGACGAGTACGGCGACGGCGACTCCTACCGTGCAGCGAACCAGCGTCTCGTCCTGTCCGCCATCGCGAAGAAAATCCTGTCGGCCGACGTGGCCACGATGGCATCCACCGTCCAGGCGCTTTCCCAATACGTGACTACGGATCTCGAGATTTCCGACATCATCGGCCTCGCGCAGACGATGCAGGGCCTCGACCCGGCCACCGACATCTATTCGGCCATGGAGCCGACTACGTCCAAGTACATCAACGACGTCTGGTACGAAATCAACAACGTCGACGAATGGAAGAAAATGATGACTCGCGTTAACCAGGGCCTTCCGCCCACCGACGAGGACATCGTCGACGAGATGTCGAACACCGTGCTGGCAACCACCGGCAGCGGCCAGACGCATTCCAGCACGAACGAGGACGGCACGCAGAAAAAAGCGAAGCGCACGGGCAGCGTGGCGGTGCGCAACGGCAACGGCATCACCGGCGCAGGCACCGAGGCGTCCGAGCGCATCGAGGAACTGGGCTATTCGGTGGAGTCGGGCAATGCCGACAGCTTCGACTACCCTAAGACGCTGGTGATTTACGACGATGAGGCGAAGGCATCGCGCGCGCAGGAGATCGCGGATGCTCTTGGCGTTGGAAAAGCCATGAAAAACGACGGATCGTATCTGTTCGAGAGCGATTTCCTCGTGGTGTTGGGAAGCGACTGGAAGTAGCCGTCCTCTGTCATCCTGAGCGGAGACGCGCAGCGCCGGAGTCGAAGGATCCCGTGCGGCGTCAGCCTCTACAGCCCCAGCCCCCAATCGCCCAGCAGCAACCCCTTCGCCAACCCCAGCACCAGAATATGCGCGGGGTAGTATGCGTAGAACAGCCACTTCATCGGGCGGCCGCGCGAGCCGTTGTAGGCGAGCAGCAGCGGGATGGTGGCCGTGCAACCCAGCAGCGGATACAGCGCGAACGGCAGCAGCGCTGGATCGAACGCTGCCATGTAGTCGGAGAGCGCCGGCAGGCCGTTGCCCAGGATGGGCACGAGCAGGGGCAACACGATGCGTTGGCGCCGGTCGGGGATCGCGCGCATCATGAGGATCATGAGCGGCCCGATGATCCCCCAGTCGCACAGCGCGCTGGCCGTCACCAGCGCTGCGGCAGCAAGCCAGAATCCGCCGCGGCTTTCCATAGTGTCGTACAAGTACAGAATTCCCAGGCCGATGAGCAGGGTGAACAGCACGTTGAGGTTGTGCGCCAGAAACAGGCCGTACGGCACCTGCGAGACGAGCGCGAACGCCAGCAACCGACCGGCGTACCGCTTGATGTTCGAGGTATGATGGTAGCCTTCCACCAGCAGAAACGCCATGATGGGGAAGGTGAGCCCGCCGAATCCGAACAGCAGGAGCAACGCCTCGGCGGGCAGGTAGGGATAGAAAATGTAGCAGGCGTGGTTGAACGTCATGCCGACGATGGCCACGACTTTGAGCGTGAACGAGGAAACGCCCCGCATCGGGGAAGCTGCTGATATGCTCGATGTGACGCTCATGGCGTTCCAGTATACTGCCTGCATACGATGTATTCGATGGCAAAGGGCGATGAGGCTGCGTGACGCGCGCGAATTCCACGATGGGGCTTGAGGACGGCGGTTGCGCGCGCAACCATCGCGCCGCCGTGTTCGTGGCGGCGTTGGTGGCAACGGCGTGCTGCTTCTCGCTGGTCCCCGGCGACACCCTCGCCGGGTCGCTCGCGCAGGGCGCGGCGCTAGCTGCGGTCGCGCTTGCGGCTGTGGCGGCATCGCGGCCGCGGGCTTTGCGCGCGCCGCGCCTTTGCGACGGGCGCGGTTTGCTCGCGTGGGCCTTGTACGTGCTGGCCGTGGGTTTGGCTGTGGGCCTCGCGTCGCTGGTCGTGCAACCGCAAGGGGCCGCTTTGGACGCCTCCCCGTTGCACGTGATGCAAGTGGTCGCGCTTTGCCTCCTGACCGCTGTGTTCGAGGAGGGCGTCTTCCGGGTGCTGGCGCTCGATGCGTTCGCTCCGGCGTTGGGAGGAGGCCGACGCGGCATGCTGCGAGCGGCCCTCGTGTCGGCCGTGCTGTTCGGCGCGCTGCACGTGTCGCTGGGCGAGGCTGCCTCGGCCGTTCAGGCCGCCGATTTCGTCGCGGTTGCGCAAACGGCGTGCAAACCCGTGCAAGCCGCTTTGTTCGGCCTGTTCATGGCAGCGATGTACTTCGGAACGCGCAACTTGTGGACGCTCGTCGCCGTGCACGCCGCGTTCAACTTCCTGTACGCGGGCCCGCAGCTGCTGGCGGGAAACCTGCAGCAAACCTACGTTACCGGCGACCCGATCGACTTCGTTCTGCTTGCTGTCTCGACGGCGCTTCTGGTTCCCGCGGCTTGGTCGGCGCTGCGACGCTTTCAGAAAAATTCAAAGAACGTGTAATTTCTCCTTGTCACGATCCATGAACTCAGGTATCATGTTCAATCGCTTCGATAAGAAGCCTTTGTTGTGCGGGCGTGGCGGAATTGGCAGACGCGTACGGTTCAGGTCCGTATGGGGGCAACCCCATGGAGGTTCAAGTCCTCTCGCCCGCACCATCTGAATTGAGAAACCCGCTTCGGCGGGTTTTTTGCTGCCCTGCTATGCGTCTGCTACACTTTCCCCATGACTTCCTACACCACCATAGCGGGGCGGGCGACCGCCGAGATCGAGGAGAAGAAGAGCCGCTTCATCGCTAGTTTGGCGCATGTCGAAACCGAGGATGAAGCGCTGGCGTTCCTCGAGGAGATCCGCGCGGCCAACCGCATGGCGCGCCACAACGTGTACGCCTACGTGCTGCGCGAGGGCGGCGCGGGCGTGCAAGGGCGCGTGCGCTATTCCGACGACGGCGAGCCTCAGAAGACGGCGGGGCTTCCCACGCTCGAGGTGATCCAGCACGCGGGGCTGACCGACGTGATCACGGTGGTCACGCGCTATTTCGGTGGGGTGCTGCTGGGCACGGGCGGCCTCGTGCGCGCGTACACGCAGGCCACGCAGGCGGGCATCGAGGCGGCGGAGCTGGTGGTGGTGTCGCGGTGCGTGGACATCGAAGTGCGAGCGGCGTACGGCAAGTACGACCAGCTCGTGCGCATTGCGTCGGACTGCGGTGCGAAAGTGCTCGATACCGTGTACGACGATGCGGTCACCCTGCGCCTGCGCATGCTCGACGGCACGCAGGAGCCCCTGCTGCTCAAGATCACCGAGCTTGAACGCGGCCAGGAGCGCGTGCGCGTGAGCGAGCCTCTCGAGGCTGCGTTCTGAGTCTCGCGGCTGTTGGGGCGGAGCGAGGCGCAGTTGCTTGCGCTATGATGTGCTCGCTGCTCGCTGCTCGCTGCTTGTCGCCCTCGCTGTCGCATAATTCTTCAGCGCTATGTGCAGCAAAATCGAGCTTTTGGCAGTCTTGCTTGATTCTCAAGCGACATGGGCAAAACGCGACCTGCGGTTTCTTTCGCTGACGGCTTGCCAGGGCTCTTCCGCGTGCTTTTGGAGCCGGCGAATGCGAGCGATCACTGCCAAAAACTCGATTTTGCTGCACATAGGGGTTAAGGTTTTTGCGCAAGGCATGCGTTGCGGCAGCTCGCGTGGGCATCTGCGGCCGCCTGCCCTATAATAGGCGCATGGCACGCGATCGACAGCTCATATTGAACCGGTATCGACCCATCGGCGAAGCGAAAGCCGGCGGCTTCGGCACCGTGCGGGTGGCGTGGGACACGCGCATCCAACGCAAGGTGGCCATCAAATGCATCGAGCTGGATGAGGTGGACGCCGCGCGCGCGGCGCTTCCAGGGGCGAACGCCGTCGCGCAGCGCGCGCCGCAGCACGAGCCGCTTCCCTGGGAAGACGATCCCGTTTTCAACGATGCCGACGAAGCCGAAGGGGATGCGACTTCGGTGTTTGACCTGGTAGGCGACGGGCCGCTGGTACATTCTCTCGCGCACGTTCCCGGCTTGGACGAGGCGCGCACCGCGGCAATGCTGTCGGATGCGAGCATCGTCGCGGTGTACGATTTCGAGGTGCAGGAGTCCACCGCCTACCTCATCATGGAGTACGTCGAAGGCGTCACGCTCACCGAGCTGCTGCATCGTCACGCCGACCGTCTCACATTGGATGTGGTGGCTGCCGTGTTCGCGTCGGTGTCTCACGCGTTGGAGGTGGCGCACGCCAACCAGGTGCTGCACCTCGACATCAAGCCCGACAACGTGCTGATCAACCATCAAGGCCAGGTGAAAGTCACCGATTTCGGCCTGGCCACGCTGGCCGACGCGTCCGGCTACGGCGCGGCCGGCGGAGGAACCATCGGGTACATGCCCCTGGAGCAGATGCGCCAGGAGAACCTCGACGTGCGCTGCGACGAATGGGCGTTGGCGTCGCTGACGTACGAGATGCTGGCGGGCGAGAACCCGTTTCTGGCACCCGATCTCGAGCGCGCTGAAGCTGTTATCGAAGATGCGGAGCTGGTGCTGCCGTCGCTGTGCTGGGACGAGCTGGACCCCGCCGTCGACGACGTGATCTTCTTCGCGCTCGACCCCGACCGGGAAGAGCGCTACGCGACGGTCGCCGATTTCGCGGAGGAGCTGGAGCCGTTCCTGGGCGATCCGAAGCGCGGCGTGCGCGAGCTCTCCGTCATCGTCGGTCACGCCGACGATGAGGAGGAAGAGGAAACCGAGACCGCGCCACCTGTTCCGTATGTGCCGCTCCGCGAGCGCATCACGCCGCTGCAGCGCACGGTGGCGGCGCATGCGGCGGGCGCGCTGGGCAGCGGGGCGGTCGCGTTCGTGGCGTTCGCGAATCTGCCGCAGACCAGCGGATTCGCCAACCCGCTGTTCTGGGGGCTGTTCGCGCTCGTGACGTTGGCGGGAGCGTTGAAGCCGCATCTCGGCGCGCTGTTGGCATACTTCGCGTTATCGGCGGCGCTCATCGCCGGAAACGCTCCCGCCGCAGGATGCGTTCTGCTGGCGGCGACGGCGGCCTGGTGGTACTTCACCGGGCGTTTGGGCGACGCCGATGCGAACGCGACGCTCGTGCCGCCGCTTGCCGGGGCGTTCGGCTGCAACCAGCTGACGCCGCTCGTGGCCGGGTTCTGCCTGCCGCCTGCGCGCGCGTTCGGAGCGCTGGCGTTCTCGCTGGTGGTCAGCGTGATGTTGGCCGCATGCGGGTCGCACAGCCTGCTTGGTTGGGACGCGCTGACGAACTGGCAGTTCTCTGCGGGGCTCGACGTGCAGGCCAGCATCGGCAGTCTGTTGATGCAGCCGGCGCTGTGGTGCATCGTGATCAGCTGGATTGCGGCTACGGGTGCGCTGTCGGCCTTCCGCCTGCGCCCGACGCGTGCGTTCGCCGTGCTGGGCACGCTCGTGGCGAGCGCTCTGCTGCTGGCGGGCATCGTCCTGGCCGCTTGGGTCGCGTCGGGGCAAGCAACCTGGATGCCGTCCTTCAACAACCTCGTGTTCACGCTCGTTCCCATCGTGGCGATGCTGCTCATGTGCGTCCTCGTCCCCGAGCCGGATTACTACGAGGAAGATTACGAGGGCGAAGCGTAAACTCGCGAAAGCGGTCCCCCCCCCCCCGCTTGATTGCTCGTCGTATTTTTCGAGCAAGAATCCGACACAAGAGATGCTGCCGAGCCGGCCCCCTCCGTAGTACTATTAACCTCAGCACAATCTTGTAGAAAGGGTGGCCTCATGCAGGAACTTAACGACGAGCGCGTGCTGTTCGCGTTCGCGCGCGATTTGGAGCCGGCGCTGACGGTGGCATCGGGCGAGACGGTGCGCATCCGCACGCAGGACTGCTTCGGCAACCAGGTGCAGACGCCCGAGGACGAGCTGGACGAGATCGACTGGGATCGCATCAACCCGGCAACCGGCCCCGTGTTCGTGGAGGGCGCGGTGCCCGGCGGCGCGCTGAAGGTGACCATCGAGAACATCGAGCTCGACCCGCAAACCGCGTCGTGCACGGGCAAGGACGAGGGCGTGTGCGGCGACCGCTTCGACGCGTGGAGCACGCACCTGTGCGCTATCGACGGCGACAAGCTAGTGTGGAACGACCAGCTGTCCATCCCGCTTAACCCCATGATCGGCGTCATCGGCGTGGCCCCGGCGGGCGATCCGGTGAACTGCGGAACGCCCGGCAGCCACGGCGGCAACATGGACAACACCGCCATCACCACGGGCGCGACGCTGTACTTCCCCGTGGCGGTGGAGGGCGCGCTGTTCGGCTGCGGCGACATGCACGCGGCGATGGGCGATGGCGAGATTAGCGTGTCGGGCGCCGAGGTGGCCGGCTACGCTACGGTCACGCTCACTGCGCTGCCCGACCTGCACCTGGTTGATCCGCTTATCGAGAACGGCACGCACCTCGGCATCATCGCGTCCGCCGAGTCTCTCGACGCAGCGGCCGATCGCGCCGTGCACGAGATGGTGGATCTGCTGCACGACCGCACCGGCGTCGACGAGGCCGAGCTGGTCATGCTGCTGTCGCTGGTGGCCGACGTGCAAGTGTGCCAGATGGTGGACCCCCAGAAGACCGTCCGCTTCATGGTTCCCAAGTACGTGCTGGAATCGCTGGGGTTCAAGCTGTAGAAGAAGAGAAGGTGGTCGGGCGGTCGCCTTCTCGCCCGACCCCATCGGAGGACATCTTGGAGGATGCGTCGTGCCCGAAACGTGCGGTTTCGCCGCAAAGGCCGGCCGTTTCGGCAACGCGTTGACAGGTTGCGTGCGTCTCCTACAGCAGCTCGCACACCTTGCCCAGCAGCGGCTCGAAGCTGACGCCGCGGTCTTTGAAGTCGGGCTGTTCGGCGCTCACCAGCATGGCGTCGTGCACGAAGTCGCCTGCGAACGCGACGGCCTCCTGCAGCGAGCGACCGGCCATCACGGCGGCCATCAGGCATGACGCGTACAAGTCGCCCGTGCCGTGCAACATGTAGGGCAGGTATTCGTTATGCGCTTCGAACGCCTCGCAGTCCTTGCCGCCCACGAAGTTGCGGATGCAGGACTCGCCCTCGCGCTGGATGCCCTTGAGCACCACGTGCTTCGCTCCCTTCGCCACGAGGGCATCTACCAGGCGGTGCGCTTCTTCGTCGGAGATGTCGGTGCCGCCCCAATCTTCGCCGATGGGCTCGCCCAGGATGATGGCGGCTTCGGTGAGGTTCGGTGTGAGGATGTCGGCGCCGCAAGCCAGCTCGGCCATGGCGGAGCACAGCTCGGGCGTATACGTGGGGTAGACCTTGCCGTGGTCGGCCATCACGGGATCTACCACGCGCAAAGCGTTCGGATACATAGCGTACAGATCGCGAATGCGATCCACCTGCTCGGGTGCGCCCAAGAAACCGGAGTACACGGCATCTATCTCCACGCCGATGCCCTTCCATGCGTTCAGGTAGTCGGCTAGGATCTCGGTGGTGTCGTGCATGTACCAGCCGGGGAAGGCGGTGTGCGACGAGAACAAGCCCGTCGGCACGGGGCATACGTCGCAGCCGGCGGCGGACAGCACGGGAATGGCAACTCCCAGCGAGCACTTGCCGTAGCCGCACAGATCATGCACGGCGGCGACGCGGGGGATGTACGCTCCTTCGCGCTGGTAGAGATGCGTTTCGGCTTCGTTCATGGAAGTACTTCCTTTCCGGGTTGTCAAGAGGCGATGAGGTTCAATTATATGGTTTGAGTGTGCGGGAGAATTGACGGCTTGAAAACAGGAGCGCGCAGCTGAAAAGCTGCGCGCGGCGAGACTCGAAAGCAGTGATCGCGCGTACGTGCAAGGAGCTTTTCAAAAGGCGATCCTCATCGTCTGGTCGCCGTTCGGCACGAACGCGAAGACGTTACTTGTCGTCTTCGTCGTCATCGAAAAAGGACCAATCGTCCTCGTCAGGCTCGTGATTGACGAACGTTTTGCGCGTGCGGCGCTCCATGATGACGCACGCGATCAAACTTACGACCAAACCGATTCCCACCAGGCATCCGATGCCGGCGTAGGTGTTGAAGAGAAAATCGTACAACGCACCGAAATCCATGGTTACCTCGTTACTCTAACTCGTGACATCACCATTGCCACAGAGTGTTTGCAGTTCAGCGTTAGAGTATACTATGTCGAGCCGATCCGGTACGGGTAGGCTTGGATATTCCTTTATTCTTTACGCGCGCTGAAGAAGGGCAAGCACCAACACGCCATGGGCAAAGACAAGCGCAAACGCAAACGACGCATAACGGCATCAATCGCAATCGTCGCCATTGTGGCGGCGATTGTTTCTGCTGTGCTCGGATTAACGTCTTTTATCGACAAGAAGCTCAATCAGAGCGCCGAGCAGCAGGTGGTCACGTTCACCGAGCAATCCGCCAGCAACGTAACCGACCGCATGTACATGTCGCAGAACGCCATCGGCGCGTTTACCGTGCAGACTACCGATCCTGCGTTGGTTGCGCCGGCTCTCAGCAGCTTCCAGGAGCACCACGGCTTTGCGAATGCGACGTTTGCCGGGATGGACGGTCGAGGCGTTCGCGCGGATGGCTCCGCATTTTCCGTCGACGAGCTGGCTCAGCCCGAAACGGCTTTGTCCGAGGGTCGCAGTTCGTACTCTGCCACGTTCGCCAACGAGGCGGGCGCCCGCGTGCGTCTCGCCCAAACGCCGCTTTATATCGATGGGCAGCAAGTCGGAGCCCTGTACGTGCAGGTGCCGTTAAGCTTGTTCTCTATGTCCCGTCAGCTGGATATGTTCGACGGCCGCGGCTACTTCATGTTGTTCGAGGGTTCCACCGGCGAGGTGCTGGTGCCTCCCACGGGCGAAACCAAGACGCCGGTGTTCATCGGCACGTCGCTGTACGACTTCCTTGACCGGGCGTCTCAGTACAGCGAGCCGGCCTCGAACACCGATGCCGCGGTCTCAACCGAAGCTGCCTTGCAGTTCATGCAGTCGCGCTCGCGGAGCGACCTTTCCACGCTGCGCGACGTTGTGGCGAACAAGCAGACGGGGCTGCTCACGGCCACGGTAGACGGCAAATCCAGTTATGTGTGCGTCGCGCCGGTCGACAACGGGTATTGGTACGTGTGCAACGTGGTGCCCGTCGAGAACGTGCGTGCCGAAGCTGCCGTGGTCACCACCACGTTCGAAGCGGTGTTCGCCATCATCTTCGCCTGCCTTGTGGTGGTGGCGCTGTTGGTGTTCGGCGCGTACCGCCGCCGCCTGCGCGAACAGAACGTCGCCATGCTCGGCCAGTTGTACGAGGCGCTGTCCGACAGCATCGATATGGCGGTGAACCTCTATTCGCCCACCGACGGCAAGGTCACTCCCATTGTGGCGAAGGCCGAACGCATCATCGGCTATCGCCTTGACGCCTTTCTGCAAAACGAGCGGTTGGCGGCCACCATAGGGCTTTCTCCCGAGGGCGTGGCTCTGTTCGATCGCATTAGGAAGGACGAGACGAAGGGCTTCGAGCAAGGGGAGTTCTCGTTCCGCAGCAAGCAGACCGGCAAAGAATGCTGGGCTTCTTACTCGGTCAAGCGGCTGACGTTCGAAGATAAGCCGCAGCTGCTCGTGGTCATGCGCGACGTGACGGCCGACAAGGAGATCCAATTGTCCATGAAGGATGCGATGGACGTTGCCGAGGCGGCGAATGCTGCAAAGTCCGAGTTCCTCTCGCGCATGAGCCACGAGATCCGCACGCCTATGAACGTGATTCTGGGAACGCTGCAGCTTGCGCGGAGCAATCCGGACGATCGCGAGAAAGTTGCCGAGACGCTGAAAAAGATAGGAGACGCATCTGACCATCTGCTCGGGCTGATCAACGACGTGCTGGACATCTCGAAAATCGAGAACGGCAAGATGACCCTGGCCAGCGAGCCTTTCCGTCTCAGCGCCGTGCTGTCGCACGTGGCATCCGCCGTTCGCGTGCAGTGCGAACAGCGCGCCCAGGAATTCGTCGTGACAACTCCGCCATGCGCCGATGCCGTGTTCGTGGGCGATGCGCGGCGCATCAAGCAACTGTTGCTGAACTTGTTGACGAATGCCGTGAAGTACACGCCCTGCGGCGGCTGCGTTCGGTTCGAGACCACGGTGGCGAAGGGTGCCGCCATGGGGTATCGCCAGGTGAAGTTCACGGTATCCGACAACGGCATAGGCATGTCAGAGGAGTTCAAGGAGCATATTTTCGAGCCGTTCAGCATGGAGGGACGCTCGCGCGAGCAGGGCACGGGCCTCGGCATGCCCATCGTGAAGAACATCGTCACCATGATGGCGGGCGATATCGCCGTCGAGTCGACGAAAGGGCAGGGCACTACGTTCACGGTGACGTTCAACCTGCGTATCGCATTAGAGGCGGAGCGCATCGTGTTCGAGGAGGGCGAGGGCGCCGAGGCGGACGATGCGCAGCCCCTCGAACTCGATGCTGCGAGCGCGGCGGCGCTGCGATCCCTCGGCGCGCGCGATCGGCTGGCGAGCCGTCCCGTTTCGGCTTACGAAGCCCCTATGCCGGGCGCGCCGCGTGCGCTCGACCGCACCGAGTTCGAGGGGCTGCGCGTTCTGCTGGCCGAAGACAACGACCTCAACGCCGAGATAGCCTGCGAACTGCTGGCGGAAGCGGGGCTGGTAGTGGAGCGAGCGGGGGACGGAGCCGAGGCGTGCGTCATGTTCGAGGCGTCGAAGATAGGCTACTTCGACGCGGTTCTCATGGATGTGCAGATGCCCAACATGAACGGCTACGAGGCCACGCGGTGCATCCGCGAGCTCGATCGCGAAGATGCGGATGCCGTGCCCATCATCGCGATGTCGGCCAACGCCTTCGCCGAAGACGTGAGCGCCTCGTTGGCCAGCGGCATGAACGCGCATCTGTCGAAGCCCATCGACATGCGCCGCGTGCTGGCCACCCTCATCAAGTACGTGCGAAAGCGCTATGAAGGATAAGGGCGTCGGCTGGCCGCCCGACGGAACATGCCGGGTGCGTGAAGGAACGACGAGGTGCGCCGCCCGTGAGGTATACTAAAGGCACTATTGTTTCCCATCGTGAAGGAGCGCGACTATGCTCGACATCAAGTTCGTCCGCGACAACCAAGAAGCCGTCGCCGAGGCGATGAAGAACCGCCATGCTTCGTGGGACGCGGCGCGCTTCTCCGAGCTCGACGAGACTCGCCGCGCCGCCATCGCGAAGGAGGAGGCGCTGCAGGCCGAGCGCAACGCCACGTCGAAGTCGATCGGCCAGATGATGGCCGCCGGCCAGAAGGACGAGGCCGAAGCCGCCAAGCAGCGCGTGCGCGCCATCAACGACGAGCTGGCCGTCATCGGCAAAGATCGCGAAGCGGCCGACGAGGCCCTGCGCGAGGTGCTGCTGCGCACGCCGAACATGCCGGCCGATTCCACGCCGGTGGGCGACGACGAGGACGACAACCCCGAAGTGCGCCGCTGGGGCGCGCCGCGCGACTTCGCCGCCGAGGGCTTCGAGATGAAGCCGCACTGGGATCTGGGCCCCGAGCTGGGCATCATCGACTTCGAGCGGGCGGTGAAGCTAGCCGCCAGCCGCTTCATCCTGCTGGGCGGCCTGGGCGCCCGTCTGGAGCGCGCCCTCATCAACTTCATGGCCGACACGCACGCGTCGCGCGGCTACAAGGAATGGTGGTGCCCGGCCATGGCCAACGCCGAGACGCTCACCGGCACCGGCCAGCTGCCGAAGTTCGAGGAAGACCTGTTCCACACCACCGAGGGCCTGTACCTCATCCCCACGGCCGAGGTGCAGCTGACGAACATCCACGCCGGCGAGGTTCTGGACGCCGGCCAGCTGCCGCTGAAGTACTGCGCGTTCACGCCGTGCTTCCGCGAGGAGGCGGGCAGCGCCGGCCGCGACACGCGCGGGCTCATCCGCGTGCACCAGTTCGACAAGGTGGAGATGGTGAAGTACGCCAAGCCCGAGGAGAGCTTCGACGACCTGGAGGCCATGGTGGCCGACGCCGAGAACATCCTGCAGCTGCTGGGCCTGCCGTACCGCGTGATCAGCCTGTGCACGGGCGACATCGGGTTCTCCGCCGCCAAGACGTATGACCTCGAGGTGTGGCTGCCGTCGTACAACGGCTACAAGGAGATCTCCTCGTGCTCGAACTGCACGGACTTCCAGGCGCGTCGTGCGAACATCAAGTACCGCGACCCCGAGAACTTCAAGGGCTCGCGCTACGTCCACACGCTGAACGGCTCCGGCCTGGCGGTGGGTCGCACCATGGCCGCCGTCATCGAGAACTACCAGCAGCCCGACGGCACCGTGCGCGTGCCCGACGTGCTGGTGCCCTACATGGGCGGCGTCGAGGTCATCGCGCCGGAATAACGGCAGGCGAAGCTATCGAAAAGAACCAGGGAACCTTCAAGCGTGGCAACGAAGCGTAAACGAACCAGCAAACCGAATACCGCTGCCGCACCCGCGACGGACGCCTCGAAGCCAGGGGCGTCCGGCCGCGTCGCGCCGCGGAAGCGCACCGACGTGCCGCCTGCGAAACCGAAGCCGCGAGCGGCCGGGACGCCTCACGTTGAGGAGAATGAGGGGCAGACGCCCCTCGAGCAGACGTCGCGCGCTGCAAAGGTCAGGGCGAAGGCGGCCGCCAGGTTGAAGGAGGACGCGGCGGCAATCGTCGATGACGCTGCGAAAGACGATGGGGCCGAAGCGTCGACCGAGGCCGAGCGCGGGAAGCGTCGGCGCGAGCGTGCGGAAGCGAAGCCGCGCAAAAAGCGCTGGCCGCTTGTTGTGGCCGGCTCGGTGCTGCTGGTCGTCCTGCTGATCGTGGGCGGGTTCTCGTGGGACCGTTGGCTGCGCTACGACGATGCAGCCGAGTTCCAGGGCGAATGGCAAACTCACGGCACCACGGCCGTCGTGGTCATCGACGGCGAAACTATCAAGCTGACCGAAGATGTGAGCTGGTCGTACAAGCTGGACACGGACGCGAAGACCATCTCGTACACGTTCGGGAACATGGAGGGCTCCGGCCGCTATCGTTTCTCGCTCGACCGCTCTCAGCTGGTGATTTCCGATGGAAGCGGGTACACATGGCTCTCTACGCTGGCGGACGACATCGCCTGGCAGTTCGACCAGCTCGTGCGCGCGATTCAGGGCCAGCCGCAGGAGGAACCTCCGTCGGGAGCTGGATACACGGTGCTCGACCGCCTGTCGCACGATGCGGAGGCTACGCCGCAGAGGGGCGAGCCGGTGGCGCCTGAGCCTGAGCCCGAGCCTGCGGCGGAACCCGAGCCGGAGGCTGCGCCCGAGCCCGACCCGGGCGATCGGCAGAAGCCGGAATCCGATTCCGCTTCTGGGCCGGAAGACGCCTCTGCAAGTGAAGCCGCAGACGAAGGCGGCAGCGCCTCCGACGCCGTCGACAAGAACGACGATGCTGCCGCATCCGGCACGCGCGGCGTGTTCGATGTGAGCGACCTGCCCGCGTGAGCGCGCAGGGCACAGCCCCGCTTGTCATCGAGCGGCTCACGGTGCGCGCCGACCGCGTGGTGTGCGACGTGGTTCTGGCGCCCGGCGTCCCGCGCCGCACGACGCCAGAGCTTGCGGCGCGCGTTCGCGCGGCCCATCCGCACGTGCCGCGCCATGCCTGCGTGAACGACGAGGGCGACACTTTCGCCGCCGTCATGGACCACACGTCGCTGCCGCATCTGTTGGAGCACCTGGTCATCGATTTTCAAACGCGGGCGGCCGTGCGCAGGGGCGACGGCGCGGAAGCCGGTTCGGCCGCCGCTTACGCCGATGCCGGCGCCGCTCTCGATGCCGTGTTCGTGGGCACCACCGAGTGGACGGACGAGGCGGCGGGCCGCGCGCGCATCGAGGTGAGCTTCCTCGACGATCTGGTCGCTTTGCGCGCTTTTCGCGATGCGATTGCCTTCCTCGGCGATGCGATGGTACGCTAGCCGCTCTTGTGTGGACGGCAGAAGGAGCATCATCATGAAGGTAGCAGTGTTGACGGGCGGCAGCTCGACCGAGCGCGAGTTATCCCTGGCCAGCGCCAAGAACGTGTGCGCAGCTCTTGAAGAGGCGGGCCATAGGACGGTGCTGTTGGATGCTTCGTCCGACCTCGTTTCCGCCCTGCGCGTCGAGCGTCCCGACGTGTGCTTCAACGCCCTGCACGGCAAGCTCGGCGAGGACGGAACCGTCCAGAGCCTGCTCGAATTCGTGGGCGTGCCCTTCGTCGGATCGCCGTCCAGCGTGTGCCGGCGCGCTTGGGACAAATCCTCCCTCGGCTCCGAGATGGCGGCCTACCGCGCCATCACCGGCGATGAGCCGACGGCTTCCTGGCCGCAGGGCGTCTGCATCGCGCGCGAGGCGTTCGAGAGCATGGGCGCTGCGACGGCGTTTGACCTGGTGGAAGACCGCGTGATCGGCGGGTATCCCGTGGCGGTGAAGCCTGCGCACGGCGTTTCGGCTTCGGGCGTGCGCCGCGTTGATTCCGTCGACCAGCTGGGCGAAGCCGTGTCCGATGCGCTGTCGTTCGACGACGCCGTCATCATCGAGCAGTGGATCGACGGCGTTGAGGTAACCGTGCCGGTGCTGGGCTCCGGCTGGGATGCCTACGCGCTGCCGCCGGTGGAGATCGTGGCGAAGGAGGGCTTCTGCGATACGGTCGCCTGTCGCACGCCGGGCGCGGTCGAGCTGTTCGCACCTGTGCGCCCCGCCTCGTTGTCGAACGACGAGGCCGATGCCCAGGCCATCCGTGCCGAAATCGAGCGCGCCGCCTTGGAAGTGTGCCGTGCCTATCAGGTGCGCGACCTCGCCCGCGTTGATCTTGTCTGGGACGGAGCCCAGGCGCGCGTCCTGGAGGTGGACGTGTCGCCCTCCCTGGCCGAATCTTCGCCGTTCTCCCTCGCCTGCGAAGCCTCCGGTTTGTCGCTGTCCGGCGTCCTCAACGAACTGGTCAGCCAATATGCGCGGTAACCGCTTGCGGCGAGAGCGCAGTATGCGATTCACGGGTCGTAGGCCGGCGGCCCGTCTTCGCGTCTGTTCGGTCGGCAACGAAACAGCAACTGAATCATAGAGCGCTCATGTTTTCGCGCATGGGGCTGCGCGGATGCCCCTATAATGAACGAACAGGCAAACATCCCGAAGGAGGCCGTCATGGGCAACAAATTTGGAGCTTTTTTGGCTGGTGGGTTGGCCGGTGCGGTTGTCGCGCTGCTGTACGCCCCCCGGTCTGGTCAGGAAACGCGCGCTATGGTCACCGATAAGATGAGCGCGGCATGGGGCGAGGCGCAGGAGCTGGGCTCTCAGGCCGGCGCCAACATGCAGCACGCGTATCAGGATGCCGCGTCCAAGGGTCAGGAAGTCGTGCAGGACGTGGCCGCCAAGGGTCAAGAGCTGTACGGCCAGGCCACGCAGCGCGTGCAGGAAGCCGCCGACAACATCAAGCCGGCGTTCTCGCAGAAGAACGACGAGCTTCGCGACAAGATCGAAGCGGCGCGCCAGCGCATCGCCTCGCAGGTGGCCAAGAACGCCGAGCAGGCGCACGACGCGGTGAGCGACACCATTCCTGTCGCGGCCGACACGGCGCACGAGGCCGTCGACAAGGCCGAGGACAAGGCGCAGAGCGCGGCCGATGCCGTGAAGGACAAGGCCGAGGACGCTGCCGACAAGATCTCCGGCGACGACAAGTAGCATACGCATCTATCATGAAGCGGCGAGTTGGTCGACGTGGGCGCAAGCCCCGCCCCTCTCGCCGCTTCCTGACTGTCCGACAGGGCAACGGCGCTGGGGGGTTGCGGTTCCATCCGCGGCAAATGCGCAGGTTGTCGAGTGGAGAAGAAGGCCATGGCAAGCAAACTCATCACTACGCATGAGCTCACGGGCGTCCGCGTCGTGGGCGGCAAGAACGGTACGAAGCGCATCGGCAAGGTGCGCCGTTTCGTGTTCCACCCGAAAGAGAAGCGCTGCGTCGGCTTCATCGTGAAGCGCCCCGATCTGCTGTGGATGTTCCGCCGCAAGGACAAGTTCGTATCCATCGAGGGTTACGACATCGTGGACGGCCGCATCGCCATCCGCAACGTGCCCGAGGCCACGGACCGCGCCGCATGCAAGGCGCTGGGCGTCAACTGGGACGATTGCGTGCTGTGGGTGGGGCTGCCGGTCATGACCGAAGACGGTACTTCGCTGGGCATGGTGGGCAACGTCACCTTCAACCGCATCACCGGTATGGTGGACACGTTCGACACCGATTCGGGCGCCACCGCCAACGCACTGTTGGGCAAGCGCACTATTCCGGCCGACCTCGTCAAGGGGTTCCGCCGCGGAATGGGTGCCGCGCTGGCGCAGGTGGGCTCCGAGGGGCGCGAAACCGACGAAGTGGTGCTGGGTGCGATGCTGGTTGACGACGCCGCGAAGGACCTGGTTGCCGAGGGCGGCGTGGCCGAGAAGGCCGGCGCGGTCACGGCCGTCGCCGTCGACAAGGTGCACACCACGGTGGACAGGGCGAAGCCGGTGGTCAGCGAGGCCGCCAAGAAAACCGGCGAAGTGGTGAACAAGGGCGCGTACGCCACGGGCAAGCAGATCGCCGCCACGAAGGGGATGTTCTCCGGGTTCAAGGAGGAGTACGACAAGGCGCGCGGTGTCAAGCCCGGTTCCGACGACCAGGCTCTGGCCGTGACGGACGAGGCGGAAGACGAGGGCGTTTCCGCGCCTGCGAAGCCCGCGTCGACCGCGCCCAAGAAGAAGACGACCGCCAAGAAGCCCGCGCCCAAGAAGAACATGTTCGCGGCCTTCAAAGAGGAGTACGACAA
Source organism: Eggerthella lenta DSM 2243 (assembly GCF_000024265.1). NCBI lineage: Bacteria > Bacillati > Actinomycetota > Coriobacteriia > Eggerthellales > Eggerthellaceae > Eggerthella > Eggerthella lenta. The sequence goes on along the minus strand of NC_013204.1, from coordinate 3,466,669 downwards.
GGCTCGCCACGATGACTGACAAGCTGAAGGACAAGCTGCACGAAAAAGCCGAGCAAGAGGTAGAGGTGCGCGGCCATAAGATGGAGAAGGCCGACATTTTCAAGTTCGTCGGGCTCATCGCGTTCTTCGCCATCATGGTGCTGATCGTGGTGATGCTATGGCCGTACTTCCACGAGTTGTTCGAGCCGGGCGGCCTCGACCGCATCATCAACGACGTGCGCGGCGCGGGTCCCGTGGGGTTCCTCATACTGCTGGGACTTCAGTTTCTGCAGATCGTCGTGGCGTTCATTCCCGGCGAGGTGGTGCAGATCGCGGCGGGCCTGCTGTACGGCCCCTGGATCGGCGCGCTGGTCATTCTGGCAGGGTGCGTCATTTCCAGCGCGTTCATCTTCGCGCTGGTGCGCAAGCTGGGGGCGCCGTTCGTGCAGAGCATGGTGCCCGTGCAGTACCTCGAAAAGTTCCGCAAGTTCGAGAAAACCGGCAAGCTGAACATCATCGTGTTCATCCTGTTTTTGATCCCGGGTCTGCCGAAAGACGTGTTCACGTACCTCGTGCCGCTCACGGACATGCGAATGCGCACATTTTTGCTGCTCTCCAACGTGGGGCGCATTCCGGGCATCGTGGTGTCCACCTACGCCGCCGACGGGCTGGCTGACGGACGCCTTATGGAAAGCGCGATCATCTTCGCGGTGGCGGCCGTCATCGCCGTGTTGGGCATCGTTTTTCGCGAGCGCATCATGAAAATGCTCGAGAAGCATTCGCATAAAGACAGCTAACGCGATCAGGCTTTTCTTCGGCCCATGCGCAAATCTTAAGAAATACTGAACGTCGTTGACGGTATTGTGACGAAACCTCCTTGGATGCGACGGCGCGCACTACTATGGCGGTACAGGACATCGACGCAATTTGTAGAATGAGAGGTGGGTCCATCATGGCCACCAACGAACCTTTGAATAGCGCAGCGGACGAGGTTGCCGCTGCTGAAGCGGAGCTCAAAGCCGCTCAGGAGAAACTGGAAGCCGCGAAGGCGAAGCTTGCCGCGACGACGTCCGACGATGCATGCGACGTTGAAAAGGAGACGGTTGCAGCCGTGGTCGTCGACGAAGCGACGGGCGAAGTGGAAGCCGTCGTGGTCGAGGATGTGGCGGTCGTCTCGTGCGATGCCGGGTCCGAGGATAAGGAAGAGGCGCCGAGCGACGCATCGACGGATGCGTCGACGGAGGATGCTTCCGAGGCTTCTGCGGCGGCTCCTTCTGCGGCTCCTGCCGAGCCCGCCAAGGCTGCCGAACCCGAGCCCGAGTGGGTTCCGTACTCGACGGCTCAGGCGATTCCGCCTACGGCTGCACCGCAGGCTACCCCGGCTCAGCCCCAGCCCCAGGCTCCGGCTGCCGCCTCTGCTTCCACCGCTTCTTACACGCAGCCTGCGGGTGCGCCTCCTGCTCCCGGCCAGCCTGCGTCAGGCTATTACGCTCCTCCCGGATACGGCGCGCCGCAGACACCGCCGCATGCCGGCCCCGGAGCCGTGCCTCCGCAGCAGCCGTACTACGGCTATCAGCAACCGTACTACCAGCAGCCGTACAGCCAGCCTATGGTCACGACGAAGGATCACGTGGCCGCCGGTTTGCTGGCCATCTTCCTGGGCGCGTTCGGCATCCACAAGTTCTACCTGGGCTACAACACCGCCGGTTTCATCATGCTGGCTGTCACCATCATCGGCGGCGTGCTGACGTTCTCGCTGGCATCATGGGTGATCTGGGTCATCGCCATCATCGAGGGCATCCTGTACCTCACGAAGTCCCAGACTGAATTCGAGCAGATCTACGTGCTGAACAAGCGCGAGTGGTTCTAGTTTGGTTCCGGCGGCCTCCCGGCCGCCGGAACTTGCCGACGCTGTGTCGCGAAGCAAGTCCCCGTAGAGGGCGGCCGCCACGGCCGCCCTCGCTGGCTCACTGCGCCAACCTGCGAGCGCGTGCTCGCGCTCCGCGCGAGGCGCAGGTCGCTTCGCTCCTGCGCGGCCACCTGCGAGCTTCTTATGCGCCCTTCGGGCGCATGGGCGGGTCGCTTCGCTCCCGCCCTGTTCGCGCTTCGCGCGACCGGATGTTTCACGTGAAACATCCGGGTTCTCGCTTCGCGCACTGTCCGTCGGGTGCCGCTTGTTCGCCGTTGCGCCTCCTCCGCCTACCGCCTGCCCGCGCTTCGCGCGAATCGGTGGCTCGTTCGCGGGGTTTTTCGGTGAAACGGCGCGTCCCGCCTCGCTTTTTCGCTAGAATGACCGTATCGATAAGGCTCTGAGCCTCATCCGTTGAGTTGGATCCTATAAGGAGGAAACCATGCCCAAAATCACTCGTGACCAGGTGAGGGTGCCGGCCGACGTCATGCCGGAATCCCGTGACGAGTACATCGAGAACTTCATGAAGGCGACGCGCGGAACGGGCCGTCTCATGCTGTTCGCGTGCGATCAGAAGATCGAGCACCTCAACAAGGACTTCTACGGCGAGGGCATCGACATCGCCGATGCCGAGCCGCAGCACCTCTTCGAGATCGGGCGCCAGGGCGTGTGCGGCGTGTTGGCCGGCCAGCGCGGGCTCATCGCGCAATACGCCGCCGACTATCCCGAGATCAACTACCTCGTGAAGATGAACTCCAAGACCAACATCGTGGGCGGCAGCCAGGACGACCCCTATTCGCCGCAGCTCTACGATCTGGACGCCGTGCTGGCCATGCGCGAGGCGGGCGTGAACATCGTGGGCATCGGCTACACCATCTACCTGGGCAGCGAGTACGAGTCCACCATGATGGCCGAGGCCGGCGAGCTCATCGCCCAGGCCCACGCCAACGGCCTGCTGGTCGTGCTGTGGATCTACCCCCGCGGCAAGGCCGTCAAGGCCGAGAAGGATCCGGCGCTCATCGCGGGCGCGGCGGGCGTGGCCCTGTGCCTCGGCGCCGACTTCGTGAAGGTGAACCCGCCGAAGCCCGAGGACGGCTCTTCGCCGGCCGAGGCGCTCAAGGTCGCCACGATGGCGTCCGGCCGCACGGGCCTCGTGTGCGCCGGCGGCTCGACGGTGGACGCCGAGACGTTCCTCACGCAGCTGTACGACCAGATCCACACGGGCGGCGCCGTGGGCAACGCCACCGGCCGCAACATCCACCAGCGCTCGCTGGACGAGGCCGTCCGCCTGACGAAGGCCATCAGCGCCATCACGCTGGCCGACTACTCCGTGGAGGACGCCCTCGACGTCTTCAACGGCGACGAGGACTTCAAGCTGTAAGGTTGACGCGATCCGCGTAGCCGCGCAATCGCGCACCTCGGCGGGGCCGTCCGAAAGGGCGGCCCCGCTTTGCATGAAGGCGCCTTGCGCTCAACCAGCCACGTCGATCCTGCTTCGCACGAAGCCGCCTTGTGCGCAATCGGCAACGCCGCCCCGTGTGGCGTCCCGCGCCGGTTGCCCCGCGTCGCAACATCGCGCATCTGCTCGTCTTGCGGACGGAGGAGCACATTATCGGCCCAAAGGCACGGAATTCCCGCGAAAACCGTGTCTTTGGGCCGATAATGCACCCGCCGAAGCCGCAACGCCCCCCGCGTCCATCGCCTCACGACCAATTTCGCTCCGGCCCCCAGCCGAAATGTTTCACGTGAAACATTTGTACGGAACTCGTGTTTCCCTTTCTAGCATGCTCCTTGCATGCGATGTCCTCTCCAATGCACTAAAATCCGCGACGTGCGACGTTCGAAGGATCAAAAAGCGCTTTTCAGACCATGCTGTCGAAGAAGCTTCCCTCGTTCCTCCAAGCACTACAATCTCGATCAGGCGTTTTCCAAAACAAACGAAACCGTTCGAAAAGTCGTTTCCAGCAAGACGTCGCATACCGTGCCTTTTTGTGCGAAAGCGCCCAGTTTTCATGCGCCAACCCGGATCGGGTCCTTTCCATGTCGCAGAGTGCATTCGAGGGGCTTCCTGTGTTTCACGTGAAACATCCGTACGTTTTTGTCATCAGACGATCTGCTCTTCAGACGTTGACCTGCGGTGACAACCGCCGGTTGGCAGCGGATGCCGCGAAAAAGCATCCCGAGGTTGAGGTAACCGCCGTTTCGGTGCATGATGCAAGTCGAAGGAACAGCCGGACGCACCCTGCGAGAGGAGATCGACCATGAGCTTCAGGGACAATCTTCAGCACCTGCGCGACACGCGCAACATGACCCAGTCCGAGCTTGCGATGCTCGTCGGCGTCAGCCGGCAGTCGGTGGCGAAGTGGGAGGCCGAGAAAAGCTATCCCGAAATGGATAAGCTGCTCAAGCTGTGCGATCTGTTCGAATGCACGCTGGACGATCTGGTGCGGGGCGACCTAACCGGCCGCGCGCCCGACCCGACGCGATCGCTGCCCGAGGACGCGCCGCCCGTCGACGCCTGCGGCTACGACGAGCACATGCGCCGCCGAGCGTGGACGGTGCCGGCGGGCCTCGCGATGTTCGTCGCGGGATTCGGCGTGGCCATCGCCTTCTCGAACATGAACGGAGCCAATCCCGGCGCGCGCCCGTACATCGCGTACTTCGCGTGCGCCACGGTGGGCTTCGCCTTGCTGATCCGCGCGTTCGCCGTGCATGGGTCGTTCCGGCGGCGGCACCCGTACATCGAGGACTTCTACACGGACGACCAAAGGGTCGCCGCACGGAAGGAAGGGAAGCGCAGCGCCGTCGGCGGGCTCGTCCTGCTGTGCGCATCCCTCTTCTTCGCCAGTCCCGGAGCTATTGCTTTGGCCGATACCCTGAACCTATGGGGGCTGATGGCGAACGTCTGGAACGTCTACGGGACGCTCCCCCTCTTGCTTTTCGCATTACTCGCGGCGAGCGTCGCCCTGCTCGTGCATGCCGCCATGGTCGTCTGTCTCATTAACGTAGCTCGCTACAATCGCGACTCCGAGCGTAAGGCCGAAGCCGCATCCCACCTCGTCGCGGCGATGCAAGCCCGCTTGGCGCAGTCGGCGGGCGCGGCTGAAACCGGGGCAGGCGCGGACGCGGACACCCCGTCCGTTTCGCATTCCAACGAAACGCACGAGCGCAAGCCCTCGCAGTCCGACGGGGAAGCATAGAGCAGTCCAATCGCGCATCTGCCCATCTTGCGGACGGCGGAACGCATTATCGGCCCAAAGACACGGAATTCCCGCGAAAACCGTGTCTTTGGGCCGATAATGCACCCGCCGAAGCGAACGCCATGCGCAGCCGCTCCCCGACCGGCCGACCATGTTGCAAGATCGCTCCCTCCCTCCTCTGGCGCGCGCCTTCCATAAATGATACTATTGCAATAACATATAAGACCGAGCAACAAACGCGGTAAGGAGCGGGGCATGGAAGCGGTTATGGGCGTGGCGAACGCGATGGGCGACATGGTGGTCAACGAGCGGCTGACCGTCGACGGCGTGGACGTGCTGGTGGGCTATGCCAACGAAGGCGACCAGCACGTCACCGAAACGGAGATCCGCGCCTACCTCGAGCGCGGCGCGCTGAAGCATCCGAACAGCGCCGTTACCGGCCTCGCGCTGCTGGTGGACGGCGAGGACGTGGACATCCGCTACGAGCTGGCGCCGGTGCCGTTCGATCGCATCCGTCGCATCACGGGGTATCTCGTGGGAACGATGGATCGCTGGAACGATGCGAAAACCTCCGAGGAATCCGACCGCGTCAAGCACGGCGTTTGTCGTGACGACCGCGCATTCGCGTGCGCGAACGGCTGTTAACGCTGCATTGTAAAATCTTCCGCGCGTTACCGGGCTGTGACCGCGAGGCCGCAGCCCGTTTCGTATACTGTATTCATGCCATCTGAGAAAATCACATCCGAATCAGAAAGTCGCTCATCGCGTGAAGGACGCGAGGTTACCGAGGTTCGCGAACGCCGTCAAGCGCCTGCGCAGCTTGACCGGGCGTCGCAGCGTGAAGGCTGCCGGCTGCCTGCCCGCCCCGACCGTACCCCGCACGACGAGGCGCCACCCGCCTGTCTGAGCGGCGATCCCACCTGCGCGCCCACCGAGCGCATCCTCGAGCCGGAAGTGCGTCGCCATCATCGGCGCAAGCGCAAGCTGCTCGAATTCACCCACTCGTCCACGCGCGCGACCATGCTCATGCTGGCCGCGGCCGTGGCGGCGCTCGTCATCGAGAACACGCCGGTGCTGCCGTATTTCGCTGAGTTCTGGCACACGTTCGACATCGGCATCTCGCTGGGCGATTTTGCACCGCGCCTCTCGCTGGAGCACTTCATCAACGACTTCCTCATGGCTATCTTCTTCCTGCTGGTAGGCCTTGAGATCAAGTTCGAGATGACGGCGGGCGAGCTGAAGAACCCGCGCAAGGCGCTGCTGCCCATCTTGGGCGCGGCGGGCGGCGCCATCGTGCCTGCGCTCGTGTACACGGCGGTGAACGTCGGCAGCGGGTTCGAGCAGGGCTGGGGCGTTCCCATGGCGAACGATATCGCGTTCTGCCTGGGCATTCTCGCGCTGTTGGGAAGCCGCATCCCGGCGGGACTGCGCTCGTTCCTCTCGACGCTCACCATCGCCGACGACATCATCGCCATCATGGTGATCGCCGTATTCTACACCGCGAACCTCGACGTGACGTGGCTGGCCGGGGGCTTGGGCCTGTTCGCCGTGCTCATCGTGTTCAACCGGCTGCACATCTACGACCTGCTGCCGTACATCGTCGTGGGCCTGGGGATGTGGGTGTGCTTCCTCATGTCGGGCGTGCACGCCACCATCGCCGGCGTGCTGCTGGCGCTTGCCATCCCCGCGCGCTCGCAGGTGAAGCTCGATCGTGCTCCCGGCTGGTTTGCCGCCCGCGCGCGCCGCGCCGACGATCGCTACGACCCCGGCGAGCCCGACATCGTGCAGAAGGAGTACCTGTCCGAGGTGGCCGAGATCGGCCGCGTGTCGCGCCTGTCCATCCCGCCCATCACGCGCCTCGACCATCGCCTGCACATTCCCGTGTACTTCTTCATCCTGCCGCTGTTCGCATTCTCGAACGCCAGCGTGGTGCTGACGGGCATGGACCTGCTGTCCATCGTCACGAACCCGGTGACCATCGGCGTGTTCTGCGGCCTGCTGTTCGGCAAGCCGCTGGGCATCTTTTTAGCCACGTGGCTCACGGTGAAGCTGAAGCTGTCCGACCTGCCGCAGGGCGTGAACTGGGGCCATATCGGAGGCGTGTCGGTTCTGGGCGGCGTGGGCTTCACCATGGCCATCTTCGTGACGAACCTCGCGTTCGTCGACCCGAACATGATCGCCATGGCGAAAGCGGCTATCCTGGCGGCATCGCTGATCGCCGGTATCGCGGGATTCTTCATCCTGCGCGCCGTGACCGACGAGGAAGATGAGGAGCCTGTCCGTTGAGACGCCCTACGCTTTGCCTCCCGCTTTCGGGGTCGTCGTGGCGGGGGCGGGCAGCTCGGCGGTGCAGTGCGGGCAGCGGGTGGCGCCCTCGTTCACTTCCTCGAGGCAGAAGGGGCATTTCGGGGCATCCTGCTCTTCGATATGCTTGCCCCGGCGCGTCAGCATGCGCGCCCGGCTGAGGGCCTTCACGATGAGGAACACCACCAGCGCGATGATGAGGAACTGGATGACCGCGTTGATGAAATTGCCGTAGGTGAACGCGGCTGCATCGGGCCCCGTGCCCAGGGGTATCTTCATGTCCGAGAAATCGATACCGCCCGTGACCAGCGAGATCAACGGCATGATGAGGTCGCTCACCACCGAGTTCACGATGGCCGTGAATGCCGTGCCGATGACCACCGCTACGGCCAGGTCCATGACGTTGCCCTGATTGATGAACTCCTTGAACTCCTCGAAGAACTTTTTCATAGTGTGCCTTTCTTGCGTGCTTGCGGGCGAGGATGCGTGCGTCCGCCGTCGGACAGGAATAGTGTAGAAGACGTCGTGCTAGAATGCGATGCGGGCGCGGAAATCGTTGACGATTCGGCGCGCCGGGAGCAAGGCGACGAAGGCGGGAGAGGCCACGATGACGAGAATCTTTTCATACACGCAACCGATCGAGGCCGACATCGTCGATGCGTATTGCGCGCTGCAGAAGGGTTTCACCGACCAGTTCGTCTACTATCGCAAAGACCGCCCCGTCCGCTTCATGGGCATGGGGCGCTGCATTGCGCTGCCTGCGCTCGACGGCATCGAATGCGAGCTCGAAGGCCCCGTCGGCCAGCAGCCCGTCTTCTTCTCGTTCAACCGTTTCGACGCCGAGAACCCGTCGCCGACCGACGAGCTGTTCGAGGCATTTCCCCGCTTGAAGTTCATGCTGCCCGAAGTGATCCTCGTCGAGGACGATCGCGGCGCGTATTTGCAGGTGAACTCGTTGAGCCCGGTCTATCCTGGCCGCATCGCGCGGTTCGCCCGCCAAGCCGCCGCTGCGCCGCGCCGCAACCGCCGCACCATCCCGTTCAAGCTGGAGCCCGACTCGCGTGACGCGTGGCGCGCGAACGTGGAAGCGGCGCTCGACGCCATCGGGCGGGGGCGCATCAGCAAGGTGGTGCTGTCGCGCCGCCAGCGCCTCGAGGCGCTGGAGCCGTTCTCGTCGAAGGACCTGTTGGTGAACCTCATCGACGGCTCGGCGCGCGGCACCGTGCTGCTGTACCGCTACGCCGACGTGTTCTTCTGCGGCTGCACGCCCGAGCTGCTGGTACGCAAGCGCGGCAACGAGGTGGAGAGCATGTGCCTGGCAGGCACGTGTCCCGCCGGCGCCACCGAGGAAGAGCGCGCGCGGTTGGCCGACGAGCTGATGGCCGACGCGAAGAACCGCGCCGAGCACGACCACGTGGTGCGGTTCATTCGAGAGGTGTTCAACCGCACATGCTACGACGTCGACGTGCCCGCCCAGCCGGGCATCCTGCCGCTCACCCACGTACAGCACCTGTGCACGCCCGCCCGCGCGCGCATGCTGGAAGGCGTCGACCTGGGAACGATGAAGGACGATCTGCATCCCACGCCCGCCGTGGCGGGCACGCCGGTGGGCGAGGCGCAGATGCTGATCAGGAGCATCGAAGCGTACAACCGCGGGTTCTTCGCGGGCGCCTGCGGCTACGTGGACGGCGCGGGCAACGGCGAGTTTTCCGTGGCGCTGCGCACCGGCGTGTTCGACGGCGAGGTGGGCTGGGTGTACGCCGGCTGCGGCATCGTCGAGGGCAGCGTGGCCGACGACGAGTACGACGAAATCGGCATGAAGCTGAAGACGGTCCTGTCGGCGTTCGACGGCGGGGAGGTTCCGTCGGCTTGTCAGCCGACGGAACGAGTCGACGCTGCGGCTTCCCGCAGCACCCGATCTGTGGCCGCTGACGAAGACTCGCGTACCAAAGTATCCCCTGCGGGGACTTCCTGCGAGGCGCGCCACGCCCCCGCCATCGACCCCAGCTTGGGCACTGCGGAAACCCTCGCTGACGTTACGAACGACCGGCGACATACGAGTGATGGGGGTGCGCGATGAGGGCCGATCCTACAGCCAGCGCCCTGTTCCTGGGCGCGTTCTTCGACGAGCTGGAACGATGGGGCGTGCACGACGTGGTGGTCAGCCCCGGGTCGCGCTCGACGCCGCTGGCCATGACGGCCTACGAGCTGTCGCGCCGCTTCCCCGATCGTCTTCGGTTGTTCGTGGACGTGGACGAGCGCGGCGCCGCGTTCTTCGCATTGGGGCTGGCGAAGGCGAGTGGGCAACCGGCGGCCGTCATCTGCACATCCGGCACCGCGGTGGCGAACTACTACCCGGCCGTGTTGGAGGCCGAGTCGTCACGCGTGCCGCTCATCGTGCTGACGGGCGACCGTCCGGCGCGACTGCAAGGCTTGGGCGCGCCGCAAACGTGCGACCAGTTGAACGCGTACGGCTCGCACGTGCGCGCGTTCCGCAACATGCCCGAGCCCGCTGCCGATGCGGCCGCCATCGCGTTCGCGCGCCAAGCTGCGCGCGAGGCGCGCATCGCCGCAGGCGGGGAGGCGGCCGGGCGCGCGACGGACGGCGAGGGCGCGCCGCGCATCGCAGGCGCGTGCCTGGGCGGGCCCGTGCACTTCAACTTCCCGTTCGACGAACCGCTCAAGCCCGACCTGCGGGTCGAAGGGCTGTTCGAAACCGGCCGAAGCGCGTTGAATGCGCCGTCCGATCTGCGCCTCATCCATCCGTCGACTTACCTCGATCCGATGGATTCCGCTCGCGTGCTCGAACTGCTGCGCGGTCGTCGGGTGCTGGTGGCGGCGGGCGAGGGGTCGTGCGCGACGACGGACGAGATGGGTGCGCTGTTGGCCTGGGCCGAGTCGTTCGAGTACCCGCTGCTGGCCGATCCGCTTTCGGGCTTGCGCACCGCCGCCGACCCGCTGGTCATCGACCGGTACGACACCGTGCTAGGCGCTCCAGCCGATGCGCTGGTTCCCGAGGCGGTCATCCGCTTCGGCCGTTATCCGGTGTCGAAGCGCGCCACCGCGTTTTTGGCGAACGCGGGCGCGATCAACATCGTGGTGGATCCGCTCGAGACGCGCGATTTCAACTGCGCCACCGACGTGCACCTGCGCTGTACGCCGCTCGATTTCTCGCAAACGATGCTGGCGGCAAAGCAGAGCCTCGGCGGCGAAGATGCCGCTGACGACCGGCAGAGTGCTTTCGCGGCGGCGTGGTTGGAGGCGAACGCCGCAGCCGGCGCGCGCGTCGATGCGGTGGATGCGGTGGAAGCCGGGTTCGAAGGCGCGTTCGTGCGCCGCGTGGCCGAGCGCGCCCCGGAGGGGTCGTGCCTGTTCGCGGCGAACTCCATGAGCGTGCGCGCCCTCGACACGTTCTATGCGAAGGGCGGCAGGCGGCTGACGGTGCTGTGCAACCGCGGGCTGAACGGCATCGACGGAACCGTGTCCACGGCGCTGGGCGCCGCGCAGCATTTCGAGCAAACGACCCTGCTCACGGGCGACTTGACGCTGCTGCACGACCTGAACGCGCTGGCGTTGCAGCGCGAGCTGCGCGTGCAGCGCGCGTCGGGCGGCCTGGATCGCAGCATCGTCATCGTGCTGCTGAACAACAACGGCGGCGGCATCTTCGACATGCTGCCCCAACGCTCGGAAGACGCGTACTTCGAGCGGCTGTTCCTCACGCCCCAGGACGTGGAGTTCGGCGCCGCCGCCCAGGCGTTCGGCGTACCGCACCGCCTGGTGGAAACCGTGGCCGAGTTCGACGCGGCCTACGACGAAGCGCTTGGCGTGCCGGGCATCTCGCTCGTCGAGGTGCGCGTGCCCCTCGAAGGCCTCCCCGAACGCTACGCCCCGTACTGGTCGTAAGCCGCGAGCGGCGAAGTCGGGAGGTGAGGCGGATGGCGTGGACGTCTGGCGAATGCGGTAAGCGCCCGTTCGACGACGGTGGTTCGAGCGGGGGTTTCGCGGTTCGGTTCTCAAAATGTGGCACGAATGTACGGTTAGGGCAGAAGGTTTCGACCGAGAAAAACCGCGACCTGGGATTATGTCGAGACACATCGGCTCTTCAGGTGATTTCCGAGGCGAAAGCGTGCCCAATCCGTAGATCCGTGCCACATTTTGAGGTTCCGGCCGAATTCCGCGGCACGCGCTCGCCGTTTCTCGGTTGCGTGGAGCATGGCGCTGCGGCACGCGCTCTTGGGATCCGATGATGAGCGCCGTCGAGACGCGCCGCTTCTCGTGCGGTGGAGCATCCTTCTCGTTTCAGGTGTGGAAAGCGCCGGCGGCTGAGGCTTCTGCGGCCGACCTTGCGCCCGACGAGGGCTGCGCGATTGCTGCCGCGTGCCGCGAGTCCGCTGTGCCCCTTATCTTGCTGCACGGGTTCGCGCAGAGCTCGGCGTCATGGAACGCGACGGCGAGCGAGCTGGCCGCAACCGGCCGGCCGGTGTACGCCCTCGACCTGGTGGGACACGGTGGAAGCGAGCGCCCGGCCAATCCGCGCGCTTACGCGCTGGACGCGCAGGGCGAGGCGCTGCTGGCCTTCGCGCGCTTGATCGCCGATGTCGAGGGCGTCCGTCCCGCGGTTCTCGGCTACTCCATGGGCGGCCGCGTGACGCTTGCAGCGTTGCGTCGCGACCCGCGCGCGTTCTCCGCGGTCATCCTGGAAGCCGCCGGGTTCGGCCCCGCCACGCAGGCCGAGCGCGAAGCGGTCGCCAAGCGCGATGCCGCCTGCGCGACCCGTCTGCGCGCCGACGGCCTGGAAGCCTTCATGGATTTCTGGGAGCAGCTGCCCCTGTTCGCCAGCCAGCGCGACCTGCCGCCGGACGTGCGCGAGCGCCTGCGCGCGGGGCGCATGGCGAACGACGCCGAGGCTCTTGCGCGCACGTTCGAGCAAGCCGGCCAGCACGTCATGCCCTCGCGTGCGGAAACGCTCGAAACGCTCGCCGTCCTGCGCGCCGGCGGCACGCCGTTGCTCTACCTGGCGGGCGAGCGCGACGAGAAGTACCGCGCCCTCGCAGCTCAAGCTGCCGAAGCGGGTGCGACGGTCTGCATCATTCCCGGCGCGGGCCATAACGCCCACCTGGAAGCCCCCGCCACCTTTGCCAAGGAAGTAGCGTCGTTTCTGAGGAAATGACGCGAGGAGCCGGATGGACGGCGCGTTGGGCTGCCGCCGATGCAAGCCGGAGCGCCGAGCGCCCGCTTCCGATTCGCGTGAGAAACGATGGCAAAGCGCGCGGAATCCGTATTGGAAAAGGAGGCAAGAAACGTGGAATGCGCGCGGGAACGGCGTTGGAAACGCGCAAGATCGAGCAGACTTTCCATGGTGTTGCACGCCATGGAAACGTAGAACGGGCCCGCTATACTTGTAGGTACGGATTCGGTCCGGCGGCTTGGTGCCTCTCCCTCTCAATATTCTAGATGATTGGAGGTGATGACCATGACCGTTTTGGGGATTGCTTCGTTGGTGATTTTGCTCTTGGAGTTCGCTACCCGCGTCATCGAGCTGTTTCTGGTGATAAGGAGCGCGCTCCTAACCCGTAGGGGAAAGGAGCGCCACAAGTAAACCCAAACCGCCGAAGCGATCCGAGAGCCGTGGGGAGTACACGCTCCCTGCGGCTCGCCCTTATTATACAAAACGATCCACTATTCGCAAGAAGAGTTTCGGGCCGATTCGCGAGTTGCGCTGGCTGCGAAACGGTTTCGCTCCTCGCCTCTTGTCGAGGTTGCGTTACAGTCTGTCTCTGGTCGTTCCCGAACGAGTATAATGACGCGGCAAGAAACGAACGAGGCGAAATGAGACATTGACGCCGTCCCTTTGTCTCATTTTCCAGGAGCAGGAGGCATCATGGCCGATCTCGAAGGCGGAACAACCCTTTCCCTCGACCGTCATCTAGGCGCGTCGGACACCGCCGAGGCTATCAAGTCCTACACGGAGATCGAGATCCCCGAGAGCCTGCGCGACAACCTCGTGCTGTTCCTCCGCATGGAGCGAAAGGTGCTCAAGGAGTACGATCCGGCCGTCTGCGCTCTCTTCGACCGTCTGTTCAACAGCATGATCAGGGCGAACGAGGGCAACCCGGGCACCGTCGCCGCAGACGAGCCCACCGATGCCCAGGGCATCCCCACGGCCGACACCGAGGGCGCGCGGGCGTTCCGCGAGGCCGTCGAGCTCATCGACGCGTTGCCGGTCGACCAAGCGCAAGTGGTGGTGCGCGCGTTCACGTCGTTCTTCCATCTGGCGAACCTGTCCGAGGAGAACTACCGTGTGGAAACGCTGCGCGAGTTGGAGCGCAACGTGTCGATGGAGTCGGCCGTGGACACATCGAACGAGCTGGTGGTGGCGTACGGCCACCTGCTGGACGAGGTGGGCCCCGAACGCACGGCCGAGCTGCTGGGTCGCTTGGAATTCCACCCCGTGTTCACCGCGCACCCCACTGAGGCGCGCCGCAAAGCGGTAGAGGGCAAGATCCGCCGTATCGCCGCGTTGCTGGACGAGCATCCCTACCTGGGCGGATCGGCTCTCCTGGAGAACGAGCGCCACATGCTGCAGGAGATCGACGCGCTCGTGCGCACCTCGCCCACCGAGCTCAAGAAGCCCACGCCCCTGGAAGAGGCCGACACCGTCATCGACATCTTCGACAACACGCTGTTCGATACAGTGCCGCAGGTGTACCGGCGTTTCGACGACTGGGTGCTGGGCGAGGACGCCGGCAGCGTGCCGCCCGTGTGCCCGGCGTTCTTCCGTCCGGGCAGCTGGATCGGGTCGGACCGCGACGGGAACCCGAACGTCACAGCGAAGGTGTCGCGCCGCGTGGCGGCGAAGTACTTCGCGCATATGGTGGCCAAGCTGGCCCAAGAATGCCGCAACATCGGGCGCAACCTCACGCTGGAGTCGCGGTACACCGCGCCCTCGGAAGAGCTTATGAACCTGTGGAGCCATCTCGTGGAGATGAGTGAGACGCTGACGGGACGGGTGGCCGACGACCTGGGCTTCGAGCCGCACCGCGCCGTCATGCTGGTGATGGCCGCACGCCTCGAGGGCACCGTGGCGCGCAACGCCGACATCATGTACCTGTCGCCCGAAGAGCTGCTGGCCGACCTGCGCACGGTGCAGGACTCGCTCGCGCGCGCCGGTGCCGCACGCGCCGCGTACGGGCCCGTGCAAACGCTGATATGGCAGGTTGCGACGTTCGGGTTCCATATGGTGGAAATGGAGTTCCGCCAGCACTCGCTCGTGCACGAACGCGCGCTAGCCGATATCCGCTCCCATGGCGTGCTGGGCAAGCTCGACCCCATGACGCGCGAGGTGCTGGACACGTTCCGCGCCATCGGCGCCATCCAGAAGCGCTACGGGCAGAAGATGGCCCGACGCTACATCGTGTCGTTCACCAAGAGCGCTCGGCACATGGCCGACGTCTACGAGCTGGCAGAGCTCGCATTCTCGCACGCGCAGGACGTGCCCGAGCTGGACGTGATTCCCTTGTTCGAGCAGCTGGAGGACTTGGAGAACTGCGTCACCGTGCTGGACGGGATGCTGCAGCTGCCGGCCGTGCAGCGCCGCCTGGCGCAGACGGGTCGACGCATGGAGGTCATGCTGGGCTACTCGGACTCTTCGAAGGACGCCGGCCCCGTCACCGCCACGCTCGCCCTGCATTCCGCGCAGGAGCGCATCGCCCGCTGGGCCGAGGAGCGCGGCATCGACGTCGTGCTCATGCACGGTCGCGGCGGCGCGGTGGGCCGCGGGGGCGGGCCGGCGAACCGCGCGGTGCTCGCGCAGCCGAAGGGGTCGGTGAACTGCCGATTCAAGGTGACCGAGCAGGGCGAGGTCATCTTCGCACGTTACGGCAACCGCTCGCTTGCGCTGCGCCATATCGAAAGCGTCGCGGCGGCCACGCTCATGAACTCGGCGCCGTCGGTCGAGCGCGTCAACACCGAGGCATCCGTACGCTTCTCCGATGTGGCCGCGCGTTTGAACGAAGCCGCCTACGAGCGCTATCTGGATCTGCTGCATACCGACGGCTTCGCGCCGTGGTTCTCCACCGTCACGCCTTTGGCCGAAGTGGGCCTGCTGCCCATCGGCAGCCGTCCTGCCAAGCGCGGCTTGGGAGCCCAATCGCTTGACGACCTGCGCACCATCCCGTGGGTGTTCTCGTGGTCGCAGGCGCGCATCAACCTGGCTGCGTGGTACGGCCTGGGCGCGGCGTGCGAACGGGTGGGTGACCTGGAGCTTCTGCAGCGCGCGTATCGCGAATGGCCTCTGTTCGCCACGTTCGTCGACAACGTGGAGATGTCCATCGCCAAAACCGACGCGCGTATTGCGAAGATGTACTTGGCGCTGGGCGACCGCGACGACCTGGCTCAGGCGGTGTTCGACGAGATGCAGCTGACGCGTTCGTGGGCGCTGGCCATCGTGGGAGACGAGTGGCCGCTGCAGCACCGCCGCGTGCTTGGTTGCGCCATCCGCGTGCGCAACCCTTACGTGGACGCGCTCTCGCTTGCCCAAGTGCGCGCGTTGCGCGTGATCCGAAACCGACAGGAAGAGCTTTCGGACGAGGTCAAGACCGAGTATCTGGGGCTCATCCTGGCCACCGTGACCGGGGTTTCCGCCGGCCTGCAGAACACGGGGTAGCGCTCGCTTCAACCATTGGCGAAGTGTACCTGATCTTTCCGGAGAAATTTTGCTTTGAGGTGCGAAAACGCGCGATACGCGCTACTATAGGGAACATCTAGTCGGAGATCCCCTTCTACACACGGCGCAGCCGCTTCTCACGGCGCGCGACGAAAGGACGGCCATGGGCGACATTGCGTGGCAGGCGGGCAAGGCGTACCGCGAGATCATCTACGAAACAGCAGGCGGTATCGCCAAGATCAGCATCAATCGGCCCGAGCGACGCAACGCGTTCACCCCGCTCACCGTCACCGAGCTGTACGACGCGTTCAGCGAGGCGCGCGACGACGCGTCCGTCGGCGTCATCATCCTGACCGGCGTCAACCACGGCGGCCGCCATGAGGACGAGGCGTTCTGCTCCGGCGGAGACCAGAAGATCCGCGGCAACGGCGGCTACGTGGGCGAGGACAACATCCCGCGCCTCAACGTGCTGGACTTGCAGCGCCTTATCCGCGTGGTGCCCAAGCCCGTCATTGCCATGGTGAACGGCTATGCCATCGGCGGCGGGCACGTGCTGCACATCTTGTGCGACCTCTCCATCGCCGCCGAGACTGCCAAGTTCGGCCAGACGGGCCCGAAGGTGGGCAGCTTCGACGCCGGGTACGGCGCGGGCTATCTGGCGAACATCGTGGGCCAGAAGAAGGCGCGCGAGATCTGGTATCTCTGCCGCCAGTACACGGCTGCCGAGGCGCTTGAGATGGGCCTGGTCAACAAAGTGGTTCCCTTCGAGGATCTGGAAGCGGAGTGCGTGAGCTGGGCGCAGGAGATGCTGGAGTTCAGCCCCACGGCGCTGCGCTTCATGAAGGCGTCGTTCAACGCGGCGACGGACGGGCTTGCGGGTATCCAGCAGCTCGCCGGCGACGCCACGCTTCTGTACTACACCACCGACGAGGCGAAGGAGGGTCGCGACGCGTTCAAGGAGAAGCGCGCTCCCGACTTCACCCAGTTCCCCAAGTTTCCGTAAGATCGCACGTCTGGCAGGCGGCAACCGAAAGGCAGGAATCCGGCAGCGATGATCGGTGCGTTCGAGAGCACGGTGCGACAGTTCCCGCAGCGCACGTGCTTCACGTACGTTGACGAAGCGGGCAACGAGACGGCGTACTCGTATCGCGAGACGCGCATGCTGTCCGCTGCGCTCGCGCGGCTCTTGCTGGACCGCGGCGTGCGTCCGGGCGATTGCGTCGCCGTGGATCTGCCGAACGATCCGGCGTACGTGCTGGTCATGCTGGCTGCCGCGTATGGCGGCTTCGCGTTGGTCGCGCTCAACAACCGCCTGACCGATGCCGAGAAGTACAGTCGGTTGCTGGACATCGACCGCAAGCCCGGTGTGTCGCTGGCTTCGTTGCGCGTCGATGCGACCAACGTGTCGCGCCTGTTGGAAGGCGCGAAGGCCATGTTGACGGGCGAGATGGCCGCACCGTCCGCCGTCCGTGCGACGGGGCGCGGCGTGCGCCCTAGCTTCGCCGCCCGCGTGAACGCGGCGTCCGCCGAGCCCCGCACTACGAAGGCGCTCGGCCGCGCCAGCTCGGGCCGCGCGTCGCTGCGCCGTCGCAGCGAAGTGGCGCAGCAGGATGCTGCCGAGAGTGTCATCCACTTCGCCGAACACGCCGCGCACGTGTTCGACTTCGACGCCCGCGCCGTGGTCATGTTCACGTCGGGCACCACGGGGCGTGCGAAGGCCGTATCGCTGACGTGGGGAAACATCTGTTTCGCATCCGAAGCGTCCAACCGGACGCTCAATCGTCGCGGCGAGGGCATGTGGCAGGCGGTGCTGCCGCTCTACCATATCGGCGGTTTCCAGGTCGTCGTGCGCAGCGTGCTGAACGGCAGCCCGTTCGTGCTGTACCGCCGCTTCGACGCCGTCCGTCTGCTGTCCGACGCGGCGAAGAAGGGCGCGACGCACGTGTCGGTGGTCGATAAGATGCTGCAGGACATGGTGGCCGCGGACAAGCCGGAAACGCTCGCGCGCTACTCCTGCATCCTGCTGGGCGGCGGCGCGCTCAACCCGCAGACGCTCGATCGCGCGTGCCGTGCGGGCGCGCGCGTGTACGCAAGCTACGGCATGACCGAGACGTCCAGCCAAATCGCCCACGCCCAGGTGACGGCTTCGTTCACCGGCGGCTTGCGCCTGCTGCCCGGCTACGAGGCGCATATCGTGGATCCCGGCGACGACGGGTTCGGCCGCCTGGCCGTGAAGGGCCCGGGCCTGTTCGGCGGCTACCTGAACGCGCGCGCCGCGTACACGGTGGACGGCTTCTTCCTGACGGGGGACACGGCGGCGCTGTACGGCGGCAAGCTGTTCGTGAAGGAGCGCACCGAGGACATGTTCGTGTCGGGCGGCGAGAACGTGTACCCGGCCGAGATCAAGGAGAAGCTGCTGCGCGTGGCCGGGGTATCCGACGCCCACGTGTTCGGCGCGCCCGACGCCCGCTGGGGAAGACGGCCTGTTGCGTTCGTCGAGCGCGAGAAAGCGCCCGCGCCGCGTCCGAGGGCGAGCCGCTACGCGCAGCGGACGCAAGCGCAGACGCAGGCGGATCAGCTCGCATCCCTGACGAACCGTCAGCTGGCGTCGTACGTTCGCACCAGCTTGGCGCCGCGCCTGTCGAAGCTGTACCTGCCGAAGCACGTGTGCGTGCTCGACGAGTTCCCGCGCACGGGCATCGGGAAAATCGACCGCGTCGCGCTCGAGCGGCGCTACGACCAGCGCATCGAGGTGGCGCGCGTCACGCTGCACCGCATCCGGCTGCCGTTCAAAACGCCGTTCAAAACAGCCAAGGCCACTCTGACGCATCGCGAGTCGATCATCGTCGAAGTGACGGATCATGCCGGTCGCACGGGGCTGGGCGAGTGCGTGGCGTTTCCGACGGATTGGTATCTGCCGGAAACGCTCGACCAGGACGCGCGCATCCTCCACGACGTTCTGGCTCCGATCGTGCTGCGCGAGGCGTTCCTGCATCCCAGCGAGGCGAGCGCCGCCTTCGCCGCCGTTCCCGAGGCGAAGGCGTTTCCGTTGGCATGCGGCGCGCTCGAGCCTGCGCTGTGGGACCTGTACGGCAAGATCGTCGGCAAGCCGCTATGGCAGCTGATCGGCGGGGCTGCGAACGCCGCGACCGCGGGCGCTTCGGCATCCGTGCCGGCCGGCGCGGCGATCGGGCTGGGCTCCGCGGTCGAGACGGCCGCGGCCGCGCGCCGCTGCGCCGAGGCAGGCTACAAGCGCGTGAAGCTGAAGGTGAAACCGGGAACCGCGCTCGCATGCGCGCAGGCCGTGCGCGCCGCGTTGCCCGACATGATGATCACGCTCGACGCCAACCAGAGCTTCTCGGAGCGTGAAGCCGAGGAGCTGCGCGGCTTGGACGGCCTGAACGTCGCCTGGATCGAGGAGCCGCTGGATCCGCGGCGCCTGCCCCCCGTGGGGCCGACCGACCTGTTCAGCCGCCTCGCGCGTCTGCAGCGCACGCTGCGCACCCCCATCTGCCTCGACGAGTCCATCGTGCGCCCCGAGGACCTGTCCCGTGCGTTGGCGCAGCCCGAGCTGCGGTGCTACGCCCTCAAGCTGGGAAAATGCGGCGGCGTGCAGCCTGCGCTCGATTTCGTGCAAATGGCGCGCAAGCGGGGCATCGAGGTGTGGATGGGCGGCATGTACGACACGGGCGTGTCCAGGCGCCTGCATGCCGCGTTCGAGACGCTGAGCGCGGTGGGTGCGCCCGGCGACATCGGAGCCACGGCTCGTTACTTCTCCTGCGACATCACCGATCCGCCCTACACGGCCGAGCGCGGCATGGTGACGCTCAACCGCGAAGGCCATGCCAGCGGCCTGGGTTGCGACCTCAACCGCTCGGCGTTGGAAAACGTCCTCGTGGAGCGCCTCGTCATTGCGTGACGTCCCGCCCCTTGCCATCTCCGTGCCATGCGCTCCGCTCGGGACGACAACCGCTCTGCATGCAAAATGTTGCATAACGGTGTGACGGAATGCAATGTTGTGGAGTATCATGCTACCAGTTGTCCATCAAGGAAACGGTGATTACATGAGCGAATCCGCATCGCACCACGCGTCCGCCACTTCGGGCATTCCCCAACCCCACGGAGGACTGGGCATCTTTCGCCTCGTCACCACGGTCATCACGCTCATCGTCGGCGGCGGCGTGTTCACGTTGGCGGGCGACCAGGCTGCAGGCGGCGCCAGCGGCGCGGCTATCCTCACTGCATGGAGCATCTCGGGAATCGGGGTGCTGTGCCTCGTCATGACGTTCTTCGCGCTCTCGCGCATCAAGCCGCAGTTGAAGGGCGGCATCTACAGCTATGCGAATGCGGGGTTCGGCGACTTTTTGGGCTTCAACAGCGCTTGGGGCTACTGGATCAGCGCGCTTCTGTGCACGGTCAGCTTCTCGGCGCTTCTGTTCGGCGCGCTTTCGTACTTCTTCCCCATCTTCGGCGGCGGCACGAACCTGCCGTCGGTCATCGGCGCCAGCCTGCTCATCTGGTTCTACGTGTTCCTCGTATCGCGCGGCATCAAAGAGGCTACCGGCGTGAACGCCGTTATCACCATCTCGAAGTTCGTGCCTATCTTCGTAGCCATCACGGCCATCATCTTTCTGCAGAAATTCGACCTCGGCATCTTTCTGGCGAACATGTCGCAGGGCGCCGATCCGGGCCTGCCGTTCTTCGACCAGGTGAGCAACACCATGATGATCACCATCTGGGTGTTCGTGGGCATCGAGGGCGCGGTCGCGATCTCCGGTCGCGCCAAGAAGGAACGCGACGTGGGCAAGGCCACCATCATCGCGTTCATCTGCGTGCTCAGCATCTACCTCATGGTCAGCGTGCTCAGCATGGGCGTCATGCCGCTGTCCGAGCTGGCCCAGCTGGAGAACCCGGCGCTTGCGGGCGTCATGGAGCACGCGGTGGGGCAGTGGGGCGCCATCCTCATCAACGGCGGCGTGGTGCTGTCGCTGGTGGGCGCCATGTTGGGCTACACCGTGCTGTCCAGCGAGTCGCCTTACGAGGCGGCTGAGCAGGGCGTGTTCATCAAGGCCTTCGCCAAGACGAACAAGAAGGGCGCCCCCATCGTCACGCTCGTGGTGACGAACGTCATCATCGAGGCGTTCCTCGTGGTCATGCTGTTCTCGGACAGCACGTACCAGTTCTTCTACGCGCTGTCGGCCGGCATGATCCTGCTGCCGTACCTGCTGTCGGCGGCGTACTTCGCGAAGCTCACGTTCACCGAGCCCGACGCGTTCAAGGGCAAGGTGGGCGGCAGCCTGGTGCTGTGGCGCATTTTCGGCGTGTTCGGCGTGGTGTACAGCTTCTTCCTGGCGTGGGCGTCGGGCGCGACGGGGCTCACCCTCATGTCGCTTCTGTACGCGCCGGGCATCCTCATGTACATCAAGGGCAAGAAGGAGCGCAACGAGCCGTACCTCAAGAGCACGGTGGACAAGGTGGTGGTGGCCATCATCCTCATCGCCGCCGTCACGTCGCTCGTGCTGCTGTTCACCGGCCAAGTGGTGCTGTAGGGACGCGAGCTGCATCGCTTGGAAACCCTTGCGAGCTGCCGTTCGATGCGTATAATATGAGGCGAGCCGCAGGGAGTTGGTGCTCCCCACGGCTCTCGGATCGCTTCGGCGGTTTGGGTTTACTTGGAGCGCTCCTTTCCCTTGTGGGACTGGAGCGCGTCTTCTATCACCAGGGCAAACTCGATGATACGAGACATCAGCTTCAACAGCAATTCGGCCAACGCAAGCAAATCCAAAGCGGTCATGGTCTTCACCTCCATCCTTCTAGAGTAATGAGAGGGAGAGGCACCAAGCCGCCGGATCGAATCCGTACCTACAAGTATAGCGGGCCCGTTCTACGTTTCCATGGCGTGCAACACCATGGAAAGTCTGCTCGATCTTGCGCGTTTCCAGCGCCGTTCCCACGCGGATTCCACATTCCTTGTCATCATTTCCCACGTGGTTTCCATGCGGGCAACCCGTCGATCTAGCGAATTCCCCGTTCCCCTGGCGGCATGCGTCCTTTACACTGTCCTGCAAAGGTTCGTTGCGTCTGCGAGATGACGCGACGCATGAAGACGGAACGACGACGGAGGCGGCACGTGGAGCTTTTGGAGGAACGCATCAGGCGCGACGGGGTGGTGAAGTCGGAGGGCGTCCTCAAGGTGGACAGCTTCCTCAACCACCAGCTGGACATCGATCTGTTCGACGCGATGGGCGAGGAGTTCAAGCGGCTGTTCGCCGACGCTCCCATCACGAAGATCCTCACGATCGAGGCGTCCGGCATCGGCATCGCCTGCGTGGTGGCGCGCCATTTCGGCGTGCCGGTGGTGTTCGCAAAGAAGGCTCAGAGCATCAACCTGGACGGCGAGATGTTCACGACACGCATCGAGTCGTTCACGCACGGTCGCGTGTACGACGTCATCGTGTCGAAGAAGTTCCTGAACGCCGACGACCATGTGCTGATCATCGACGACTTCCTGGCGAACGGATGCGCGCTGAACGGCCTCATCGAGCTCGTCGGCGAGGCGGGCGCCACGGTGGAGGGCATCGGCATCGCCATCGAGAAGGGCTTCCAGCCTGGCGGCGACGACCTGCGCGAACGCGGCTACCGCCTGGAATCGCTCGCCATCGTGGAGCGCATGGACCCCGAGACGGGGGAGATCGCGTTCCGATGAAAGCATTCGTACACGAGAACCTGTTCAAGCTCGACGGCGACATCCCCGTCGTCCGCGCCATTCCCTACGGCATCCAGCACATCCTCGCGATGTTCGTGGCGAACCTCGCGCCCATCCTCATCGTGGGCGCGGCGGCCGGCCTCGCGGACGATCAGCTGGGCATGCTGGTGCAAAGCGCCATGCTCATCGCGGGCATCGGCACGCTCATCCAGCTGTTCCCGCTGTGGCGCGTGGGGTCGGGCCTGCCCATCGTTATGGGCATCAGCTTCACGTTCGTCACCGTGCTCGTGGGCATCGCGGCCACGTACGGGTACAACGTCGCCATCGGCGCCATCATCGTGGGCGGCATCATCGAAGGCGTGCTGGGTCTGTTCGCGAAGTATTGGCGGCGCATCATATCGCCCATCGTGGCGGCCGTCGTGGTCACGTCCATCGGCTTCTCGCTTTTGGGCGTGGGTGCCTCTTCGTTCGGCGGCGGCTCCGGCGCTGCCGACTTCGGATCGCCGCAGAACCTGCTGCTGGGCACCATCTCGCTGGTTTCGTGCCTGGTGTTCCAGGTGCTGGCGAAAGGCAAGACCAAGCAGCTTTCGGTGCTGTTCGGCCTGGTCATCGGGTATGCATGCGCCGTGGTTGCGGGGGCGGTCGACTTCAGCGGCTTCCAGAGCATGGAGCTGTTCGCACTGCCGCAGCTCATGCCGTTCACGCCCGAGTTCAACCTGGGCGCCATCGTGTCGGTGACGCTGATCTTCCTCGTGTCGGCCACCGAGACTATCGGCGACACCTCCGCGCTGACCATGGTGGGCCTCAACCGCGAGGTGAAGGAGAAGGAGCTTTCGGGCTCCATCGCCTGCGACGGTTTCGTCAGCTCGCTGTCGGCGTGCTTCGGCTGCCTGCCTATCACGTCGTTCTCGCAGAACGTGGGCCTCGTGGCCATGACGAAGGTGGTGAACCGCAAAGCCATCGCCACGGGCGCGGTCATCATGATCCTGGCGGCGTTCCTGCCGGTGATCAGCGTGATCTTCGCGTCGCTGCCTGAGGCGGTGCTGGGCGGCTGCACCATCATGATGTTCGGCAACATCATCGTCAGCGGCTTCCAGATGATCGCGCGGGCGGGCTTCTCGCAGCGCAACATCCTCATCGCGGCGCTGTCGCTGGCCGTGGGCATAGGCTTCACGCAGGTGTCGGCCCTGTTCGCGAGCTTCCCCGAGCTGATCCAAAGCGTGTTCGCGCAGAACTGCGTGGCCGTGGTGTTCCTGGTGGCCGTGGTGGCGAACCTCGTGCTGCCGAAGGACGCCGGAATCGAGGGCGCGACGGCGATGTCCGAACGTTCGACCGCCGAGGCGGCGCCGAGCGTCGACGAGGACGGCGACCTGGCGACGGCGTGACGCCCCGCGGTTGCCTGGGCGCGTGCGGCCGCGGATGTTCCTGAGTTTCCGATCGCATCATCGCCCCAAAAACACGCCTCAGTCGCTGGAGCGTGTTTTTGGGGCGATGATGCGTCTTTGCGAGGCTTCTGGATTCCTGGGTCGCTCCTCCATAGGCGGATGGCTTCAACCCCACTTGTGGAAACCTGCGGGTTTCCGGTAACGGGTGTATGACCAGATGGACGGATGCCGTACGATTACATGGCGAATAGTCATATAAAGGAGGACCATCCGCAATTATGCCCATAGCACTCAGTTTGCTGCTCGTTCTGTTTTTCCTGCTCATGAATGCGTTCTTCGTCGCCGCCGAGTTCTCGCTCGTGCGCGTACGCAAGTCGCAAGTCGAAATCCTCGTGGACGAGGGTCGCAAGGGCGCCAAGTACACCAAGCTCGTCGCCGACAACGTCAACGCCTACCTGTCAGCCTGCCAGCTGGGCATCACCCTTGCCTCGCTCGCCCTCGGCTGGTTGGGCGAGCCTGCGGTGTCAGCCCTGTTCGAACCGCTGTTCAAGGCACTCAACGTGCCCGAGGCGGCCACGCACGGCATCTCCATCGTCATCGGTTTCGTCATCATCACCGCGTTGCACATCGTGGTGGGCGAGCTCATCCCGAAGTCGCTGGCCATCTTCTCCACCGAGCGCTACGCCCTGTTCACGGCCACGCCGCTCGTGTGGTTCTACCGCATCACGTACCCCGTCATGTGGCTGTTCAACAGCATTACGAACGGCGTCATGAAGATGCTGGGCCACGACGTGGCCAACGAACACGAGGTGTACACCGACGAGGAGATCAAGCTGCTCATCGACGAGAGCACCGAAAGCGGACTCATCGACCCCGAGCAGAACGAATACGTGGACAACATCTTCGACCTGGGCGACAAAGACGCCGAGGCCATCATGACGCCGCGCACCGATGTGGTGTGCATCGACCTCGACGATCCGCTGGAGGAGAGTCTCCAGACCGTGTTGCAGTACAAGTACACGCGCTACCCGGTGTGCCGCGGCAGCAAGGACCGCATCGTCGGCTTCGTGCACGTGAAGGACCTCTACACGATGCCCAAGGACGCGACGGTCGACGACCTGCGCGTTCGCATGATCCAGGCCGTACCCGAAGGCGTGCCCATCGCGAAGTTGCTGCAAACGCTGCAGGAGAAGCGCACGAAAATCGCCGTGGTCATCGACGAGCATGGCGGCACGGCCGGCATCGTTACGATGAGCGACATCATGGAGCAGATCGTCGGCCGCATCGACGACGAGTACGCGCATGGCGGCTCGGACGAGATCGTGCAGTTGGACGATGGCAGCTACCTCATCGACGGCTCGCTTCCCATCGACGAGGTGGGCGAGCTCATCGGTTTCGAGCCTCTCGAGTCCGAGGAATGCGAGACGGCGGGCGGCCTGCTGCTCACCGTGTTCGACCGTATCCCCGACGAGGGCGATTCCGTGACCATCGAGGACGGCGACGACAGGGCCACGTTCACCGTAGTCGACATGGACCGCCACCGCATCGACAAGATTCGGGTGGTGCTCGAGCACGCTCCGGAAAGCGACGAAAGCTAAACGACTTCAGGCCCCGTCAGCAATGGCGGGGCTTCTTGTTGCGTGCGCTATCCCACCTTCACGCCGGCGAAACGCTCGGCGTTGTGCCACAGCATGTTCTCCAGCTCGTCCTCCGAGAAGCCGGCGGTGACGAACTGGTCGTATTCCGCCGCAGGGCTCCACATGGGGTAGTCCGAGCCGAACATGATGCGGTCGGTGCCCCACATGCGCGCCAGCTCCACCGTGCGGCGCTGCCCCAGGAAGAACTGGGAGCTCGACGCGTCCACGAACAGGTTGTCGGCGTTATGCAGGATGTCGTAGCCCACTTCATAGCGCGACCAGCAACCGAAGTGCGCCGCGTCCACCACGAGGTCGGGGAACGTTTTCAGCACGTTCATCAGGCGGCGCGGATGCGAGTAGTCGTAACGGTAGTCGCCCGTGTGGATGACGATGGGCAGGCGCCCCTCTATCATCTCGTACACGTTCATGAGTCGCGGGTCGTCCATGTTCACGTGCTGCGTGTCGGGATGCAGCTTCATGCCCTTGAGTCCCAGGCCGATGGCGCGTTCGATTTCCTTCTCGGGCTCGGGATAGTCCTGGTGCATAGCCATGAACCCGATGAACTCGGGATGCTGCCGGCACTGCTCGGCGATGAAGTTGTTGATGGACTCCACTCTGCCCGGCGTCGTGGCCACCGAATGCACGATGAAGTGCGTGATGGGCGCATGCTGCTGCGCGGACAGCAGGTGCTCCACCGTGCCTTCGCCGAACATGTCGATGAGGTAGAAGTCGCCCACGGCGTCGACCGCTCGCGAGGCGATCTTGTTGGGATATATGTGAGCATGGGCATCGATCACTGCCATGGAGGCGCTCCTTCGCGTCGTGCTGTTTCGGCGGCGCGGTGCGAAACGGCTTCGAGTTGAACGCTCGGCCAGCATCGCGCAACTCCTGATTGTAGAGCATCGGCGTTCGCGGCGCATTAGGCAGAAGCATGTTTCTGGGTGCCGCTTTCGAGGCTTCGGTGCTGAGCCTTCCGATTGGCAAGAGGTTCGAAGCCCTTCAAAAAAGCGCTGCTTTCCATTCGTCACGAGGAAAAAGCTTGTTATGACTAGCACTCGAAGCAAAAGAGTGCTAACTTTTTCGACAGTGATTTTTATGAGCTTCCGCATGCTCGGGTCAGTGGTTTTTCAGCCGAGCGGCAGAGGCGCCTATCGTGCGCGCGGTGATGGCGAAGCGCCGCACACCGATGAGAAGGGAACCAGACTATGTCCAAAGACATTGCGTTCGACAACGAAACCCGTACGAAGATGGCTGCCGGCGTCAACAAGCTGGCCGACGCCGTGAGGGTGACGATCGGCCCGAAGGGGCGCTACGTCGCCATGCAGAAGGAGCACGAGAAGCCCAACGTTTCCAACGACGGCGCCACGGTGGCCGCCAATGTCGATCTTGAAGATCCCATCGAGAACATGGGCATGAAGATCGTGCGCGAGGCCGCCATCGCCGCGAACAACGACGCGGGCGACGGCACCACGACGGCGACCATCCTTTCCGACGCTATCGTGAGCGAGGGAGTACGCTGCGTCATCTCCGGTTCCGATCCGCTGGCGCTGCGCCGCGGCATCCAGCGCGCTGCCGACGTGGTGGCCGACGAGGTTCTCAAGAACGCCGTCGAGGTTACCACGCGTGAGCAGATCGCCGAGATCGCGACGGTTTCCGCGGGCGACCGCCAGATCGGCGAGAAGATCGCGGAGGCTATGGATGCCATCGGCCGTGACGGCGTCATCTCGGTCGAGAAGTCTCAGAACTTCGGCATCGAGGTGAAAATCCTCAAGGGCATGATGTTCGACAACGGTTTCATCTCCCCGTACATGGCCGACGACCCGGCGCGCCTGGAAGGCGAGCTCACCGAGCCCTACATCCTGTTGACCGACCAGCGTCTGGGCGACAACTTCGCAGACATCGTGCCCGTGCTGGAAGAGGTCATGCAGTCCGGTCATCCGTTGCTGATCGCCGCTGAAGACGTGCGCGGCGAGGCGCTGAACACGTTGCTGGTGAACCGCCGTCGCGGCACGCTGACCAGCGTTGCGGTGAAGGCGCCGGCTCTGGGCGATCGACGCAAGGCTGAGCTCGAGGATCTGGCCATCCTCACCGGCGGCGAGGTTATCACGCCCGATCGCGGCCTGACGCTGGCCGATGCGCGCAAGAGCATGCTCGGCCGCGCCGCCAGCGTGCAGATCACCAAGGACCGTACCACCATCTTGGGCGGCAAGGGCAAGCCCGAGGCTATCGAGCAGCGTTGCGATCAGCTGCGCGCGCAGATCGAAACGGAGAAGATCGACTACGACCGCGACGTTCTGCGCGAGCGTCTGGCCAAGCTGTCCAGCGGTATCGCGGTCATGGAAGTGGGCGCCGCCACGGAGTCCGAGATGAACGAGATCCGCAGCCGTATCCAGGATGCTTTGCTGGCTACCCGCTCGGCCGCAGAGCAGGGTCTGGTGGCCGGTGGCGGCGTGGCGCTGCTGCAGGCCGCGTCCGCGCTGGACGGCCTCGTATGCGAGAACGCCGAGGAGCAGCTGGGTATCGACATTCTGCGCAAGGCGCTGGAGGTGCCGCTGCGCGCCCTGGCGGAGAACGCGGGCTATCGCGGCGACGTGGCCGTTGAGAAGGTCAAGGAGCTGCCGCTGGGCCAGGGTCTGGATTGTATGACCGGCGAGTACGGCGACATGATCGGCCGTGGCATCGCCGACCCGGCGAAGGTTACGGTCACGGCGCTTCAGGCCGCCGCTTCTGTGGCGTCGCTGATCCTGATCACGAACGCCTCCGTCAGCGAGACGGTGCCCGAGGAAGACTAACGTCCTCGTCGAAACCCGTTCTGCCATGCGGGCCCGCGCAATCGCGCGGGCCCGCTGTCGTCCGACATGGAGTGCGCTCGTTTCCGTTTAACCGGTATGCCGCGCCGGTTATAAGAGCTTGTCCTTGAGAAGCTCCAGCATCTCGGCGATTTCAGAAACGGGTTCGGGGTTTTCGCTGCTCAGCCAGCTACAGAGGACGGCGAAGGTGCCCTGAAAGATGAACTCGCGCGTATACTGCGTCTGCGATTTCGTGCAGCTGCTGGCGATGGCGAGGTTTTTGAAGAGCCCGTTGATGCCCGGCAGGGAGAAGAGGTGCGTTGCGAATTCGTGGCTCGGGATGGCCCGCACGAGCGTGCAGAAGGTCGTGCGCTGCTCGTAGAGGTTGGCGAGCACAGACGCTACGGCGCCTTCTTGTTCGGGGATGAGTGCAAGGCTTTCGTCGAGCTGCGCAAGAAAATCGCTCTCGATCTCGTTGAGCAGGTCGGTTTGGCTTCCGTAGTACTTGTAAAAAGTAGTGCGGTTTATCTGGGCGGTCTCGCATATCTCGAGTACTGAAATCTTGTTCAAGGGCTTCTTTTGGAGCAGGTGCACGAGTGCGTTTTTCAACAGCGTCTTGCTCAGGCGTATCCTCTGGTTCTCCATCAAGCGCTCCCTCGACAAAAATGCTTCGAATGTTCATTTCAAATCAAATACTGCATAGTGCGTTGAGCATGCGACATTTGTCTATCAACAGTCTGTTGACTACAAACCGTTGTGTTTACTATTGTACAAACCATAGCGAGATGTCAATACGCCAAAACTCAGTTCTCAGCAGTTGAAGGAGGCGGTTCGCATGAAGTTCTGGCAGAGGTATTGGTACTACATCGGAGGGGTCGCTTTCGTTATCCTCGCGTTCGCTATGGGGCTTTGGGGCAGCGCCGCCCTTGACTACGTGCAGGTTTTGCTCATCTTCAGCTGGATGGGCATGTTGGTGCATCAGTTCGAAGAGTATGCCTGGCCGGGCGGTTTTCCGCTCATCTCGAACATGATCGTCTTCAACGAGATCGAGCGTCCGGATCGCTATATCTTGAACCAGCGCCAGTGCTTCGTCAGCAACGTCGTCCTGTGCTATCTATGCTATATCGTTCCGATCTTCTTCCCGCAGCTCATTTGGCTTGCCGCGGCTCAGATATTCCAGGGTCTCTGGCAGATTCCGGCGCATG
Source organism: Eggerthella lenta DSM 2243 (assembly GCF_000024265.1). Taxonomy (NCBI): domain Bacteria; kingdom Bacillati; phylum Actinomycetota; class Coriobacteriia; order Eggerthellales; family Eggerthellaceae; genus Eggerthella; species Eggerthella lenta. Next base: position 3,436,890 of record NC_013204.1, on the reverse strand, counting down.
GCATCGTGCTCAACATGCGCTTGAAGTCCAAGTACAACCCCGGTCTTTTCGCGGCGGTGTTCTTGCAGCTGCCCGTCGCCATCGTGTTCATATGGTACGTGCTGACGTTCATGCCGGAAGCCGCTAATCAGCTTTGGTGGGGCATCCCCGGTTCGCTCGTGCTGCTGGGCATCTCGTTCGGCTTGCCGATCCTCTTCATGCATGACCGCGATTCTAAGGATCCGTTCGAAGAGCGAGAGCTTTGGGGTTACAAGCGCGAGTACGTTGCGAAGGTTTGGGAAGAGCGCAAGGCTGCCGCAGCGGCAGATCCCGGCAGCGTTCCGAAGGGTCTCTTCGGCAAAGCGAAGAAAGCGAAGTAGGAAAGCGAGTAGACAAATGGCAAGCAATTTCGCAAAGAAACTAGATAGATGGTGCGATAACCAGTGGATCGTGTTCCTGTGCGTCACGGCGACGGTGGTGGCGGTGCTTGCCGCCGTCTTCTGGGATGTCATGCCTCTGGGCAGCAAAGCGGGCGTTTTCGTGGCTTTCATCATGGCCTTCCACGTGCTCGAGGAGTGGAAGTTCCCCGGCGGTCTTCATTGGTTTTACAACACGAGCGTGTTTCGTCCGAAAGACGAGAGCCTCTACGATCCGACGCGTTATCCCATGAGCCGGCTCACGGATATGGTCACCAACGTGGGGCTGCAGTGGATCCCGCTCATTTACGCAGCGCTCTGCTTCTTCGTACCTCTGTCGAACGCGGTTGCGCTGTGCGTCATCCTGCTGTGCGTCATGGAGCTGTTCGCCCATACGGCGGGCGGCGTCGCCACCTACCTCTGGTATCGTGACAAGGGCAAGAAGACCATCTACCATACGGGGCTCGCCACGTCGCTCATGATGTTCTTGCCGGCCGCAGCGTACCTGATCGCGCATATCGCAGGCGTCACGGCAACCGATTGGCTGTGGTGTCTGGTGTTGTTCGCTGTCATGTGCTGCGTGTGCGTGCCGCTTACGGAGACGCCTCTCAAGAAGTGGGTTCGCAAGCAGGAGCCGGGCATGTTCGCGTTCGAAGATGCCAAGTACTACATGCGTTACGGCGGCTATTGCAAGGAGGATGTCGAGCAGTCCGAGGCTCGCGTTGATTAAGAGGACGCCGAGTATGGGGTGCGATAGGGCGTGGCTTGTATTCATGTACGCTGCGAGGCTCGCCGCGCCGTCAAGGGTCAGGAGTTCGCTTTCGATCGAGTTAAAAACGTGTAGACCTTGTGAATCACTGAGAAATGATTTGCGTTCGTTAAGGCAGACGGGTAATATTCTTTCTTGCCGCTTTTCCTGTTTGAAGGCACTTCGGGCAGGAGAGGTAGGCGCAACATAACGATGCGGGGTGGAGCAGTCTGGTAGCTCGCCGGGCTCATAACCCGGAGGCCGTAGGTTCAAATCCTGCCCCCGCGACCAGTAATCTCAGATCAGGCTTAGGCCTGATCTTTTTTGTCGGTTCGACCGCCAAGCAGCCGCCATTCTACCGTCAAAACTTTTTCTTGTCACGCAAAAAGCGCGCTGTCCTTCTTGGCGACCAAAAGAGTCATTGACGAACGCTGTGAAGAAACTTGGGCAGCCAGCGCGCGACCTCGTCCGCGCTCTTGCTGATCCAGTAGCGGTGCGACGACTTCGCTGGGCCTATGGGGTGGAGCTGTCCGGTTGACACAGCCTTTCTCGCGTAGCGCCTGCTTCCCAGCTTGCCGAGCGCTTCCCTGCACGTGAGGATCATGCTGCTCCCAAAACCGTCAGCGCCTGCTTTTATTCTATATTGTGTCGATTGTGTTTTTCAAAGGAAAGGGAGGGATAGGGTTATAGGCAAGAAAGTGTGTCCAGAGCCTAATCGTAATCCATGCGATAAGGGCCGCTTGCATGCAGGTCATTCCATTGCACAGCAGTGCCCCAGCGCCCCACCGCTTCATCTTTTTCGCTAGCTTCGGCAGCTGCTCGATAAAACTCAGCAATCAGGACGTCCGTCGGCATTTCCTTCAGGATCTCTTTCGGGCTTGCACGGGCTTCAAGGTCCATATAGCACCACCAGAACGCCGCCTTGACGCGCCTCGTCAGCCTCAATCCCCGATGCTCTCGCAGCATGTGGCGGATCTGGGCGTTCACGCCGCCTTCGATCCTGTTCGTAGTCGCCGGAACAGGTCCTCCCTCGAGCAAGCCTTCGTCGAGATAGGTGAATAGGGTACCGGCCCTACAAAGCTTCAGAAGCCCGCCGCGCGCAGTGCGCAGCCTCTCGTGCTTGTAGCGGATCCGCCCGTCAACCACCTCTTTTTCCTTTAGGAATCCTTCCCATGCCGTGCACCAATTAGAGAAGCCCGCAAGCCACTCCGCAGCTTCGTTGAGGCTACCTATGCGCATGAGCTTCTTGGCGATGCCATAGAGCTCAACGCCCGCCTGGAGCCGCGGCCTGGTCGTGGTCTGGCGCTTCACCTGACAGAACGCATGGAAGACGCAGCGCTGCACGCGTGTGTTCGGCCACACGGCGCGTCTCGCCTTCTCGAACCCCTTTCCGCCATCGGTAATCACGACGTCGGGAGGGGCTATGCGCGCCATGAGCGCCGCCCACGCCTGCGCGTTCTCGCTTCTCGCTAGATGCCAGCCGATCACGTGCTTCTCGGTGCAGGCGATCATAATCACGACGTCGCGCCCCAGCCAAAGGCCATCCACCTCCACCACGTGGTGGACCTCGTCACAGACAGGAGCCACGGGCCACAGGTCCCAGAACTTATTCGTGAGATGCCGGAAGGTGCGTCCGGGCATGCCGAACTCGCCTTGGGTCTTTTTCGAGAGCAGCCACCTCAGGAACAGCTCTAGCAGTTTAGGCTCGTTGTCGTAACGTTGCGTGGTGGATGCGCCGCATGCCTTGCAGCGCCAACGAGTCGCCCCCGACGAGGTCTTCCCGTTGCGTTTCGTGTCGCCCCCGCACGCAGGGCACAGTATCTTCTTCATCCCGTGATTGAACCACGGAATTTAAGAGGGCGGTTTACGGCCTCTGACCTGCGGTGTCAAGTCGAAAGCGGACACACATTCTTGCCAGGCACTTAAACCTGCCTCCGAAATTTAAACGATGGTTTATCGAGGGTTTGACCTGCCCTTACACCCCTAAAACGGACACACTTTCTTGCCTATAACCCGAGGGATACGAAACCATCTTGACGGATGCCTCCCGCCGGCCAGCCCCGACGTGGGCGCAAAGCGGCACCCATGACAATTTCAGGGATGGTATCGGCAGGCGAGGAACACGGGGATTTCTCGCCACCTGGGGTTTCCTTCGCTGACGAGGCGAACCCGCGCGTAAAACGCCTTCCAGAATTGTCATGGGTGCCGCTTTGCGCCCATGATCCCCGCGCCTTCCGCCATTGGGTCAGGATCGCTGGGAGCACGGTTTGCCGCTGAGGTGTTCTTCAGGACGTTCAACCGGGAATCTCCGGATGGATACGCAATCGGATCACCGTCTCAGCATCAGATCGACGATGCCGCCTATAAAGTGTCTACCTTTAGGCTGAAATAGCCGTGTGTTTCCAGCAGAGCGCCGTCCACAGAGGGCGGCGCTTTTCAGTTAAACAGCAGCTTGGCGAGGCCGCCACCTCAATTACGAGCATGACTATTTTGAGGAACGCAAAGCGTTTATCCGTTTTCGGGCTCGCGCCTTCTGGCGTCACGTTTGTTTTTGCATTGTTGCGACTGAGACTGTCGCAGTATTTGCGCCTTTTACCGCCGTTGTTCCGGAAGAATGGCTTTCCGCAAAACGACCAAATTCCGAGACCTCTTGAGCTGACGGCAACCAGAGAGAATTCGAACCAAAGGTAGGTCAAGGGGAATCGAAAACATAATAGTAATCACCGTCTTTCACGGTTAGCTCCATGCCGACCCAATGGGCTTGAAGCAAGTATTCAAGGATAGAGGTGGAGAAAGAGAAAGGGAGGCGCGAGCCTCCCTTTCTCATAAAACCTAATAGGTTGCCGATCTTATTGCTTGGCCTTTTTAACTCGGTTTCCCGCGAACGCGACTGCCGCGAAAGCGGCTGCGGCCAAACCGGTCACTGCCAGCGCAAGCGGGGTGTCGCCCGTTTGGGCAAGCGGGGTTATTTCGCTATTCTCGGACTTGGTGTCGTCCGGCGATTGGCCGTCGACACTTGTCTGGGTGTTGTTCTCGCCGTCAGTCCCTGCTGCTCCGGAATCCGATACAGGGTCGCCTGTGTGAAGCGTGATCTCGCCTAAGCTGCTGACGGTAAAGGTGACAAAGCCGTTCTCGTCAGAAACAAGCTCCTGCGTGGAACCGTCGGCCATCTCAATTTTCACCTTGCGAGGAAAGTCTTTGTTCCAGCCCTCGTTAATCCATACAGGCATAGTGAGCGTGACCGTCCCGAAATCGCTTGTCACGCCCTGACCGTTGACGAGAAGCTTCGTGCTCCATACGGCGTACTGAAGATCGTTTGCAGGGCCGGTTCCATCTGCGTAAACCACCTCGAGGGCGACCTTGGAACCAGCGGGAACGTTTACGCCGTCAAGCTTCCCCGTCGCACTGAAAGAGTCGGGGGCGGCGGTGTAGCTTTGCTGGTTGCTGTTGGGATTATATTGAGTCCTGACAACGTGAATGGACTGGGTGGCGCTCGGGTCGCTGATGACGGCCAGCTCGTCGGGAAGCGCGTAAACGGTCTTAACCTGCACATCTACGGAAGAAATGTCAGTGGCCTGAAATGTGATATGGCCGCTCGAAGACGAAGTGACTTCGAAGGTCTTACCATCGCCGGTTGTCACTTCTGCGTCGCAAGGAAAAAACATGCCGCCGCTCTTATTGGAAAGGGGTAGCGTCAGCTCGATAGTACCAAAGCCATTGGTTACTTCATTACCGTCAACGTAGAGCGAATAACTTTGATGATACGAGGTGTCCTGTCCGCTCATATTAGGCAGAGCGAGGATGGCGACTTTGGAACCGGCGGGCACGCTCGCTCCGTTGAGCTGGCCGCTAGCTACGATGCTGGGATCCCATTGGAAGACATTGTCTCTGCTATTAAGCACAAGGACGGGGATGTTTTGAGTGACGGTGGGATCACTGGTGATGGCGATCCCGGCTATGTTGCTGAGATCGCCCAAGCCTCCCAGAATCGAGTTGCTTGGCACCGAAGCGTTTGCCAGTGTTTCTGCCGGGATCTCGGCCTCGGCAGAAACCGCAGCATCGACGCCTTTCTCAATCGCCTCTTCATTTGTTGCGAGGGCGCTCGTTTCCTCATCCGTTTCGCCGTTGAAAGCTTCGCGAGACGTATCTTCCGTGGCTTCAAGTTGATCGTTCTCGTTCTCATTCGCGTATGACGGGGTTGCTTCCATTATTGGAAGCGCCATGCTCGCAACGAGCGCAAACGAACAGAGCACCGCGAATGAGGTGCTGTTCGAGCGCCTTGTTCTTACATGCAACATCCTTTTCCTCCTAATAACTGGTCATAAATTTGATACCACCAGCCGTATAGTAGCACATACCTTGACTGCATGGATATGAATGAGCGTAAAATCAAGCTAGGACAAAGAATACGCAAGGAGCGCGAGGCTCAAGGTATCTCTCTGCGTCGTTTTGCTCTTATGATCGGCGTTGGGCACACCTATCTTGTGGACGTCGAAAACGGTCGCCGCAATATAGGCATCGAGAATCTTTGCAGGATTGCTGATGGGCTAGGGATCAGGGTGAGTGAGCTTACAAATGAGCTGTAAATAGATGTGCAGGGCCGTTGTATGAGAAGTCGCATCGTTGGTTTTGGCCATGTACAATTATTTTGCAAGTTGCTTAGCACCGCTAAGCAACTTCAGGATGATCTCTCCATCTTTTTCGGATATCCCGTCTTTCTTAAATAGCTCTATGGAAGGTCACAAAAGCTCATTTCCAGCTATGGTACGAAGTTCGAATCCGTGATAGAAGATCCAGTGTTTTCTCCTTGCCGAACTGGCGTCGTGCATGAAGGCGCTTGCCCTCCAAGTCGATATCGTCCCACACGAGCGCCAGCGCTTCGCTGCGTCTGATGCCGGTGGTGAGCGCGAGCCAGACGGCAACAATTTTGCCGGTTTTCTCCTCGTCCCTTAGCTCCTGTGAGAATAGCAGCGCTTCTTGGGTTGTGATTCGACGCTCCTTCTTCTTAGCCCGATTTTGCTTCGGTCGGGTAATGCCCATCTGCCCTGCTTCGTTCGGCTCCATGCACGAGCGTTCGTTCGCTGTAATCGGTCGTTCGTTCGCGGCGGCTTGCGGACGGCAGAAGCGGTTCCCATACTGATTCGCAGACACCGGTCGCGACGCGCGGTCGGACGAGAAAGGGGTAATCATCATGGCGGCAACCGAGCAGGAGATGATGGAGCGCACCGCGCGTATCCAGACGATTGAGGAGTTGCGCGAGGCATGCGCTGAGTTCGGCGTGGAGATGTCTCCCGAAGACGAGCAAGCTTTCATGGCTGCAAAGGCAGAGTTGCGGGAATTGTCGGAGGGGGAACTGGACGCCTCGGTCGGCGGATCGAGTTTTTTCGGCCCCGGATCGCCGTATATAAACCTGTTCGACACCTGCGACCAATGGGATGGCCGGGATTTCGATAATCGCATATGCGCCACGTGCCACAACAAGCAGATGCTCTATCCGTTTTTTGCCTGCCAGTTCAAGCCGAAAAACGCCTCATCGTAAGCGGGGAGGGAGAGGGTCGCCGAGGCGGCGTGCGCATGTAAAGGAAGAAAAGAGCGACATGAAGCGACTTTTGAGAGAAGATCTGGTTCTGCGGGGCTGGGAGAAACTGCCCTATGCCGTGGTCGAGCGGCCGCACAACGGCGTGACCTTCGTCGACGCGCGCACGTTCGAGGCGCTTTCGCTGTGCGATGGGCAGATAGACCTGTCGCTGCCCATCATCAGCGACGAGGTGCGCGCCATCGTGGAGAAGTTGGAGGAGCAGGGTGCCGTGCGCCCGTGCGAGCCGGGAGAGCGCCTCACGCCCGACCAGGAGTACCGCTGCCATCAGAACCGCTTCGTCCGAACCGCGCACTGGTCGATCACCGGCAAGTGCAACTACCGGTGCCGCCACTGCTACATGTCCGCGCCCGACGCGAAGCTGGGCGAGATCGATCACGACACCATGATGGACCTGGCGCGGCAGATCGCCGACTGCGGCATCCTGGAGGTGTCGCTGACCGGCGGCGAGCCGCTGGTGCGCCGCGATTTCATGGAGCTGGTGGACGCGCTTTTGTCCTACCGCATACGGATCGCGCAGATCTACACGAACGGCAAGCTGGTGGACGAGAAGCTGCTCGACCAGCTGGAGGAGCGCGGGATTCGCCCCGAGTTCAACATGAGCTACGACGGCACGCAGGGCTGGCACGACTGGATGCGCGGCGTCCCCGGCGCGGGCGACGCGGTGCTGGCGGCGTTCGACCTCTGCCACGAGCGGGGTTTTCCCACCGGAGCCGAGATGTGCCTGCACCAGGGCAACAAGCACCTGCTGCGGGAGAGCGTCAGCACGCTGGCGGCGCACCATTGCGAGAGCTTGAAGGTCAATCCCGTGGCGGACACCGACACGTGGGAGCGCCTGGGCGAGGACAGGTCGCTCACCTTGGAGGAGACCTTCGAGGTCTACCTGGACTACATCCCCTGCTTCTACGAGGACGGCGCGCCTCTGGGCCTGCATCTGGGCGGCTTCTTCATGGGGCGTCCGGGCAGCGGGGATTGGACCATCCCCAACATAGGGAAGCATCCGGAGGAGCGCGACCCCGCCGCGTGCGCGTCGCAGGTGACGTGCGGCCACGCGCGCCAGACGCTCTACCTGTCCCCGGAGGCGCGGATGCTGCCGTGCATGGCGCTGTCGTCCATGCCGATGCAGGAAAGGTACCCGCTGGCCACCGAGATCGGCTTGAGGCAGGGTCTGTCCGACTCGGAGTACCTCTCGCTCATCGATACGCGCGTGAGCGCGCTGTGGGAGCACAACCCCGAGTGCGCCCAGTGCGAGCACCGCGGCGCATGCGCTGGCGGGTGCCGCGCGAGCGCGCTGTTCACCGCCCCTGACGACATACTGTCGCCCGATCGCGCCCAGTGCCTCATCCTGAAAGGCGGCTACGCGCCCCGCATCCGCGAGGCGGTAGAAAAAGCCCAGGCGAGGATCGCCGAGAGAAAGGAGAACGAATGAAGCAGGACATGAAGGAATTCATGGCGAAGGTCAGCGAGGACGAGGGCCTGCGGGTCAAGCTGGAGGCCCTCGCTGGTCTGCCGGAAGACGAAGTCGCGGCGAGAATGGCCGCCATCGCGTGCGAGGCCGGTTTCGAGGTGGCGGTCGAGGATCTCGACCCCGCCGAAACGGAGCTCGACGAGAGCGAGCTTGCTGCCGTGTCCGGCGGCTCCGTAATCGTGTCCCCACTCTTCAAGTGCAATTACCAACAAGATAACACGCTTTGCTGCGCCTCCTGCGCGTATAGCCGTTTTTCGTACCCAAATCTCTACTGCTTTTTAGATAAAAACGAAGGCGGGCCGAAGCCTGCCGAAGTCATGCCTTTGCAGTCCAACGGAAACCTTCAATAGAGAGGAGCGCGCATGAACGAGCAATTGAAAGGCTTTTTGAAGAAGGCGAGCGAGGACGGGCCGCTCAAAGAGGAACTCGGCGCCCTCGCCGGCCTGCCCGAAGAGGAGCGTGCCGAGCGCGCGGCAGCCATCGCCCGGGAAGCCGGCTTCGATGTGTCGGTCGAGGACTTCGCTCCTGTCGAAACGGAGCTTGACGACGACGAGCTCAACGTCGTGGCAGGAGGAAGTTACGCCTGTTGCTGTAGGCAAACCGGTACGGGCCTGATGGATGATCGCCCTGTGCTGTGCGATTGCCCAAGAGAGGGGACAGGAGCCTGGACCGACGGAAGCGGGTTCGTCAACGTTGATAGAGTCTGCCACTCGATGGGCGACGTTGGCTAGGCCTTCCCCGTGTGGTCTTGCTGGAAGATGGCGAAAGGAAGGCGCGCGAACAAGCAGGTGAAAGCGTTCTTGGCGAAGGGCAGGGTCGAAGCGAGCGGTTTTCTCTGTCGGCTCAGCCCTTCGCATTTCCCCGCCGTATTCAGCAGCGCGTTGCATGTGAGCCCTGCCGCCACATCGCAGTGCTTGGCGGAGATGGAGGGTTCTGAACGATTTTCAGTCGTCTTTTCCAAGCTTAGATGCTGAATTCCGCGAACGGAAGATCCCCTCCCCTAGCCGTCCCAATCCCAAGGGGACGATGTTCTTACGCAATCGAAAGAGTGCGGGCCGGTGTCCAAGAAGAAGCGGCAATGAATGCAATAGTGCCTTTCGTCATACTCGTGTCCGGGGTTGGGAACCCATAATCCGCATCCGAAATGGTAGCGATTGGGGTTTATTATGCGGTCAAGAGGGATCCCTGGCCCTCCTCCGGTTGCATCTAATTCCTGATCGGCGAGCTTTTCCGCAGCTTCTTCTGCCGTTGTGCTGGTTTCTTTGCCAGTTGCCATGGCGGGCCTTCTTTCTCTTTCTGAACCGCCTGCTTGAAAGCAGCTTGCGACGCCTAGCATACGAAGCGACGGCGTCCGTCCGCAACTCCTTGCGAACGAAAGACCGCTCGCGCGCAACGAAAACCCTTGTTGCTAGCCGAATAGCTCTTTCTTCACCTGGGATAGGCGTTTGGTGGGAATCTCGATGACAAGCCCGTTGTCCATCACCAGATCGCGTTTCTCCAGGCTCGCGACATGGCGCGGACTGATAGCGAAGCTACGATGCACGTACATCATGTCCAATCCAAGTTGCTCCAGCACGTTTCCCATGCAGCCGTGCACCGTTACGTCCGTCTTCTCGCAATGAAGCACGGTGCGCTGCTTTCGCGCCTCCACGCACACGATCTCATCGGGCTTGATGCGCCATGAAGTGCCGTCTACGTCGCGCACGGTAACGGCCTCGTCTTGGCGTTGGCGCATCAGGACGGCTTTGAGGTACAGGTATGCCTGCTTGCTCACGCTCACGGAAAGCGGCTCGCTATCTGGTGCAGGAGGCAGCGGATGCGATACATGGCAATAGCAGATTTTCAGGGAGTCGTCGTTTTCGTCGCGCTTCCACACGAACGTGAAGCGCTGTTCCTGTGCGGCAAGTCGGCCGGATGCCGGGTCGCCGAAAACCAGGTAGCTCCCTGCCACGATGCACAGGGTCTCCTGGGCGGCAACGGGCAGGTACTGCTCGCACATAAGAACCACGCGGGGTCGTTCGATTGCGATCTGCTCCATCTGCCGGCGAAACGAATCGCTTGATGAGTCGGGCTGGTCGTCCTGTGCCCCCATCCATGCGAAATCATCGGAAAGGCGGGCGGCGCACCAGCTTGTCCCGCCGTTCCAGTACCGATGGACGAACTCGCGCGTCAGCGAAATCGTCTCGTCCATCAGGGGATGAGAAGCAGGACCGTCCACGGGAGCCTCGCCCCGAACATGCCTGCTGCTCTCGCTAATCACGGTATGTTCTCCTGGAGACATGCGCCGAACGGCGCGAGAACGAAGTATGCAACACGGCCTTCTTCACTGGCAACCTTTCAGAAATGCAGAAAAGGATGAAGGCGACGAGCGCCTTCCCCGCAGTATAGAAGAAAGCCGCAGACGGCTCGTCGATGCCAAACGAGGTCGAAACGAACGCCCCTTCAAACGAAACGAGCGTTCCCTTTGCCTACCGCTGCGCACTGCGCAACAGGCTTTTCGTGCGGTTGAATAGGTCGTTCGTTCGCGACGCCTTGCGTGCGAAGGCCGGCGATTCCTACACTTATCGGCAGGCATCGTCCAAGAAGGACGGACGGAACAGGAAGGGGGAGCTGCTATGGCGGCTACCGAGCAAGAGATGATGGAGCGCGCCGCGCGCATCCAGACGATTGAGGAGCTTCGCGAGGTCAGCGCCGAGCTCGGCCTTGAGTTGAGTCCCGAAAAAGAGGCAGCTTTCATGGCGGTGAGAACCGCGGAAGGCGAGCTCACCGAGCAACAGCTGGATGCGACCGTCGGCGGGGCCTATCATGTCGTGTCCCCGTCTGACGTGTGCGACTTCCAGGCATCGGAGACGAAGTGTTGCGCCACCTGCAAGTACGGTCAGTTCGATTGGCCGAATTACTATTGCGTGGTAACGCTGTAAAACCAGCAAACCGAAGAAACGGAGAGGATTGCGCATGAACGAGCAATTGAAAGACTTTCTGAAGAAGGCGAGCGAGGACGAGTCGATCAAAGACGAGCTGAAAGCGCTTGAAGGCCTGTCTGCCGAAGAGAATGCAGAACAGGCGGCTGCAATCGCACGGAAAGCCGGCTTCGACTTGTCGGCCGAGGACTTCGCCCCCTCATCGGCGGAACTCGATGAAGACGAGCTGGGCGCCGTCGCCGGAGGCGAAGCCTGCTGCTGCCAGTACACCGGTTTGGGCTTGGTTAACGACCGCGGGGCGGTGTGCGAATGCCCGACCACGGGAACGGGAATTCGGAGGGATACCGGCGAGGTCTGCGAGATCACTTCCATCTGCCGCTTTATGGGGGAGGTCGGCTAGGCGCGGACGCGACTGCGGCTGCATTAGCTTGGGCGGGGGTTCTTGAAGAACCGCCGCCCGTCGCCGCTTGCGAAACCCGTAAGCGGCGATGGGCGGCACGGGCGCGTGATCTGGGCGTTGAGGAGATGGTCGGTATTGATCCGATGAAAATGCGCGGTTTTAAGCGCTTCTCTCGAACGAGCAACCGTCCTTGGTCGTTCGTTCGTTGAAAGTGGTCGTTCGTTCGTGGGGCGTTGTCAGTCGCGTGTTCGTACCCCATCGTTGTCGGTTGACGAAAAAGAGCGTCGCCCGCGCTTCATCCGTTCACGATGCGCAGCGATGCCCGAAAAAGGGGAACCGTTTCTTTTGACCGCGCGAGCAAGGAGCGACGATGGTCGAACCCGATGCGAAGAGCCCTCGTTCCGACCGTGACGAGGCTGCGATGGATGCCGCCCGCCATGCGGCGGGGGGCATGTCGTTTGACGACTTCAAGAGCCTTATAGAGCAGGAAGGCCTGTGGGTGAACGACGCAGCGGCGCAGAGCGCCTGGGGGGCGCTGGGCGAAGGCGAGCTTGCGCTTGACGAACTGGATGAAGTTGCGGCCGGCTGCGAAGGAGTCGAGCTTCCCATCGTTCTGCCCGGCTTCGACGGTTTGACCGAAACGGGAGGTTCACGATGAGCGCACGCGACGGAAAAGACAAGGCGGCTTCGCCCTTTCGCCAGGAAAGCCTGGATCGGGCAAAGTCGCCCGAGCAGCTCGACGACTACATCCGCGTGTCGAATCCCGGGGTGTGGATGGTGCTGGGCGCCGTGCTTCTGTTGTTGCTGGCCGGCTTCATATGGGCGTGCTGCGGGCGCTTGGTCGACACGATGCCTACTGCGTTGGTGGTGCAAGGCGGCCACGCGACCTGCTACGTCGCCGAGGACGAGGTAGGTCAGGTGGCCGTCGGCGACACGGTGAGCGCCGACAGCGCCAAAGGCGCCGTAGCGTCCGTGGGAACCACGCCCCTCTCTCCCGACGCACTGGCCGCGCAGCTGGACGAGTACGCAGCGCACAAGGTGAACGCAACGAGCTGGATGTTTCCCGTCGACGTGACCATAGACCTGCCCGACGGCGTGTACGATGCCCATGTGGCCACAAGCGAGTTCGCTCCCATCAGCCTGATTCTGGGGGGCGCATCGTGATGCTGCCGGGTAAGGGAGCGCGCCGCGCTCGCACTGCAGGCAAGCCTGGCCAGATGGCGGGCAAGGTTCCCGTTATCATGCAGATGGAAGCGCTCGAATGCGGGGCGGCCTGCCTGGCCATGATAGCGGCTTATTACGGTAAATGGGTGCCGCTCGAGCAGGTGCGCGCGGACTGCGGCGTATCACGCGACGGATCCAAGGCTTCCAACGTGGTGCGCGCGGCTCGCGCCTACGGATTCGAGGCCTCGGGTTTCCGTATGCAGCCCGAGGCGCTGCGCTCGCAGGGCGTGTTCCCTTGCATCGTCCACTGGAACTTCAGCCACTTCGTGGTGTGCCGCGGTTTCAAGGGAGGCAAGGTGCATCTGAACGATCCGGCACGCGGCGAGGTGACCGTGACGGAGGAGGAGTTCGATGCCGCCTTCACGGGCGTCATGCTGCGCTTCGTGCCGGGTCCCGACTTCCAGCCCAGCGGCAAGCCCCGGTCGGTATGGGAGTTCGTTGGCCCGCGCCTACAGGGCTCGCGCGCCGCGCTCGCGTTCGTGGCCATCACGGCGGCGGTGACGGCCGTCGTCGGCATCATCAATCCGGCGCTCTCCCAAGTGTTCATGGATCGGCTGCTGGGTGGGAAGAACCCGGAATGGCTGTACCCCTTCATTGCCTTGCTGATAGCCGTGGGAGCGGTGCGCATCGTGGTCGAGGTGCTGAACGCCATGTACCTGCTACGTCTCGAGGGCAAGATGGCGGTAGTGTCCAACTCGTCGTTCATGTGGAAGGTTCTGCACCTGCCCATGGAGTTCTTCTCGCAGCGCATGGCCGGCGACCTATCGGCTCGTGCGGCCACCAACACCACCATCGCCGCATCGCTGGTGAAGCAGTTGGCGCCGCTGCTGCTGAACTTCGTGCTGCTGGTGCTGTACGCCGTGGTGATGGTTGCCTACAGCCCGCTGTTGGCCGCCATCGGCATAGCGTCGGTGGTGATAAACCTGGGCATGGCGCGCTTGATCTCGGCGAAGCGCGTGAATGTGACGCGAGTGCAGATGCGCGATGCGGGCAAGCTGGCCGCCGCCACGGTTTCCGGCATCGAAATGGTGGAGACCATCAAGGCCGCCGGCGCGGAGGGCGGCTATTTCGAGCGTTGGGCCGGCTTCCAGGCAGGTTTCAACACGCAACAGGTCCGCTTCGCGCGCTTGGGGCAGCGACTGGGGCTGGTGCCCCAGCTGGTCATGCAGGTGACCAACACCGCCGTGCTCATGACGGGCGTGTACTTGGTGCTGCAAGGCCAGTTCACCGTGGGCATGATCCTGGCGTTCCAAGGCTACCTGTCGCAGTTCATGGCTCCCGCTTCCACGTTGACGTCCGTCATGCAGACGCTGCAGGAGATGCGCACCGACATGGAGCGCATCGAGGACGTCATGCGCTATCCGGATGATCCGGCGTTCTCCCAGGCTCCGCTCGACCGCGCCGCATCGTGCGAGAAGCTCAAGGGCGCCGTGCATATGGAGGGCGTGACCTTCGGATACTCGAGGTTGGAAGAACCCCTGATCAAGGATTTCGACCTTGATGTGGAATCCGGACGTAGCGTGGCCTTCGTAGGCCCTTCGGGGTGCGGCAAGTCCACGCTTGCCAAGCTGGTCAGCGGCTTGTTTCGCCCTTGGTCGGGTACGGTGAGCTTCGATGGCTCGCCCATGGACGAGGTGCCGCGCGAGGTGCTGACCGGGTCGGTGGCTGTGGTCGACCAGGACATCGTGTTGTTCAACGATACCATCGCCAACAACATCCGCCTGTGGGACACCTCCATCGAGGACTACGAGGTGATCCTTGCCGCGCGCGATGCCGGCATCCACGAGGTCATCATGCAGCGCGACGGCGGCTATAACGCCGTGTTGTCCGAAGGCGGGCGCGACCTGTCCGGCGGACAGAGGCAGCGCTTGGAAATCGCTCGCGTGCTGGCGCAGGATCCCACCGTGCTCATCATGGACGAGGCGACCAGCGCGCTCGATGCCAAGACCGAGCAGGAGGTCATGAGCGCGGTGCGCAAGCGCGGCATCACCTGCATCGTGGTGGCGCATCGCCTGTCCACCGTGCGAGACTGCGACGAGATCGTGGTATTGGACAAGGGCCGCGTGGTGGAGCGCGGCACTCACGAAGAGCTGTGCGAGCGCGGGGGCATGTACCTGCAGCTGGTGACCCAGGAATAGGAGGAGGTGCGCATGGGTTGGTTCGACAGTCAGATCAAGGAACGGCTGGAGCATGACGAGGACCTGGTCTCTCAGGCGGCCTGGGACCTTTCCGTGGCCATCACCGGGCGGGCGGCGGGCGGCGCGGAAGTGGATGCGGGCAAAGCCGCGGCCGATGCCGTGGGCGAGGTGCTGGCGTACTACCGCGTGAAGCCGGCCGATGCCCCGCGCGACCCGAAGAGCGTGCGCGACCTCATAGACGCCCAGCTGCGGGGAACAGGCGTGATGTGCCGGCGCGTCGTGTTGTCGAAAGGCTGGCAGCGCGACGCGGCGGGGGCTATGCTGGGGTTCGTCGACGGCGCGCCGGTAGCGCTGATCCCTCAGCCAGCGGGGGGCTTCGCGTACAGCGACGTCGCCACCGGCGAGAAGGTACGCGTCGATCGCGCGAATGCGGCGCGGCTCGCACAGGAAGCGTACTGCTTCTACCAGCCCCTGCCGCAGCGAGAGCTGGGCGTGAGGGACGTGCTGCTGCACATGGTGCGCAGCCTGGACCTTTCGGATTACGTGATGATCGTGGCGGCGACGTTGGCCGTGACGTTGCTGGGCATGCTTCTGCCTGCGGTGAACAGTCTGATTTTCGGACCGGTGGTGGATAGCGGCAACGTGGGCGTGGTGGTGCCCATCGCCGTGCTGCTGGCGTCGGTCACGTGCGCCCGGGTGCTCATCGGCGGCGCGAAAGAACTGGTCATGTCGCGCGTTGGCACGAAGCTGAGCCTGTCGGTGCAAGCCGCTGCCATGATGCGTACGCTTTCCCTGCCGGCGCCGTTCTACCGCGCGTACGCATCGGGCGATCTGTCCACACGCCTCTCGAGTATCGAGACGCTGGCGAGCATGCTGCAGAACATCGTCCTGACCACGGGTTTGACCTCGGTGTTCTCTCTGGCGTACGTGGCGCAGATAGCTGCGTACGCACCCGGTTTGGCCTTGCCCGCGCTGGGCGTGATCCTGGCCAGCGCGGCAGTGTCGGTGGCGTCCGTGCTGGTGCAGGTGAGCGTGACCAAGCGCAAGCTGGAGCACTCCGCGCGCCGCAAGGGATGGGAATACGCCTTGTTCACCGGCATCCAGAAGATCAGGCTGGCCGGTGCGGAGCGTCGCGCGTACGCCACCTGGGTCGATTCGTACAAAGACGAGGTCAAGCTGACGTACAACGGCCCGCGCCTCATGCGCTACTCGAACGTCGTGCAGACGGCGGTCTCGGTGGTGGGCACCATCGTCATCTACTTCACCGCCGTGCAGACCGGTGTGTCGACATCGGAGTACATGGCGTTCAATCTGGCATACGGCATGGCCACGGGCGCGTTCATGTCGCTGGCCGGCGTCGCCGGCAACTTCGCGTCCATCAAGCCGCACCTCGATATGGCCGCACCCATCATGAAATCGGTGCCGGAGTCCGCCGGGGGCAAGCAGGTGCTCGAGCATTGTTCCGGTCGCATCGAGATGGACAACGTCACTTTCCGCTACGCCGAAGGCGCGCCTGCCGTGCTGGATGATCTGTCGCTGAAGATCCGCCCCGGCCAGTCCGTGGGCGTGGTGGGCAAGACCGGCTGCGGGAAATCGACGCTCATGAGGCTTCTGCTGGGATTCGAAAAGCCGCAGAAAGGCGCCGTGCTGTACGACGGGCGCGACATCGAGACGCTGGACGTGGCCAGTTTGCGCCG
Organism: Eggerthella lenta DSM 2243; assembly: GCF_000024265.1. Taxonomy (NCBI): domain Bacteria; kingdom Bacillati; phylum Actinomycetota; class Coriobacteriia; order Eggerthellales; family Eggerthellaceae; genus Eggerthella; species Eggerthella lenta. The sequence goes on along the minus strand of NC_013204.1, from coordinate 3,420,303 downwards.
CAACATCGGCACGGTGCTGCAAGACGGAAAGCTGTTCACCGGCGACATCTTCTCCAACATCGTGGTGGCTGCGCCGTGGCTCACGATGGAGGATGCGTGGGAGGCGGCCGAGCTGGCGGGGATCGCCGACGACATTCGCGCCATGCCCATGGGCATGAATACGATGGTGTCCGAGGGCGCGGGCGGAATCTCGGGCGGCCAGCGCCAGCGCATCCTCATCGCGCGCGCCGTTGCCCCCAAACCCAAGGTACTGTTCTTCGACGAGGCCACCAGCGCGCTGGACAACGTGACGCAACGACAGGTGAGCGAGGCGCTCGATCGGATGAAGTGCACGCGCATCATCGTGGCGCACCGGCTGTCCACCATTCGCGCATGCGACCGCATCATCGTGCTGGACGGCGGCCGCGTGGTGGAGGACGGCACCTACGAGGAGCTGTGCGCGTTGGGCGGCGTATTCGCCGAACTGGTGGAGCGCCAGACCATGTAGGGGTGGGGGTCTGTTCGCTTAAAGGGCTGACAGAAAGGCGGATCGAACATGAACGATTCCGATAAATTCCAGCAGCTTGGCTTGGACGATCTTGAAGAGGTGTCCGGCGGCGAGGCTCTGTCCGACAGGGCCGTGGCCGCTCTTCCGAAAGCGGTGCCCGGCGGCATCTGCCCTTACTGCGGGATGAAAATTGCCGTTAGTCTCTACGGCACCGCGTTTACGAACGACCATGAGCGCTTCGGCTTCAGCAACGCCACTGTGTGGCAGTGCAACAAGTCGGATCTGGATTACACGCTGTTTCGCGAGTAAGCGGACTTTCGCTTCAGACGCTGATCGTCGCGTCCCGTACGCGTCCGTCGCGCGATGGCCGCCGCAGTTGCGAGCGCGGCGGCAGCGAAAAGGGCTGTTGCTGCTGCGACGGTTCCCGGCGGGTCGCCAGTGCTTGCGAGCGGGGTCGCCATGCCTTTGTCCGCCGTCGGCGGGGACTAGGGATCTGCGCGGGCTCGTCGGCGTTCGTTTCGGGATATGCCGCGCTCGTGCCGTCCTTTCCGTTGTCGGGCTCTTTCGCGCGCCTATCGGACGCAGCGCTCCTATACTTCGACTTAAAAGATCCGTTTTCGAGAAAGGACGTACTATGGCGCATCCCCCTCGCACCGGTACGCAGAAAGCTCTGCGCATCACCTCTATCATCATGATCATCTTCGGAGTTTTGGTTGCGCTTTCGGGCGCGATCATCATAGCCTCCGGCGCGGCGGCCGACTCGCTCGGCCTGAACGACGCAGTGAACTTCCAGGGCACCGAGACGACGGCGGGCATCCTTACCATGGCCGTGGGCATTTTGGTCCTGATCATGGGCGCCCTGCAGCTGATCGTTGCCTTCCTTGGCCTGCGCGCTTCCAACGATGCGAGCAAGGTCGGCCCCTATCGCGCGCTCAGCTGGGGCATCTCCATCGTCATCCTGGCGATGATCGTGTACAACTGGTTCTTGGGCGGCACATTCCTGGACGACCCCTTCCTGCTTATCGGCGACGTCGTCTACCTGCTGGTGTGCACCACCCTCGCCGACGTGGTGAAGAAGGAGCATGACCGAGGCATCGTTGGTGAGGCCAAGGCCGAAGTCGAGCGCTCGGGCAGCCAGAAGGCGCTGCGCGTCATCTCCATCGTGCTGGTGGTGTTCGCCGTCATCTCCATCGTGCTGGGCCTCGCGTTCCTGGTGCTGATCGCCGCCGGCCTGGGCACCGACGCCGTGAACGCGATGGACCCGAACGACCCGGATCTGGTGGCCGGCATCGCCGTGGGCCTGGTGCTGGGCGTCGTGCTGGTCGGCAGCGGCGTCGTCGACCTGGTCGTGGGCGCCCTGGGCCTGCGCGGCGCTCGCGATCCGCGGAAGGTCAAGCCGTTCTTCGTGCTGTGCGTCATCGGCCTGGCCATCGAGGTCGCCGGCGACGTCTGGCTCGCGGCGCAGGGCATGCTCTCGTCCATCGGCGCGAGCGGCGCGGTGGAGCTGCTGGTCATCGGCGCCTGCACGTGGCTGGCCTACGACATCATGCGCCAGAGCCGCGGCATCGAGGCGTAAGCGCGAGCTTCCATTCTTCCGTGAAGGCCGTCGATCCCTCGACGGCCTTCACCATATCTCACCAGATTTCGTCGCCAGGATAGGTTTTGCATTCCACCTCGCAGAAACGCTCTCCTTCGCCAAGATATAGGTGAGTGTCTTTAAACTTGGGATCCTTCGTGCTCATACTGCAGAACGGGCAGAACGATTCGGAGGGATCCCTCCGAAAAAATACGCCGCCAGCCACCCCGTCCAGCTCTTCGGCGCTCAAAGAGTCGTGCTTCTTGGATTCGCTCATAACCTATCTCCTGTTTCAGATCGAATAACCGGTCGTTTTTTGCAAAGACATCCTTCTTTTACTTCCTTTGACCCCGATAGGCTCTGGTGCGCGCATCGAGAAGATCCGGTGGCATCCGCTGCCGTCTTCATAGCCTGTTCTTTTTCGCTTTTCGTCGTGCAGCCGTGGCAACGCCTATGCTTGCGAGCATGACACCGGCGGCCAGCGTGATAGCCGGCACGAAAGCGCCTAATGGGTCGCCGGTTCTCGCCAGAGACGTTGCATCCCCCTTGCCGACAACCGGTTCCGGCGCAGCTGCAGGGCCAGGTCCGGGCGTAGGGCCGGGTCCAGGTTCAGGTAGGTCGCCGGGTTGGGGCAGCGTCTCCATCGGCGTGGCCCGTATCACCCGGCCACCGTTCTCGTAGACCGAGAAGCCCATGGTGTACAGCCATCCGTCGTACGCTGTCGAGCTCGGGAAGTACAGCGGCACCCGGGAGGCGCGCTTGTCGATGCCTTGGAAACTTTTGTCTCCGTTCGCCAAGTCCAACAGATAGGTGTCCTGATCGAGCTCGCGTCCGCCGTCGGCTTCTTCGACGCTGATACGGCCCGACAGCACCACTCCGGCTTTGACCGCTGCCAAGCCGAACGAATCGTCGTAGCCGGGCGCAAGCGCAGGCAGGGCGGCGGACAGGTCGTTGCCAACGTACGAGTCGCCGGATCTCACGATGCGCTCGAATACGGGGCTCGTCGTCGAAGAGCCCGTCACGTCGTGCACATCGCCCAAGGCGACGAACAGCTCGGCCCCTCGCGCTACGACAAAGGGAGTCGAGCGGCCTGTCGCGAGGGATCCCGCAGCCGTTACCGCCCCCGTCTGCGTATCGTACACGGCGATGTTGCCTTCGGTCAGCTCGACCCATTTGACACCGTCGTACGCGGCGCCGCCCACCAGCAGCATCGCTCCATCGCAGTTCACTATCGTCGCATGAAACGGCAGGCGGGAAGCGTCATGGGAAGTCCAGGCGTTCGTCGCCGGGTCGTAGCTGACAAGACGAGGAGCCAACGCCCCATCCGTCTCGCCCGCTTCGCCGTATACGTACAGCTTGCCGTCGAACACGGTCATCGATGCGCTGCTGAGAGCCTCGGGTAGGTCGGCGCACTGCGTCCAGCTGTCCTGATCGGGGTCGTAGCGCCATAGCGCATAAGTACCCGCATGCGATATGCTGAAGTCGTTTGGCAGCAGGTATAGCGAACCGCCCAGCCCGGTCAGAAGACCGTACGACACGCCAACCGGCAGGCCCTCATCCGACGTGGGAAGCGCTATGGTCTTCTCGAACAGGGGCGTGGATTGGTCGTCCGGTCGCTCGGGAACCTGCAGCAGGAAGCCCTTCGATCCGCTCTTGCCGTTGCCGGCCGTTACCTCTACCACCAGCACGCCGCTTTTGAGACCCTGTGGGCACTCCGTTACGATGGAGCCGTCCGACCAGGAGCGCACAGCAGCCTCCTTGCCGCCGATGTGCACGCTTCCCGCACCCTGAGCTGCGCCGAAGTAGCTGCCCTCCACCATGACGAGTGCGGCGTCGCCGTCGGATTCCATCCGAGCGCCCGACACCACCGGGACGAAGTCGCCCGACGCAACCCTCAAATCAAGGTGTCCGCCCGACGAGCACTTGCCGGAGAACGCGTCCACCGGACGCACGGAGGCCTTCACGAGCGCCGCCAGCTTCGCAGCGCGCTCGGCCGGGGTGGAGCCGTCGACATCCTGCGCGAGCACCATGGCCGCGCCGGTGACCATGGGAGTTGCCATGGACGTCCCGCTCAAAGATTGATAGGGAATCGCGGAGCCGGCCCTGCCCGTTCCAACCGTGTCGAGGTACAGGGCATCGGTCGGGGCGATCGGCGTGCCGGCGCGTGCGAACGTCAGCCGCACCTGCAGCTTGCCGCCTTCGAACGCCAAGGTGCCGCCGGCATTCTGGGCAAGCGTCTGGGCGTCGAAGGCGATGGTCGTCCAACCTCGGTCCTTCCCAAGGGCCGCGACAGCCGTCTGTCCCATCGGCGTCCAATCAAGCGCGCCGTCTTTCATTATCGCAACCTGGTAAAGCAGGTTGTCGTTGTTCTGGTTCGTGGCCGTCGCGTTCATTCCTACGTACCGGACGCCCTCTTGGTTCGACGGATCGACTTCCATCGACACCACGACGCTTCGAAAACTGATGCCCAGCGCCGTCTCTTCCGTGAGCATTTCGGAAAAGGGGATCTTCAGAGCTCCGCCCCTCGCATCGAAATGGGTCGCCCCCTGCACGACGGCATCTATATCCTCGGACGACGTCGGCGTCGCGCGCGCCGTAACCGACGGGGCGTCGCTTTCGAACGTCTCGTAGCTCAAAGGGGAGCCGTCGGCTTCGGGAGCGTAGGCCGCCCTGCCGAGGGGCACGGTGGACATGATGTTCATGCCCGGAGCCACCACGTCGGTCGTTTCCACGCCGTAGTTGCTGAACGAGGCGAGCTGCCCTGAAGAATCCGACGCATCGACAGCGACCGCATACGGGTTATGCGCGAGCACGGATGCGGTCATCGGTATCTTGTCAACGTCGGCGGCATCGTTGCCCGACCCGATGACGGTCACGGCGCCTTTCTCGCCCAGCTTCGTCGCCGCCAAGCTGAATGCTTTGCTCATCGTCCTTCCGGCCCACGAGTTGTTGATGGCGCGCAGTGGCAAGCCGGCATCAACGGCTTCGGCAAGATACTCGTATGCCCTGATGGTATCCGCACTCTCGATCGTGTTCTGCCTACCTGCGACCCTAACGGCCACCAGCTGCACGCCGGACGCGACGCCGCTCGTCCCCACGCCATCCCATTGCGACGCGATGATGCCCGCGCAGTGCGTTCCGTGGTAATGATCGTCCATCGGATCGGTGGGATCCATGCCGGGCACGACGTTGATCCCGTAGCGTCCGCCCCTGTCCGTGTACTGCGTCATGTCGCACATGATGCCGTTGAGGTCGGGATGGTTGTAGTCCACGCCAGTGTCAACCACGGCAACGACGTCGGCGGCGTTCGTTGTGCCGACCTGGTTCCAATTCGGCGGCGCGATGTCGAAACCGGCAAGGGGCGGCGCCTCTTCTTGCACCATGACTTCTCCGGTGTTGCGGCAGCCCCACTGGTAGCCGGACAGGTCGGCAGCGGCCGTGCCGCTTGCATCCGCGCTCGCCGGAGCCGACGGCGCCGCGTCCGACGAATCCAGCCCCAATGCCGCAGCGACTTGCGGCGTGCTCTCATCGAGCGCCGTCTGATCGGGGTCGTCCAGCCGCTGCACGTAGTTCGGCTCGGCGGACAGGATGCGCGGGTCGTCCTGCAGCTGGCGCAGGAGATCCTCGGTTGAGGTACCCTCCTGCCGCACCAGCACCATGCTCACCGCGTCGTCTTCAGGTAGGGATCTTGCGCTGCGCAGGAGAACCGGGCCGTTGGAAACAGATTGTTCCAACGGCACGTCGACGCCCGTAGCGGTGGCGTACGTTTCGGCCGACGCGTCCATGAGCGGTTCGGCCGAGGAGAGCGGGTCGACGCTGCGCGAACGGAGGCTGTTTCGAGATGCCGCGTTGTCAACGACGACGAGAGCCTCGCCCTCGACGTAGTCTCCGGCAGCCAGCAGATCGGCGATCTCGCTCGTCTGCGTCTGGGCAGCTGCTTCGTTTTCATCGGCCCAAGCCGCTCGGGGAGCCCAGGGGATCAGCATTGCCGCCAACATAGTCGCCAGCAGCAAGCGAAGCGCGCCCTTCCCCTGCTTTATCGTTTCGTCCATCGCCGCGTCCCTTCTCTCGTGACCGCATATACTTCTTGTTGCAATTGCTCTTTTGGCAACTACGGCAACAGGCTCGGAAACCTGTGCAGGGGCACCTGGGCCGCTCGCGCTTACGCCTCGATGCCGCGGCTCTGGCGCATGATGTCGTAGGCCAGCCACGTGCAGGCGCCGATGACCAGCAGCGCCTTCTGGCTGCCCGAGCGCTCGACTTCGGCCTTGGCCTCGCCCACGATGCCCAGGTCGTGCTCCCTCTTCACCGCGTCGGCGAGGGTGGAGCACACCAGCAGGTAGATCACGTTGCCGATGAGCAGAAGAGGGCTGTTCTGGATGTACCAGTTGCCGTTGAAAAACCATCCGTACAGGATGGTCGCCAGGATGACCAGGGAGATGCCCCAGATGAGGATTCTAAACGGCCCGATCTTGCTTGCGTCCTTGGAGCCGCGCAGGCCGAATGCGGCGACGACGAGCTGAACCAAGCCCATGGCGAGGACGATGATTCCCAGAGCGACGGAGGTGGTGTCTGCCGTGGTCTCGGTATCGCCCAAAGTCATCGGCTGGTCCATTCCCATCGTGGCGGCCGACACTCCGAGCGCGATGAGGGAGGCGCCCGATAGGATTACCAGCACGCCGAGCACGATCATGATGATGGACACGACGTGCAGGGCTTTTTGGGTTCCGGTACGCGCTGGATTGCTCATAGCGTGTCCTTTATCGTAGAGGATTGATGAGGCGAAGTATGGGTGCGGCTTCTACCAGACGTCTGAAAGTGCCTGATGACGAGCGGTGCCAGGTTGCAAAGGGCAGTTGTTACTGAAGGGGTACGGGTTTCGGGGGGATGCCTGGCCCAAAACGAGACCATTCGCCCGACCCGGCCGATACGGCATCTAAGCCTTCATCTTCAAGCTCTTCCGGGGCCTTCCGCGCGTCGTCGATTGCCGCGTCGCGGTCGTGCTCCTTTGGAAGGGTCTTCGCGTGATCGTCTTTGTTGGAGTCATCCATAGCCTATCCGCCTTTCTCGTGTCCAGGGGGCGCTCGGCTTCGTGCCGGACGTTTCGAATTCCTTCAGTATAGAAACGGCCTTCGCGAAGGCAAGCAGCGCGGAACGAAAGACCGATCCCGGCGAACGAACGATCATGCACGATGCCAAGGTCAGCCGCTCGCTGTGCGGCGAGAGCCGCTCGCTCTGTTTGCCTTCGCTCGCTGAACTCGTCCTTCGTTCGCTGGAAATGGTCGTTCGTTCGGCGCGCCTTGCCAGCGATCGCCTGACCGGCCTATGATCGAACGAATATGCGATGAAGACGCGATGCGGGGGTGCTGCGTGAAAAACGACGAAAGGCGGGTGGAGCGGTCGTCCGGCCGAAACGATGGGCATGCGGGAAGGCTCATTCGCAAGCTGGCGCTCGTGTTCCTGGCGTTCGCCGTAGTGGCCGTGGTGCTCAACTGCGCACTCGCGTACGTCAGCACGCGCGATACCTTCCTGCAGTCCGAAGCCTACCGCTTGGGGCAGGTGGGCGGTTACGCCGCGAACGCCACTCCGCAGGCGCTTCCTTCGGATGCATTGCAAGCGTGGAAAGACAACGCTGACGAGTTGGACCCCGCGACGACGTACGATCAGAGCCTCGCGGAAACGCAGGGGCTGATAAGCGCTTACAATGCCGAAGTCGACAGGCTCAAGGGGTCGGAGGAGGAGGCGACCGAGGAGGATCAGGATCGTCTCGACGGCATGCTGGCGGAGTACGAGCGAAAAAGCATACCCCTCTCGCTCTATTCCCTGGACGCGATGCTCGACCGGCTGCGCGCTTCGTTCAGCGTGTCGAGGCTTGCGGTAGTTGTTCCGGACGAGCAGAACGAGACCGTCCTCTACGTTGCGGAGGGGATTTCCGGCGATCAGAAGCGCGGGGTGGATGCTCACTTCTTCGGCGACGAGGAGCAGCGCCTCAAAGCTGACTACCCCGCCTTGTGGGAAGCGGTCGAAACCGGCGAGCCCAGCACGGATCCCGCCCTTGCGCCGGACGGCGAAACGTACGCTATGTACGTGCCTTTTGCCGTGGACGGCCAGACCTGGGTTTACGAGGTGTCGATGGGCACCGACGAGCTGGAAGCTGCAGTGCGATCGCAGGTTGCCAGCACGGTGGTGGTGTCGTTCGCCGTGTTCGCGGTTTGCCTGACGGCTATGCTTCTGCTGCTCCGCCGCACCTTGGTGAAACCTCTCGTAGCGCTCAGCTCCCAGGTGCGGGACTACGCTGCCAGCAAGTCCGCGGCCGTGGCCGACGTCATCCGCTCGCAGTGCTACCCGAAAGACGAAGTGGGCGATCTGGCTGCCAGCACGGCCGACATGATCGACGAGCTGCAGGCTCACATGGACGACATCGCGCGCATGGGCGCCGAGCGCGAGCGGGCGCGATCCGAGCTCGCTGTGGCCAGCCGCATTCAGCTTTCGGCTCTGCCCACCGTGCGCCCGCCGTTCTCAGGATGCGATGACTTCGGGCTATCGGCATCCATGCACCCGGCAAAGGAAGTGGGCGGCGACTTCTACGACTTCTTCCTGATAGATCAGGATCACTGCGGCGTGGTAATAGCCGACGTATCCGGCAAGGGCGTACCGGCGGCGCTGTTCATGATGCGCGTCAAGGCTCTGCTGAACCAGCTCCTGCGCGAGGACCTCTCGCCCGACCAGGTGCTTGCTCGAGCGAACGACGGCCTGTGCGAGGACAACGAAGCCGGCATGTTCGTTACGGTGTGGCTTGGGGTGTTGGATTTGAGATCCGGCAAATTGGTTTACGCCAACGGCGGGCACAACCCGCCGCTGTACCGACACGCTGACGGTTCGGTCGAGTGGATGCGCGACCGGTCGGGTCTGCTGTTGGGCAGCTTCGAGGGTGTGCCCTATTGCGTGTTCGAGCGCACCATGATCCGGGGCGACTCCCTGATCCTGTACACCGACGGAGTGACCGAGGCCATGGATGCGTCGGATCATTGTTACGGCGACGAACGCTTGTTCCAGCTGGTGGAGCGGGAGTGCGACGGATACCCGGCATCCGTGTCGGGCGTTATCGAGGAGGACGTGCGCGCCTTTGCGGAAGGGGCCGATCAGGCCGACGACATCACGCTGCTGGTGCTGCGCTACGATGGACAGGAAAACGGCCCCGCGGCGTCGGCGGCCGGGAATCGAGGGTAACCATGGATGTGAACATCGCAGTAGACTATTTCGGAGGCGAGGCGGTTCTCAAGTTGGGAGGGCATCTGAACACCAATACGGCTGCCGATTTGGAGGAGGCTCTTGAGCCGGTGTTCGAGCGCACGAACAAGGTGGTGCTCGACTTCGCCGACCTGGAGTACCTGTCGTCGGCGGGTCTTCGCGTGTTGGTGGCCACGCAAAAGCGGGTCACAGCCGCGGAAGGAGCTCTGCGTATCGTGAACGCCAGCGACGACATTCGCGAGGTGTTCGACATCACGGGTCTTATCGACGTCTTCGACGTGGAGTAGGAAGGTGGAGGCGGCGGAGACGTGCACCATGCGCATCGAGGCGGCGTTGGGCAACGAGCCTGCCGTGCAGCGGTTCCTGACGGAGGCTTTGGAAACGACGGAGTGCCCGCCCAAGGCGCGCAAGGAGCTGCGCTTGGCGGTGGAGGAGCTGTTCGTGAACGTGGCTCGCTATGCGTACGACCCCGGGTCGGGCGATGTGGAGGTGTCGGTGTCTCTCGCGTCCGACGGGTGCGGGGCGAGGGTGGTGCTGCGCGACGGCGGCGTGCCGTTCGACCCGTTCGGGCACGCCGACCCCGAGGCTCCCCGCTCGGTGGAGGAGACTCCCATCGGGGGTTTGGGCATCATGATGGTCAAGCGTCTGATGGACGCGCATTCGTACCGCTACGTCGACGGGTGCAACGAAGTGACGATCGCGAAGCGCTGGTAGGGCGCGTCGCAGAAGGGAAGGGGTCTGAAGCATGGGATTCATGGGTACGGGTAAGAGCGCCGAGGATAAAGCGCTGGAGAAGCTGGCAACGTATCTGGAGAACATGGATCTGCGCCCGAAAGACGGGATGGTCCACGCGGGCGCGTTTGAAATGGCGGGCGGCTACAGCCGCAAGAACACGTCGCGCATCTTGAACGGCGTGCTGGAGTTCATGCAGAAGCAGGGCTACGAGATCCTGGACGTGCAGTTGTCGCCCAGCGGCATGGGAGACAGCCTGCTGTGCTGTCTGGTGCTGATCACGTACAAGTAGCGCTGCCTTGTGCTGCCGGTGTTTGCAGCTGCGAGGCTCTCGCAAACGCCGGCGTTCGCTTGGTAAAAGACCCGGGGGGGGGGTCTTTTCTGTCAGTGCGTGGTGTCGATTTTTCTCGAACAATAGCATTCGACAGCGCATGATCGTTGGCGCGAGGCGAACGATGGGGAACCGCCGCTGGGTGCGGCGGTGTTTGCTGCGTTTCGCGGGAAGCTCGTTCGCCCCGTCTTCGGCCTTGCTCGCATCTGGGCGATTGCGGGCGCGCTCTTTAGAACAGCTCTTCGTCATCAATGATTAAAAAGATTATATACTACGGTAGGGATCGTTGTTTTTTTTTGCTGCGGAGGGTTGCGTGGGCGACCCTTCGTTCCAGGGCATCGAGAGGATGACGCGCGGCGCCCTATACTCGGAGGTAAGGAACGGTGATGACGATGTTTGAGACGGCCGACATGAGCGAGATGGAGATTCGCGACGCATTCGGGTTCACGAAGACGAAGCCGATCGTATTCAAGGAGCGCGGGGAAGACGGGCAGACCATCAAGACGCTGTCGGTCTCGTCAATGAAGCTTATCCGACTCGATACGGATGGAAAGATGGGCTCGCTCGCCATCACGCTCGAAGACGGCCGCGAACTGAGGATATGCTCGGCGTACCTCAAAGAGATGCAGGCTGCACGCTTCACGTTCGAGACGAAGGTGGACGACGAGGAGTAGCAAGGGTCGCGGCGGTTCCGCTTGTTTTCGTTCTTCTATTCGAGCCGCTGCTTGGTCGGGGGTTCGCTTGTCGCCCTTCCGGGAGGCGGGGCGGCGCGAGTTGGTTGGTAGGGGGCGCGTTGTCGCATGAAAGCCTCGCTCTTGGCGGCAAAACCGCGGCTTTCGGGCGACAAACGATGCGGCGTGCGAGCGGGGGTCGGCACGCCGCATCGCGCAGATGCTAGGCGCTCTGCTCCTTGGCGGCGTTTTGGCCGGCGATGCGGCCGTTCACCAGGCAGTCGGCCGTGGCGCAGGAGCCCAGACGACACGCGCCGTGGATGCCGCCCACTGCTTCGCCCGCTGCATACAGGCCGGGGATGACCTGCAGGTCCATGTCGACGACGCGGCACTCGAGGTCGGTTTTCACGCCTCCCATGCAGTGGTGCACCTTCGGCCACAGGCGCACGCCGTAGAACGGCGGCTCGTCGATGGTTTGGGCGTCGTCGGGGATGGGCTTCTTGAAGTCCTCGTCCAGCTTGTTCTCCACGAACGTGTTGTAGCGGGCGATCTCCTCCTTCACGGCGTCGACGGGCATGCCGTAGTGCTCGGCCGCTTCTTCAATGGACGAGAACTCGGTGGTGATGCCGGCCTTCAGCGCGCCTTCCAATCCGCTACCGCCGTCGTACAGCGCCTTCTTGCACGTGATTTGCACGCACGGCTGACCGGTTTCGAGGATGGCATCGGCGTAGCGCTTGCGGTCGGTCAGTTCGTTGACGATGCGCTTGCCGGTGGCCACGTCCAGCGTGGGAGCATAGCTGGCTTGGCCGTCGGTGTAGAAGGCGGCGACGCCGTAGCCCTGCTCGTCCGGGCTCATGAAAGGCAGCAGCTGGATCCAGTCGGTGTGCACCGCCATCGCGCCGGCGGCCACCGAAGCGCGCAGGCTTTCGGCGGTGGCGCCTTCCTGGTTCGTGCAATCCACGGAGTCGTCGAGACGCGGATCCTGTGCCTGGCGGAACGCCAGGTCGCGGCCGAACCCGCCGGTGGTCAGCACGACGGCCTTGTTCGCCTTGATGGCGACGGGCGTGCCGCTTTCCACGTCGTTGCCGCTGGGCTTGTCGTGCACGATAGCGCCGATCACGCGGCCGTTCGCGTCCTTCACCAGCTCGGTGAGCATGCGCTTCGTCTCGACTTCGACGCCCAATTCCTTCAGCTTCTCGGCGAAGGGGCCCGTGACGTTCGCGCCGCCGCCGTCGCCCTGCGCGATGGAGCGCATGACGGTGTGGCCTCCGTACGGGTAGAGGAAGTACTCGTCGTTGTCGTTTTTCGCCCAGGTGGCGCCCATCTCGATGGTCCACTCCCACGTCTCGTTGGACTTCTCGGCGATCACGCGGCACTTTTCCTTGTCGTTGAGGTACAGGCCCGCCACCATCATGTCGTCCACGTACTGCTCGACGGAATCCTGCACGCCCTCGCGCTTCTGCACGCTGGAGTTGCACACGGCGAAGTCGCCGGCCGCAAGCGCCGAGTTGCCGCCGACGCGCGCCGTCTTCTCGATCACCTTGACGTCCGCGCCGGCGTTCTTCGCCTCAAGCGCCGCGGCCAGACCCGTGTACCCGCTGCCCACGACCAGGACGTCGCACTCCTCATCCCATTTCGTGTCGGCGCCGCTTGTGGCCGCCGATGCAGTCTGCTTATCCTGCGGCGCGCATCCCGCCAAGCCCAACGTTGCCAGCACGCCGGCCGCCGCCGCTCCCGTGATGAACGAGCGACGCGATACTCCTGCTGCGTTCGATGCGATGTTCCCCATGCTCAGCCTCCTCTGTTTTGCGATCCTTCGCGATTCCCATGCCCGACGCGCCGAAGCGCATCTGCCGGAATCAACCATACGGACGCAAAAGGGCGCGCGCACCCCACCCGAAGCGGGAAACTGCGAAACCCCCCTTGAGGTGGGGTGCGCGACCAGGGGTTATGGGAGAGGAATCGTTAAGGCGAGCTTCAGGATGAGCTTGCTTTAACGGCGAGGTCCGTCGGGCTTCCCATGCACGAGGTCGATGATCTCCTGCTTGCTGTGCACGTCGAGCTTTGCGTAGATGGTCTTCTGGTAGCTCTTCACCGTGTTCTTCGACAAAAACAGCGTCTCGCAGATGAACGCGAGGTCGCGCCCTTGGGCAAGCAGGTACAGGATGTCCTTCTCGCGGTTCGTCAACCCGTGGTCGTCGGCCAGCGCGTCGCAGCGCAGCTTGCGCACGCTCTCCTGCTCCTGCGCGAAACGCCCAAGCAGCTCGTCCGCCGCGCGCGCCTGCGATTCGGCGCGCTTGCGCTCGTGCGAGTTCACCATCCAGATGACCATGAGGATGAGGTACAGCAAGAAGAACGCCACCGCCGTGGTGCGCACGAAATCGGCCGTGCTGCCCACGCCCAGCAGCTGCGCCACGTTCTGCCCCACGAACAGGCCGAAGCGCGGCAGCGCGTACGCCAGCGAGATGCCCACGAGCAGCTTCGTGCGGCAGTGCGCGTAGGTGGTGACCACGAGGTAGAACAGCGCCAGCATGACGAGCTTCCATCCGGCGGCTGCCAGGATGTTCAGCGACACGGCGTAGTCGTTCGACAAAAACGGCAGGAACAGGATGCCGGTAGCTAGGATGCCGAACACCACGTTGAACAGCATGGACGGGTTCGGCTTCGAACGGGTTCCGAAGTACGCGAGGAACACTGCGGCCGCCGCGATGCCTCCGAACTGGGAGATGAGGATCGACGCGGCGGGCGAGGCGCTGGTGCCCGTTGCCGCGGTATCGAGGATGCCGTACACGATGGACAGCGCGAACGTGCACACGCCCGATACGAGGAACACGTTGAGGAAATCGTGCTTCGAGAGCGCGCCGCGGGCATGCGACGGGGGATCGCGGCGTTCGCTTCCATCGGCTTCCGCACGGTGCGCGAAGCCCAGGCACAGCGCCGAGGCGCCGAGCAGCACCGTGTACGTTGCCAGCGAAGCGGCGTCGGGCGCGAACCCCAGCAACATGTTCGCCGCCATGCCGCCCAGCGACATGATGCCGAACGCGATGGCGATGCGGCGCGACGAGTAGCGTGCGAACGTCTCGAAGTAGAAGGGCATGACCAGTCCCATGCCGATGCCGGCCGCTATCGCCGAAGCGGTGACGACGGCAGGGTCGAGCGAAGTCGTCGCGGCGAAGAACGTGCCGCCCAACGCCAGCGCGAACCCGGCGTAGCCCGCCGCAAGGTATGCCGTGCGGCCGAGGGGCAGTTTCGAACGCACGAGCAGCGAGAACAGCAGCGAAGCGGCAAGGATGGAGGGGTTCAGCACGTTGTCGAACGCCGTGGGCGCAAAGCCCGGCCGTCCGACCAGCCAGCTGGAATAGAAGAACGACACGCACACGGCGTACAGGCACGTGAAGCCTATGACGGCGACAAGGTAGCGTCGGTCGGAACCGAGCTGCCCTGCGCCATGCTGCTTGTCGGTGTTCCCCATATCTCCTCCGTCGTGACCCCCGAGGCTGCGTCGCATCATTATAATGCGCCCGCGACGGGTTTCGCGCGGCATCATCGTAAGCGCGTGCAGAGCGTATCGGGACAGCAGCATCGTTCGAAACGCTGCGAAATAGCGGTCAAAGCCTCATCCCTACGATTCTTACGCTACAATCGTAACGCTTTTTTTACGGGCAATTTCGTACAAGAGTCATCGGGAGAGGTATGGTATGAGCAACGGCAAGGGGGTCGGCGCGGCGAACGAGGCCGGAGCGGGCGTCGCCAAGCGCGAACGGTTCGGCTCGCGTTTGGGCTTCATCTTGATTTCCGCGGGGTGCGCCATCGGTTTGGGCAACGTGTGGCGCTTCCCCTACATCACGGGCGAGTACGGCGGCGCGGCGTTTGTGCTGATGTACCTCGTGTTCCTCGTCATCCTGGGCCTGCCCGTCATGGTGATGGAGTTCGCCGTGGGCCGTGCCAGCCAGAAGAGCTCGGCGGTGGCGTTCGACACGCTGCAGCCGTCGCGCAAGTGGCACTGGTTTTCGTGGTGGGGCTACATCGGCTGCATGGTGCTCATGATGTTCTACACCACGGTGGGCGGCTGGATGCTGTCGTTCGTGGTGAAGATGGGCACGGGTGCGTTCAACGGCCTGGACAGCGCGGGCGTCGGCGCCGTGTTCAACGACATGCTGGCGAACCCCACCGAGCTGGTGGGTTGGATGCTCGTGGTCATCGTGCTGGGTTTCCTCGTGTGCAGCCTGGGGTTGCAGAAGGGCGTCGAGCGCATCACGAAGGTGATGATGATCTGCCTGCTGGCCATCATGGCCGTGCTCGTGGTGCGCGCGGTCACGCTGCCGGGCGGCCTGGAAGGCCTCAAGTTCTACCTCGTTCCCGACTTCGGCAAGCTGTTCGCGGGCGCGACGACGGTTGAGCAATGGGCCACGTTCGGCGACGCGGTGTACGTGGCCATGGGCCAAGCGTTCTTCACCCTGTCGCTGGGCATTTCGGCCATGGAAATCTTCGGCAGCTACATCGGCAAGGAGCGCTCGCTCACCGGCGAGGCGCTGCGCATCTGCGGTTTGGACACCGCGGTGGCGCTTGTGGCGGGTCTCATCATCTTCCCGGCGTGCTTCGCGTTCGCAGTGGAACCGGGCAGCGGTCCGGGACTCGTGTTCGTCACGCTGCCCAGCGTGTTCAACCAGATGCCGCTCGGGCAGCTGTGGGGCGCGCTGTTCTTCGTGTTCATGAGCTTCGCCGCGCTGTCCACCATCATCGCGGTGTTCGAGAACCTCATCAGCTGGTCGATGGACAAATGGAATTGGACGCGCAAGACGGCGGTCGCCCGCACGGCCATCATCGTGACGGTGCTCAGCCTGCCGTGCGCCCTTGGGTTCAACGTGCTGGCGGGCGTGCAGGTTCCGGCCATCGGCGACATCCAGTCCATCGAGGACTTCATCGTGTCGAACAACCTGCTGCCGCTGGGCAGCTTGTTCTACGTGCTGTTCTGCGTGACGAAGGGCGGCTGGGGCTGGGACAACTTCCTGGCCGAGGCCGACACGGGCAAGGGCATGCGGTTCCCGGCGTGGTCGCGCGTGTGGCTGAAGTTCGGCATCCCAGCGCTTATCATCATCATATTCGTCATGGGCTACGTGCCGAAGTTCGCCACGTGGCTGGGGATGGCGTAGGGTTCGCGAAAGCCCTTGCCGGGGAGGGAAGCGGCAAGGGCTTTGCGCGATCGGTCCGAGCTTGTTCTGCAAGCTGGCTTAGAGCAACGTCTCCACTGCGTTTCGAACTGCAGTACGTGCCGAGTTGACGTTGTTGGCGTTGCATCCGCCGGAGACGTTGATGGTGTATACGTCGCTCCATAGCATGGCGCCTTCGACGCCGATAACGTACAGGCCTTCAATAGGCTCGTCGTTTGAGTCGACGGCGTGGAACGTGCGGTCGGTGCTGATGGAGCCAATAGATGTGTTGACTTCGCCAACGATGCGGATTGCGTAGAACGGGGCCTGTGCAAGGGGCATCAGCATCGAGGGGTCTTTGCCATAGTTGTGATCGGATCCTGCTTCGGAGAAGCCGTTGTACTCTTCAACCGTCGAAGCGAACGTTTTCGCATCGAAGCCCGCCGCCTTCGCCAGCTCCTCAAGGGTATCGGCTTTCACGATCTCGCCGCTCTTAATTCCCTGGTCGAGCTGCTTTTGCGTTTCATCGTCACCTGCCATGTACTGCTCCAGCATGGCTGAATCCATCACCACGTGCGTGCTCTTGTTTCGGAGGCACGGCACGAACATGAGCATGATGTTCGTGGCCGGGCAATCCTCATTGATGAAGCGCTCGCCGTTCTCGTTGATCCATAGAGCGTAGGGTGCTGCGACACCGATCATGAAGCACCATTTGCCATCTTCGTAGTAACCTGGAAGCCCTTGCACGAAGTCGGCTACCAGGAAAGCGGCATGGTCGCGGCAGCTTTTCGCGCCGGCCTCGACCGCCATGATGTGGCCTGATCCGTCGTGCCCGGGAACGCCGCCCTGCTTGCGCTTGGTCTCGTCAAGTCCTGCTTCGGCCATGAACTCCTCGTTGTCGGCAAAGCCGCCCGTTGCCAGCATGACCGCTTTTGCGTTGATTTGGATAACCGACTTATCTGCTTCGACGATGACGCCGGTAACCGGCCCGCCCTCTTCGTAAACGAGGCTTCGAGCCTTGGATCCGTACATGAACTCGACTCCCAGCTCCTCCGCTTTCGCTGCCATAGGCACCACGTAGCTGTCCTGCCCCGAGCCGGTCTCGAAGCGATGGAATACCATAAGATCGCCCTTGTCGGCGTCCACGCCTCCGAACTTGACTCCATTCTCGACGAGCCAGTCGATGTTCTCTCCCGAAGCATGCACCATGTCAACGTATCCCGGGCCGCTTGCTTTCAGCTGGGATGCCTGCAGCTCCATGCGGATGGTCGATCCGGGGTCGGCATCGACTCCCAGCTCCTTCTGCATGCTTGAATTAATTCCAAAGCAGCCTTCGACGCCGGTGCAGTTGCCACCGGCTTGCGGGTTTTGCTCGATGCAGACGACCTTTGCGCCCTGCTGCGCCGCATCCACGCAGGCTGCCAATCCGGCGGCACCCGCGCCTACGATGGCGATGTCGTACTCGCGCGTTTCGTCGGGGGCGGACTGCTGCTTGGCCTCTTCCTTAGCTGCGCTCGCCTGACCGTTTGGCGAGCAGCCCGCCATTATGCCCAGCATTCCAGCGGCTGCCAGCACGCTTGCGCCTCCGATGAATTTCCTGCGATCCAGTGCGTACGTCATGATGTCCTCCTTTGCTAGTACGGTGGATCGCGAAACTCGTTGAATCCACCGCCCCTTCACCTGCAGATCCGAGGATGAAGCTCATGCAGGCATGCTGTATTCATGCAGGGTGGATGATTTCCATGCCATGTGGGGTGTATGAGACGATTGACCTGGGAATACGTCTCATAGTGGAGGTGAGGGATGAAAACAAAGATTGGGAAAAGAGGAACGTTATTGTGCGTCGATAAGTTCGATCAGCTCGTCGCGCGTGTGGACGTCCATCTTCTGGTAAAGATGTGCGATGTGGGAGCGCACGGTGTTCTTAGACAGAAACAGATCTGCGGCAACCGCGGAAGCGCTCTTTCCGTGAAGCAGCTGTCCGAGCACTTCCTCTTCCCGGGCGGTCAAACCGTACTTTGCGGATATTGCTTCCAGTTCGCGTTTGAGGTCGTTGCGCGAATCGATAGCCGTAGCGAATTGTGCATTATCTTCGGAGCCGATGTCTTTGCGCTGGAAAACGCCGGTTGCCAAAAAGCCTCCGAGCACGACAATATAAGCTATACCTAAGGTCAGATCCAGCGGCCATGCGCTTACGGTTGGTGATTCTCCGGCGAGCATGCCTAGAACAAAGCCCGCGTCCGTTGCGCCAACGCCCAGTGCGAAGACGGTCGCCGGGTTGTTCTTCTTGCGACTGGCCATGAAAGCGAACCGCGCGTACAGCATTACCGTGAGCAGTTGCTGAGCTGAGAAAATGAGAACACCGGCAGGTCGGGCATCGTTGTCGTTGAAAGCTGCCAGCATAAATAGGCCCGCAATGGCGCCGGGTATGACGATGGCTGGCAGGAAGTTGGAGCCTCGCTGTCGTTCAAAGATATGGTCGACTATGCCAATGGCGGCAAGAACCAAAAGCGAAGGAACCAGCACGGGAACCCAAGCGCCCAGGCCGCCATCCACGGTGTACCTCACTTGAAAGAATCCGAGCGGCACTGAATATATCAGGCAGAACAACACAAATCTCGAGGTCAGCTTCTCGGGTTGTTCTGAACGGTCTTCTTCTATGCTCCGATGAAGGTCGAGCGTGCGTATGCACATTTGTAGAGGAACAGCGGCGATGGCCGGCATGAGGAACAGGAAGCCATAGAGAGCCTCGGTGGGCAGAAAGGAGAATGCCAGATAGACGAGAATGCTCGCCATCATGCAGGAGAGTATCAGCGCACGCTGCTCTCCTTTAAAGCTCAGTGCCGCAAGCACCTCGCCCCAGCACAGTACCATGCCGGCGGTCCCTATGCCTACGAAGATGAGCGCGAGCAGGATCGAGATCGTGGAATTCGCGGTGATGCCTGCGAGCAGCAGCCCCGTTCCTCCGGCCATGATTGCCGGGGAGCTTGCGGTGACGACTGCGTTGTTGCAATACGGCGAGAGCCGTGGAGCCAACAAGCCCAGAAGGATCAAGGATGCGATATGGGCGACGGTGCACCAAAGCCATACGTTTCCTATGGGTGTTTGCTGTGGTGCTCCGAACACCTGGGCGATAAGCAAGAGGAACAGCCAGGCCCAATAGCTGGTGAACCCCACTGCGCACCATATCCGCACTTTGAGTATGTCCAATGCTCCATTCATGCACGCAAGTATACTGGATAGCTCTCTTGGTTAGGGATGGCACGAGACGACGACAAAGGAATATACTGATCGTATCATCGATTTCGACGAGGAGGGCTTCATGCAGGTTATCACCGATCAGGTTCTGGCGTTTTCCAAGGACAACGCGCCGTGCGCGACCGCGCAGCCGGGCGAGGTGCTGCTGTTCAAGACGCAGGACTGCTTCGCCGGGCGCATCCCCACAGAAGACGTCACCATGAAGGATCTCAACTTCTCGTACGGGTTCACGAACCCGGCGGCCGGCCCCGTGTACATCGAGGGCGCCGAGCCGGGCGACGTGCTGGTGGTGGACATCTACGACGTGCAGGTGGCCGACCACGGCGTAATCGCCACCGACGACCACTGCGGACCGCTGTACCAAACGACGGATTACCGCAGCAAGATCATCCCCATCGAGGACGGCATGGCCGACTTCAACGGCGTGAAGTTCCCCATCGATCCGATGATCGGCGTCATCGGCACCGCGCCTGACGGCGAGGACGTCATCGACGGCTTCGTGGGCGCGCACGGCGGCAACCTGGACAACAAGCTGATCACGAAGGGAACGCGTATGTACTTCCCCGTGCGCGTGCCGGGCGCGCTGCTGCAAATGGGCGACGTGCACGCCACCATGGGCGATGCCGAGCTGTGCGGCACGGGCATCGAGATCGCGGCCGAGATCACGGTGAAAGTGTCGCTGGTGAAGGGCTTCGAGCTGAACTGGCCCGTGCTGGAAACGTTCGGCCCGCACGGCAAGTGGTACGTGAACGCCAGCGCGCAGGAGTTCGACGAGGCTCTGATGAACGTCTCGAAGGAGATGCAGCGCCTGCTCATGCACATCACGGGTTGGGATGCTATCGATACGTATATGTACATGTCGGTGCAAAGCGACGTGGAGCTGAGCCAGGCCTGCAAGCCCTGCGAGGTGCAGCTGAGCCTGCGCATGGGAACCCCGAAGCTGCCTCAGTTCCCGCCGCTCGTGCCGCAGCCGTAGCGCCTAGATTGTCATCCTGAGCGAGCGAAGCGAGTCGAAGGATCCCGTGCGGTGCCAGCTGGAAGCTTTCCTGCTAACGCCGCTGCGGATCCTTCGACTCTGCGCCTGGCGGCGCTCCGCTCAGGATGACAAGCGGCTCTACAGCAGCGCCAGCAGCTCGTCCACGCTTTCGGGGCGCGTCGCCCAGCTGGTGGCGAAGCGCACGACGGTGCGGCCGTCGGGCGTGCGCTCCCAGAAACCGAACGACGCATGTTCGGCCAGGCGCGCCTTCGTTTCGTCATCCAGCACCACGAACTGCTGGTTCGTCGGCGAGTCGATGGCCAGCTCGTAGCCCTTCGCGCGGAAGCCCTCGGCGATGCGCTGCGCCAGCTCGACGGCGTGACGCCCGATGCGCTGGTAGCGCAGCTCGCCGTCCTCCTGGTCGAACAGCACGTCGAACTGCAAACCCAGAAAGCGGCCCTTCGCCAGCAGCGCCCCGCGCTTCTTCATGAGCGTGAAGAAGTGGTCGTCCAGCCCCGGCTTCGTGAACACCACGGCCTCGCCGCAGAACGCGCCCACCTTCGTGCCGCCGATGTAGAACGCGTCGCACAAGCGTGCGATGTCGGCCAGCGTGACGTCGGCGCCCACGGCGGCCAGGCCGTAGCCCAGGCGCGCCCCGTCCATGAACAGCCTCATGTCGAAGTCGCGGCACACCTGCGCCAACGCCTCCAGCTCGGCCAGCGAGTACACGGTGCCGTACTCGGTGGGGTGCGAGATGTACACGGCGCCCGGTGCCACGATGTGCTCGCGGTTCTCGTCGCCCCAGTACGCCTCGCACAGCGCTCTTACCTCGTCGGCGTCCAGCTTGCCGTCGTGCTGGGGCAGCGGCAGCGTCTTGCGGCCGCACGCCTCCACCGCGCCGGCTTCGTGCGCGGTGATGTGGCCGGTGGTCGCCGACACGATGCCCTCCCAGGGCCGCAGGATCTGGTCGGCCGCGGCGGCGTTGGCCTGTGTGCCTCCCACCAGAAAGTACACGCTCGCGTGAGGGCACGCGCACGCTTCGCGGATGCGCTCGCGGGCGGCGGCGCACACCTCGTCGGTGCCGTAGCCGGAAGTCTGGTCGAAGTTGGTGGCGGCCAGGCGTTCGAGGATAGCGGGATGGGCACCCTCCATGTAGTCGCTGTCGAAGTGGAGCATCGTGGTGTCGGTTCCTTTCTGATGAGGGGGTATGGTAGCAGGCGGGCGGTGTTGCGAATCGTCCGCGGTCAGCGGCGGCTGGGCAGCACGCGGCGCTTGGGTATGACGATAGCGCGCGGTTCGAGCGCGAACAGCTCGGATACGGTGAGCGTCTCCTCGCGGGAGATGGCGCCGTAGCGGCAGGTGTCGGTGCAGGTGCCGCAATCGCGGCAGAGCGCGGCATCGAATTCCAGCAGGGTGCGCCCGCCTGGCGCTTTGCCGGCCTTGCGCAGCGCCTTCGTGAGGCAGAAGCCCGCGCATAGCGCGCAGCCCGAGCAGCGCTCGGGATCGATGTCCACGCGCGGCGCAAGCGCGCGCGGCACGACGGCATCGCCAGCCGGGAGGCCCGCGGCGTGCAGGTCGTCCAGCAGCTGCCAGCGGCGGCGGTCGGGCTCGGGCGCGGGGGCGTCGGTCGCGCTTCGGCCCGTCAGCGCGTCCATCTGCGCCGACGCTGCATCGGTGGCCGCTTCCACCAGCGCCGAGCGCGCTTGCGAGAACAGGCCGCGCCGCGACACTTCGCCAGCGGCGTCCTCGTCCTCGGACGCGGCTACATCGTCGACGGTTTCGACGATGCTCGCAGCGGCGTCGAGCTGCCACGTGTCGAGGATGCGCTGAGCCGAGCGCACCGTTTTCGGCAAGTCGACGACGGCTTTGGCGTGCTCGCACGAGGCGCACGGAGCCGTCAGCAGCAGGATGCGCCGCGCGCCCGCGCGCGCCATGTGCACGATGAGCGCTTCGTCCACCCACGCCAGGCAGGGAAGGGCGACCGTGCGCTCGGCATCGATGTGGCCTGCGCGCACAGCGCGCTCGCACGCGAATCCAGCGCAAGCGGGAGCGACTGCGGCTTGCGGGGCCTCGACCTGGGCTTCCGCATCGCGCGTCCCGATCGAATCTCCCTGACCCTCGGCCTCTTCCGCTGCAAAACCCGCCGCCCGCTTCGCCGCCGCGGCTCCCGCCCGCACGCTCGCTTCCAACAGCGCGTCGTCGTCGAGCGGTGCTATCGCCAAAAGCGCGGCGGTGGGGCACGCCGTGACGCATCGGCCGCAACGCACGCACGCGTCATCGTCGATGCGCGGTCCGGCCGGGCCGTTTTTCGCCACGGACCCGTATGCGGCGGCGGGCGACGCCTCCGTATCGCGCTCCAACCCGACGGCGATCGCGTCGACCGGGCACGCTTCGGCACAACGCGTGCAGGTGGAGCCCAGATCGCGCTCCGGCAGACAGCGCTCTTCATGCAGCAGCGCCACCATCGGTCGCTCGGCCAGGCGTTGCGCTATGTCGATGAGATTCGGCATCCCGTTCCCCCAGGGTCTTCTTTCGTCTCTTCGTCTGCCGACGCATGCCGTATGCGCGGCGAGCGCCGGCATCCTATTCTACGACGCGTACTGTTCAAGATAGTCGAGGATCTCCTGACGGGAGTGCAAGCCGGTTTTAGCGTAGATTCGCTTGATGTGGGCATGCACCGTGCCCTGCGTGATGAACAGCTCTTCGGCCACGCGCTTCTGCGTGTAGCCGAGCGCATACAGCGCCATCACCTCGATCTCCCGATCGGACAACAGGAACTGCTTGCCCATCTCTTCGGCGTTGTGCTTCATGGAGGCCTGTCGCATGTCCGCAAGGCTTTCGTGTTCGTCGAGTCCCATGATCTTGAGCATGCTCTGTCGTCGTGCGCTCTGCTCCTCTTGTTCCTCGGCGTTGCGACGCGTGATATTGAGGAATTGCACGAACACCACTTGCGTGGAGAGGACCACCATGGTGCCCATCGCGGCGCTCATGAGCATGTCGTTGGAGAACAGCTCGTGAGCCGCCAGCAACGCGATACGCGCTACGGCGCGGCAGCCTAGCCACACCAGCCATCCTGCGATGGCGTAATAGTACGGGTCGCGCCATCCGTAGCTCATGAACGCGATGATGACGTACCAGGTGAATCCCACCATGAGCGCGTTGAACGTGGTGGTGAATACCGCTCCGATGTCCAACATGTCGGGAAATCCGGCATAGGCGATCAGCGCGAAGCAGGCCAGCAGTTCCATGATCACGAAAATCCCTACGGTCATGACGCGTTCTCGCCGCTTCAGCACCAATACGATCAACGCGACGCTCACGCCGATGGTCAGCGCAGCGTACGCGATGCGCGTAGCGGGCGTGAACGCGATGGAGGTGCCGTCGGGGTAGCCGCGCAGCAAGCCGATTACGATAGACAGGCATCCGATGCCCAGTGCAGTGGCAGTGAGGAACTGCTTGCTTTGCAACATGGTTTTTGAGAATCCGAAGTAATCGTTGGCCTGCGTTGGCGAGACGATGTCATGCGGTTGGCGTTGCCTGCGCGCCCATATTATGCAGGGGTATTGCAGCAGCACGAGCGCGGCGGCAACGAAGTTTCCCGCGAATACGGGCAGCAGCGTGCACAGATAAATCTCCACTTCGCTGATGATGAGCGCGGCGAACACGAAGACGGCAGCCGTGGTCGTGCTCGTTCCGCGGGCGCGGCGCAGCCAATAATAGATGGCGCCTGACGACACGAGGGTGCACAGCGAGCTCAGCGCGAAGCGCTCGATTTCGTCGCCGATGCCGAAAAGGTCGAATACGGCGAGAGCCATCAGCACAAACGCTTCCAGTGCGACGCATGTGCGCATGATCACGTTGGTGACGTGCTTGCTGATCGTTCGTTTGCTGAGGACGATGAAGACCAGGAACAAAGCCAAGACGACTAATGCCACCAGCATGGCGCCGTCGGTGAAAATACCTTCGTCGGTGCTGGTGTAGCTTCCATAGCTGGCGACGATCAGTCCGGCCCGCCCGAAAGCCAGACCAAGGATAAGCGGCCAGAGCGGCGCGAAGCGATGTGCCGCTCCCTCGAGTCCGTTGCGGGCCTGGTTTTGCTCGGCGCCTGTTGGAGTCGGTGCTGTTGTCGTGCGTGCGCCCAACCGTACACTCCCTCCCCGTGCTTGGTACGTAGTCGACGCGGACGCGTCCTCCATTCACCTCGATTTATCCTCAAAGAGGGGATGGCGGATGCGCGCCGTGGGTCATCATACCATACGAAAAACAACGCAGGGGAAAGGAGCGATGCGGTGGTTGACTTAGAAGCTCAGCGAATTCGAGACGAAGTGATCCGGGCAATGGCTGAACAAGGAGAAGATATCGAATCGCTCGGTTTGAAGGTTCCCGACGAAGCGGAAAGCGTCAGCGCGCCAATAGCGATGCCCGCATGGGAGCGTGTTGCCGAAACGGCTGCCGATAGTCGCGAGGGGGAAGTTGCCGAGGCGCAATTGAGCGACGAAGAGGTCGAGCGTCTGTTTCTGACGGCGGTATTCGATGACGTGCGCGCGCAGTCTGCGGATGCCAAGCTTGTTCAGCCGGCGCAGTGGTTGAAGGCGGGCCTCGTGCCGGCGCATTTCTCGGCCGAAGACTGGGAGATGTTCGTGTACGAGTACCTTGAGGATCGCAGGGCTGAGCGCGACGCGCGCGTCGTTGCGGCTTCCGCGACCCCCGTTCGCACGGCGACCCGTGCGGTGGGCGTTCCCCGCATTCTGCGCACGGAGGAGGAGCCCGAGTCGGAAGGCGCTGCGACGGCGAAGGGCGCAGAAGAGCCACGCCAGCCCGAGCGCAGCTCCGAAGCCTCAGAGGAGCTCCGTCATCCTGAGCGCAGCGCCGAAGGCGCGGAGTCGAAGGATCCCGAGCGGCGCGATAGCGCACAGGATGCCGAAACCCTGGCCGATCCCCCGTGCGTTCCCTGCGACGATATCGTTGCGCTCGTCGGCAAGCACAGCTACTATCTGTACTCCACCGAGCGCATGACCGATGCGTACGCGCGGTGGTCGTTCCTCGCCAGCGAGGACGATCGCGTGCTCACGTTTGTGGAGTGCGTGCGCGACGAATCGCGGAAGTACCCGCGCCCCATGGAGGCGTCGTCGCTGTCCAACGAGCCGTTCAACCTGTCGGCCGATGAAATCGACGAGTTGTGGCGCACCGTGCGCGACAGCGGCGCCTATCCGGACCTCGATACCGTCGCTGCGTCGAACGGCGACGTGTACTACTTCTCCACCGAGTACCTGACGCCCGCCTACGCCAAGTCGCTCGCAGAGTGGAACTCCGTCGAGCGCGACATGTTTCTGTAAACGCTATCGCGCCCGTTCGGCGTACTTGCATTAGTCGTCCTGAGCGAAGCGCTGCAGGCGCGGAGTTGCAGGATCTTGCTAGAAAGAGAGGTTCTCCATGGAAGACGAAGCGCGCAACGTGTACCGCGAGGTGCAGGACCGCCATGTGCTGCGCACGGCCGACGTGTACCAAACCGAGATCGAGGACGGCGTGACGGGCTACTCCGACACGCTGCTGTCCGTGGTTGCGAACTTCCGCAACGGCGGCGCCCCCGAAGGGTTCAACGCCCAGAGCATGGTGGGCAAGTCGAAGCGCGGAGAGGTGGCGCTGCGCCTGTTCGCCGTGATCGACCACGACACGCGGACGTTCGTGCGCGCCGGCTTCAAGACGCGCGGCTGCCTGGCCGTCACGGGGTGCGCCAGCGTGGTGTGCTCCATGCTCGAAGGATGTACGTTCGACGAGGCGCTGGCCATCACGACCGACGACGTGAAGACGGCGCTCGACGGGGTTCCCGTGGACAAGGTGTACACTATCCATTTCGCCATCGAGGCCGTCCGTGCCCTCATCGGCGATTATCTCGTTCGCCAAGGGGCCTCCCTCGAAGAGCTTGACGCGGTCGTCCCCTGCAACTCCCTGAGCGTCCCCTGCATGATCTGCGAGCACTGTTCTTTGAGATCCACGAGAGTGGAGTTGAAGATGGCCGAAGCGTAGGGCTGTCGTCGTATTCTTCGGCCGCCTTTCCCGCTCAATCGAGAACGCCCCCGGATGCTGCATCCGGGGGCGTTCTGGTAGGGGGGCGAAAGCCGCGGAGGGGTTGCGGCCCTGCGGAGGATTGCTCTACGGCAGCAGACCCAGGCTGTCCAGCTCTTCCTTAACGTCGGCCATGCCGTACTGGTCGAGGCAGGCGGCCGTCGGGCAGCCCTTCTCGTGATCCCAGCCGAACGTGTCGTACACCATGCCCAGGGCGGTTTGGAAGTCGTCGCGGTCCATCTTGATGGTGCCCTCGGTGAAGGGCTTCTTGTCCGGGTCGATATCGAACGTCCAGGCGCACATCACATCATGGACGTTGCGCATGTCGTTCTCGCCCCTGGTGCCGTCTTCCTTCGTCATGCCGCGCACGGTGTTGGCGCGCTGCAGCGTCATGATTCTGGCGCCGGCCTGGTACAGGTCGTCGGTGGTCACGTCCTCGCCGGTGACGGCCTTGAAGAACTTGGCCTCTAGGTCCAGGTCGCCGCGGTAGTTGCGCGCCTTCGTGGGGCTCATGGTCATGGGCCACGTCCAGTTGCACAGCGTCAGCGAGTCGTGCAGCACGTCGGTGACCACGCTCCACCAGGCGAAGTTCGCCTTGCGTTCGTTCATGGGCGTGTAGTTCTTGTTCTGGTCGATGGCGTCCTTGCCGCCCCACACCTCTTCGGCGATTTCCTGCTTCAGCTCGAAAGGCAGGCCGCAGCCCTGGAAATTCACGGCGGAGTGGATCATATCGTCGCGGTTGAACATCATGTTGTACACGCCGCCTACCTGGCCGAAGCACTCGATGGCGTGGTGCACGGGCCAGCCGCGGTAGTTGATCAGCTGGCTGGGCTGCTGATCGAACCAGCCCTTGTCATCCCAGCGCTCGGTCCAGTGGTACGGGCCGTAGGCGATGTGGGCGATCTCGGAGTCGTTCTGGGCGATGTCGTTCAGCAGCTCCACCATGATGGTGGGGTCGTCGTTGTAGATGCGCTGCCAGTCGTACTTCGCCTTCTCCTCTTCGGGAAGTACGCGGTCGAACACGCCAGCCTTGATGCAGTGCGCCAGGTCGCGCCACAGCTGCGCGTAGTTGCACCACAGTCCCAGCTCGTCAATGGTGGTGCCGATCAGCGTGTTCCATACAATGCCCGACTCGCTGTCCTCGGCGATGCCCGTCTTGAGGATGCCCTCCATGTACTTGAACGGGAAGTTGGCCGCGCAGGTGTTTCCCGACGTGGTCTTGCCGCCCAGTTCTCCGGTGCGCTCGGTGCGCAGGTCGGAGTAGCAGTGGATGGGGCAGCCGTGGCAGCCGTCCATCTTGATGGTGTACTTCTCGGCCACCTCGCCCAGGTCGTACACCGACTTCATGCAGCGATAGCCCACCGTGTTCAGCTCGCCCGGCTTCGGCTCGCCCGTGTCGATGGGTCCGTCTTCGGCCATACCCCAGGTCAGACCGCTACGGGCGGACCAGCGGGATCCCTTGTCGTAGAATTCGGCCCATTCCTGCTGCGTCTGCGGAACCACGTGGTTGTTGTTGGAGCCGATGACCTCGCGCAGCATGTAGTCGGACAGGTCGGCTACGGCTTGCGGGTCCTTCACGTTCACGCTGCCGTTGCCCTGCACCACCAGCGCCTTGACGTTCTTCGATCCCATCACCGAGCCCGTGCCGGCGCCGGCGGAGTGGTTGCGCGCGTTGATGATGCACGCGTACGGAAGCAGGTTCTCGCCGGCGGGGCCGATGGCGGCCACGCACGCCTCGACGCCTTCCTTGCGGCACAGCATCTCGGTGGTCTCACGGGTGCCCATGCCCCACACGAAGCCGGCGTCCTTGATCTCCACCTTGTCGTCGACGATGTTCAGGTATACGGGGTGGTCGGATGCACCCTCCAGAACCACGGCGTCCCAGCCGGCCAGCTTGATCTTCGCGCCGATCATGCCGCCGCAGTGGGCGTCCACCACGAGGTGGTCCTTCGTGAACGTGGACAGCGAGCAGATGGTGGTGCGGCCGGCCAGGGGCACGCCGGAAGCCGTCAGCGGTCCTACGGCGAAGATGAGCTTGTTCTCGGGGGAGAAGGGGTCGGTGCCGGCGGGCACTTCGTCGTACATGATCTTGTTGGCCAAGCCCATGCCGCCGATGTACTCCTTGTAGGGGTCGGTCGGCTGCGTCGTGATCGAGCCCGTGCTCAGATTGACGCGGAGGATCTTACCGGCCCATCCATACGATGTTTCGTCAGCCATGTTGCATCTCCAAATCTTGGATAGATTACTGAGGTTCGGTGTTGTGTGGGAACCTGCGTGGGCGATGCGAGTGCTGACAACAATCGTCGTTCGCCAGTATGCCGACAGAGGCGGACGAGGCATCCCCTCTTTGAGGGTATTTTGAGGAACTAGCCGATCAGCGGTAAAAAGTACCTCAAAGAGGGGAGGGGCCGTGCACGGGGCCATCCTATACTTTCGTGCGTTGTGTGGGGCTGCGCGCGGAGCGATATCGAGCGCAAGCCGTCGCCGCGAACGTTCCATTCGGGGCGGTTCCCCTAAAAGGGGCATCGAACACTCGCGCGACGACGGGACGAGGAAAACGACACTCACCGTACCTATGTGAGGGAGGGAGCACTAGGCTATGTCAGATTCCAATCTGAACCAGAACACCTCCGAGGATACGAGCTTCCCGGCCGCTGCGCCGGAGACGAACGCATCCGCGCCCGCGCCTCAGAGCGCCGGGCCCGAAGAGGAGCCCAAGCAGAAAACCTTTACGCGCCGCACGGTGCTGGCAATGGCCGGCTGCGGCGTTGCCGGCCTCGTGGTCGGCGGCGTGCTGGCGTCGTGGGGCGTCACGTCGGCCTCGATCGCTTCGGGGCGCATCGAGATACGCACCACGCCCACGAAGATGATCGTGACCGACCGTGCCCGCTGCTCGGGCTGCCAGCGATGCGAGATGATGTGCACGCTGAAGAACGACGGTCGCGTGTGCCAGCACATAGCCCGCGTGCGCGTGTGGCCGAACTACAACTTCGGTGCCAGCGTCGATACCAAGGACGGCATCTACGATAACTGCGAGTTCACTGTCGAGCACTGCAAGCAGTGCGCCGACCCGGCATGCATGAACTACTGCCCGGTCCACGCGATCTACGCCGACGAAGAGTCCGGTGCGCGCACGGTGGACACGAAGAAGTGCATCGGCTGCGGCATGTGCAGCCAGGCGTGCCCGTGGAACATGCCGCGCGTCGACAGCGAGACCGGCGTATCCACGAAGTGCATTTCGTGCGGACGCTGCGCCGAGCAGTGCCCGAACGGCGCCATCAAGTTCATCGATTGGGAGGATATCGCGCAGAAGGTCATCGACCAGGGCGTCGTGAGGACGACGACCCTCGTGCAAGCGTAGGCGTGATCGCTGGACATGTCCGGTTTCGGCCCGCTGAAAGCGCGGCCGATCCGAAGAGATGCGGAAAGGAGGCAAAAGCCATGGAATACGACGAGATGTTCACGGTGCTGTCGATGTGTTTCGCGCCCGTCGGGCAAGACGAGTGGAAGCAGCTGATAGACGGCCCGCTCTGGTCGGATTTTCTTGACGCCGCTCGGCGCGGCTTGCAGGACGACGACGCGCTCGGCGAGCCGACCAGCCCGATAGCCCGCGTCCGCAGCCGCTGCCCGCTTCAGGAGTTCCTTTCCGCCGGCGAGGTGAAGGCGCTGTTCACGCCGCCGACGTACGACGAGAAGCGGCTGTTCGCCGCACGCCACTTCACGGGAGGGCTGCCGGAATCGGCAGTGCCGGCAGAGTCGTTGTACACGACGTGGTCGAACGGGTCGCTGCCGTCTCCGTTCTCGAAAGCCGAGGGCATGTACCAGGGAGATTCGGCGCGCTATATGCGCGATCTCGTGGAGCGCATGGGCATGCGGGTGCCGCCGGAATTTTCGGCGTGCCCGGATCATCTTGCGCTCGAGCTCGACCTTGCAGCCGTGCTGCTGCGGTCGGGGATGCGAGATGCCGCCCGCCAATTCGTTTTGGAGCGGTTCTCGTGGCTCACCGCGTATCGCATGCGCCTGCTGGAGCTTGCCGACGACGCCCGGTTCTACATCGGGCTGGTCGACGTGCTCGTGGGCATGCGGGAGCATCTGGCGTTGACGTCGGGTGCTGGCGAGCAAGGGATCGACGCGGATGCGCGTGCCGAACGCAATCGTTTACATGCATGCATATAAGAGAGGAAGCAGCTATGTCAGAACACGCTATAACCAGGCGGAGCTTCCTGGCTGGCAGCGCCGGAGCGGTCGCGCTCACGGCGGCGGCCGGCTATGTGAGCTTCGACGCTTGGGAGCAGGCGCACGCTGATGACGGGGCCCAAGGGGGAGAAACCAAGACCGTCCATTCGCTGTGCAACGCCTGCTCGAGCAAATGCGGTTTCACGGCGTACGTCGTCGACGGGCGCCTGACGAAGCTTATCGGCGACGAGGACCATCCGTACGCCCAGGGCAAGCTCTGCGCCCGTGGCTACGGCTATTCCCAGATCGCCTATTCGAAGGACCGCCTCACCGATCCGCTCAAGAAGAACGACAAGGGCGCATTCGAGGCCATCTCGTGGGATCAGGCCTACAGCGAGATCGCCGAGAAGGTGAAGGCCATCATCGCCGACAAGGGGCCGCAGGCGCTTGCCATGGTGCAGGATCCGCGTCCGTCGGGCAAGTACTACACGAAGCGCTTCATGAACGCGCTGGGCTCGGCGAACGTGTACACGCACGGCGCTGCCTGCAATCTGTCGAAGGAAAGCGGCTTCACCCAGGCCATCGGCGCGGCCAGCTATGCGTCCGACATGGAGAACTCCAAGATGACGATGTTCATCGGCCGCAGCTACGCCGACGCCATTCGCCCCAGTTCGGTGGCAGAGCTGCAGCGCGCCCACGAAAACGGCGCGCATATCGTGCTGGTGGATCCGCGCTGCAACAACTCCATCGCGTTCGCCGACGAATGGGTGCCCATCAACCCCGGTACCGACTTGGCCTTCCTGCTGGCCATGTCGAACGTGCTGGTGACGCGCGGCCTGTACGACAAGCAGTATGTGGCCGATAACGCGGTGGGTTTCGAGGATTGGGCCGCGTCGCTGGCCGACTGCACGCCCGAATGGGCCGAGAAGATCACCGGCATCCCCGCAACCACTATCGCGCGTTTGGCTGTGGAGTTCGCCGAAGCGGCCCCCGCGGCGTCCATCGAGCCCAGCTGGCGCGGCGCGTTCGGCTGCTCGTACGCGAACTCCGGCGAGACGGCGCGCGCAGTATGCCTGTTCAACACGCTGCTGGGCTGCTGGAACCAGGAGGGCGGCGCCATCTTCACGCCCAGCGTGTCTGCGGGCGATGTGGACAAGGAGAAGTTCCCCAGCGTGCCGAAGCCCGAGAACAAGATCGCCGGCACCGAGGAGTACCCGCTGGCGCTGACCAGCATGGGCACGAACCTCTTCGCCGCCGAGCAGGCCAAGAACGGCGACATCAAGGGCATGTTCTTCTACAACTCGAACATGGCCGCCGGTTATTCGAACACGGCGTACTTGGCTGACGCGCTGTCGCAGCTGGACCTCATAGTGGTCGTGGACGTGCAGATGTCCGAAACGGCCCTGCTGGCCGACTACGTGCTGCCCGATACCAGCTACCTCGAGCGCCTCGAGCTGCCGGAGTTCATCGGTGGCAAGGTGCCGGCTGTCGCGCTGCGCGACCAGGTGCTGGAGAAGGTGCATCCCAACACGCGTCCGGTGGACCAGATCTTCTCCGAGCTGGCCGAGGCGTGCGGCGTGGGCGAGTACTTCCAGTTCAGCGTGGACGAGCTGGCCGACGCTCAGCTCCAAACCGTGGGGCTGTCGCTGGAAGCGCTGAAGAAGACGGGCACGGCGCACTTCCCCGAAAAGGAGTTCTCCTACGGCTCCACGCCGAAGTGGAAGACGCCCACCGAGAAGGTGCAGTTCGCCAGCGAGGCGTGCGAGAAGGCGGGGCTGTCGCCCTATCCGGTGTGGGTCGAACCGGCTGTCATGCCCATGGGCGACGAGCTGCGCTTGATCGGCGGCAAGCAGGCCATCCACAGCCACACCCAGACGGCCAACATCGAGGACCTCATGCAGATCACGAAGGACTACGACCTCACGCGCGTGTGGATGAACGCCGACACGGCTGCCCGCCGCGGCATCGCCGACGGCGACGAGGTGGAGGTGTCCAACGGCCAGCACACGGGTCGCGTGCGCGTGAAGGTCACGCAGCGCATCAACCCGACGGCGTTGTACATGCCCAGCCACTACGGTTGCTCGTCGCCCGACCAGCACACCGCCTACGAGGTGGGCCTGCGCCAGATGGACTACGTTCCCTTCCGCATGGAGCCGGGCTACGGGTCGGCCTGCACGCAGGAGACGGTCGTCAACGTTAAGAAGGCAGGTGCGTAATGGCTCGCTACGGAATGCTCATCAACACGAAGAAGTGCATCGGCTGCTACGCCTGCCGCGTGGCCTGCCAGCGCCAGAACAACCTGTTGCCCACCGAGGACTTCATCCGTTACGAGGAGCACGAGGTGGGAACGTATCCCAACGTGCGCGTGGAGACGGTGCCTTTGCAGTGCATGCACTGCGAGGACGCCCCCTGCGTGGCGGTGTGCCCCACCGGCGCCGCCTATATCGGCGCGGACGGCATCGTGGGCGTGGACCACGGCCGCTGCATCGGCTGTTTGTACTGCATGGCGGCGTGCCCCTACCAGGTGCGCGTGCGCAACGAGGAGACGGGCGCGGTGGACAAGTGCCGCTTCTGCACGGTGTCGGCCGAGACGACGGGCACGAAGATGTGCTCGTGCGTGGAGGCTTGCCTGACGGGGGCGCGTATGTTCGGCGATCTGGACGACCCGGACAGCGACATCTCGAAGGAGATCGTCGCGACGAACGCGCAGCCTATCGCAGGCGACCTGACCAAGTCCAAAGTATTTTACGTGAGGTGATGAACGATGACGTTTGAACCTATTTGGGGTGCCATCATCGCATGGTATCTGTTCCTCGCCGGTCTCGGCGGCGGCGCGTTCGTGACCTCGGCTTTTCTGGGGTGGCGACATCCCGAGGCCGTGTCGATGCGCAAGATCGGGCATCTGGTGGCGCCTATCGTGGTGATCATCGGCCTGTGCTTGCTGATGTTCGATGCGAAGGCGGGCCTCATGAACCCGCTGCGCTTCGCCCTGCTGCTGACAAACTTCGGATCGGTCATGACCTGGGGCGTCGTGTTCCTCGGCGGCTTCACGGTGATATCGCTGGTCGTGGTGGTCCTCGACTTCGTGAAGAAGCGCGTGCCGGTGTGGCTCGACATCGCCGGCGTGGTGTTCGGCGTGGCCGTGGCCATGTACACGGGCGCCCTGCTGGGCGTGTGCAAGACGTTCCCGCTGTGGAACAACGCGCTGCTGCCTATCTTGTTCCTCGTGTCGGCCATGTCTACCGGCGCGGCGTCGGTGCTGCTCATCGGCATCTTCAGGCATGCTGACGAGTTCAACCGCGTGGGCGTGCTCAAGAAGTTCCACTTCTGCCTGCCCGTCATCGAGCTTGTGCTGATCGCTGCGCTCATGTTCATCACGTGCACGAATTCCACGGCCGGCTGGAACTCGGTGATGTCGCTGCTGGTCGGCGGATACGCGCCGCTGTTCTGGATCGGGCTCGTGCTCATCGGCCTCGTGCTGCCCACGGCGCTGGAGACGTGGCTTCTGTTCTTCAGCCCGAAGGAGTTCGAGGAGAGCCGCAAAGCTCACTGGATCAGCGCCGCGTCCGACGCGGGCGTGCTGGTGGGCGGCTTCCTGCTGCGCTACCTGGTGGTGGTCGCGGCTCTGCCGCTGACCATGGTGGTGCCCATGTTGTAACGGGCATCGCCCAGCCTGATGTTCCGCGCGCCGCTCCTCCGGGGCGGCGCGCGTGCGTTTGCGGGCTGCCGAGCGTTTCTGCTGCGCAACGCTGGGATCAAGGACTTCTCACGCGGCCGATCTGGTATCTGTTACCTGCGTTTACGTGCTTTTGCACTATAATAGATCGCTTCATGGAAAGGTAATCTGATCAACGGTATCACGAAATATGCTCGCGAGTGGTCGCCCATGGGCTTGGCGCTGTCCTGCGTTCTTGCCGGATTCGCGCTATGCCTGCATGCCGATAATCTGCTGCTGGGCGCCTATGCGCTCGAAGGCGCGGCGGATCTGTTCATCCATTCTTTCCTTGTGGGCGTTGTGGCGTTGTGCGTCGTCGTGTTCGTTTCAGCGCACGACGGCGAGAAGCGACGCTGGTCCATCGGCGTAGGGCTGCTCGCATCGATCGCGGGCGTACTGTGCGCGTTGCTCTACCAGGTTTTGCCTACTCCGGTGAGCGCTGCGGGCGCTGGTTTGTTCCTGGGCTTCGGCCTGACCTGCCTGCTGCGTCAATGGGGTCGCTACTATCGTCTGTTTTCCTACCAAGGGGCACTGCTCAACACGATGCTGGCATTCTTGGCGGCCTCGTGCTGGTGGTTCGTGGTGTCGCATGCCGGCACGCCGTTTCTGTTCTGCCTTGGAATGCTCGTCTTGGTATCGTGCGGGGCGCTGCCCTTGCTGGCGAGCCAGATCGTGCAGGCCGACGAAATCAAGGCCGGCTTGCGCAGCGTCGTCGCGGTAAAGCCGCTCGAAACCATGCGCGAAGTCATGCAGAAGGGATGGGCGGCGGTTGCCGGTCTCATGTTCAACTTCTTCACGATCGGTTTGACGCTATGGTCCGATCGGATCGGTGTCGAGTCCGGGGACGTCGCGTACAAGCCGATGGCGTATCTGCTGCTAGCCATAGTGGTATGGTGGGTAGTTGCGCACGCGTACCGCGCGCGAGGCGGCATTCTTCAAGCGTTCTACCGTATAGCGCTTCCCGTTGCGGCGGCTCTCATGCTTGTGTGCCCGATCGCCAACGTTACCGGCGCCTTATCGGGGCTGATGCTGTTCTCCACCATCTCCTATTTGGGCGTGGCGTTGATGAACGTGCTGGGTCTCGTGGTTCTGTTGTGGATGGCGAAGAGCTCCGACGTGGGATTCTCCAAAGTGTTCGCTGCGTTTTGCGCAAGCTGTGCGGCCAGCGTGGTGGTCGGCATGACCGTATTTCAGCTGTTCGGCGCTCACGCCCAGTTGCTGTGGTCGAGCGTCCTATCGATCTACATCGTGGCTGTAGTGCTGAGCGAGGTGGTGGCGGCCATAGGGCGGCTCCATGCGGCGGGCGAACCCGCGCGGAGGGCGAGCGAAGAGGGCGAGCTGCTCGACTTGGCCGAAGAGGTCGAATAAGCATCTGGCATCCGGTTGGCCGCTGTGTTGATTTGGCGCGAGCGTGCGCGCGAACCTCGTCGGAAAGCCTTATGAGGTTTATCATATACGCAGATGAAACGGGGTGCCCAACCTGTTTACACCCCCGTACGACCCAAGAAGGAGATGCTCATGGACGCACGCGTGTACGAATTGCTGAACGATCAGATCAACAAGGAGCTGTACTCTTCGTATCTGTATCTGTCCTTCGCCGACTACTACGAGGAGGAGGGTCTCGAGGGCTTTGCCAACTGGTACGAGATCCAGGCCAAGGAAGAACGCGACCATGCTCTTATCTTCCGCAACTACCTGCACGAGAACGGTTGCAAGGTGAAGCTGCTGGCCATCGATCAGCCCGACAAGGAATTCACCACGTTCCTGGAGCCGTTGGAGGCCGCGCTCGAGCACGAGAAGTACGTGACCAGCCTCATCAACGACATCTACGCCGCCGCTGCCGAGGTGAAGGACTACCGCACCATGAAGTTCCTCGACTGGTTCATCGAGGAGCAGCAGGAGGAAGAGGACAACGCCGACAAGATGATCACCCGCATGAAGCTGTTCGGCTCCGATGCGAAGGCCTTGTACGACCTCGATCAGGAGAACGCCGCCCGCGTGTACTCCGTGCCGTCCCCGCTGGCTGCTGCGGAATAGGTCGCAAGCATCTCCGAGCTATCGCGCCCCCGCCCATGCGGGGGCGTTTTTTCGTTTACAGCGAACCCAGGTACTGCCTCACTGCTCGGGCGTGACCTTGCGGCCGGGAAGTTTGCGTAGCCGACCCGAAACGGAGGCGTGACAACGCGGTGACGATTGGCAACGATTTGGTTGTTCACCTGCACAAAAACGCTTCTGAGGGTTCGCAAACCGAACAAAAGAGCGTACAATCGGCGTTGTCCGACAGTTGATAAAAAAAATCGCAATACGAACGAATAAAGACTATCTTCGCCAAGTAAACAGTCTCGTGAGGTATTGCTACGAACATCGTGTGAGCGGTGGGCTAGTAGGCTTTCAGCCAAGCGGTACTGTCGGTATTCCTTTCGATGAGGCCGGGGAGCATCCCCGGCCTCGTTGCGTCGGGGGGGGGGGCTCCGACGTGAACTGCCTCCCATTTCTTGGACAAGAAAGTAAAGTTCGAGAGATGGGAGGCTTCTTTATGCCGCCGAAGCATGACAGGAAGATGCGCGAACTAGCGGTCGAGCTGTTCGACGAGGGGTACGGCAGGGACATCGTCGCCGCGAGGCTTTGCATGTCGGCCAGCATCGTGGAAAAATGGCTTCTGACGTACAGGTCGGTCGGAAGCGAGGTGCTGCTCTGCATGGGTAGCCGGAAAACGAGATACGCTTGGGAGACGAAGGTCGCCGCAGCTCGGGCCGTCGTGGACGAGGGGATGGGCAAGCCCGAGGCCATGGCCGCCTTCGGCATCGCGTCGAGGACCCCGCTCGACTCCTGGTGCCGGCTCTACCGCGAAGGCGGGGCCGACGCTCTCAGGCCCAAGCCCAAGGGCAGGCCGAAGGGATCTGCGGCTCAAAGCGCGCCCAAGACGCGCGAGCAAGAGCTCGAGGCGCGCGTGCGCAGGCTCGAAGCCGAGAACGCCTACTTAAAAAAAGTCCGCGCCCTGGAGGCGGAGAAGTCTCGAGCTGGGAGAAGTCCCAAGTGATCGAGATGCTTTCAGGGCAAGGCCACGCTCTTTCCGACCTGTTGGCAGCCGCCGGGCTCCCGAGATCGACTTACTACCGCGCCCGCTCGCACCCGCCGAGGCCGACGAGGCCGGAGCTATGGGAGAAGGTGGCGGAGGTGTTCTCCCGCACGGCCAACGGCTGCGGACACAGGCAGGTCGCCATGGCCCTGCGCGCCGAGGAGGACGTGGCGATAGCCGACAAGACCGCACTGAAGATCATGCACGAGATGGGCATCAGCTGCGGCATCCGGCGCGAGAGCGACTACCACAGGTACAACTCGTTCAAAGGCGTTGTCGGCAGGGCGTTCGACAACGTCCTGGACAGGGACTTCTCAGCCGACGAACCCTGGCAGAAGCTCGGCACGGACGTCACCGAGTTCAAGGCCCCGTGGGGCAGGGCCTACTTTGCCCCAGCGTACGACTTCGGCAGCAAGGAGATCGTGTCCTGGAGCATATCGCGGTCTGCGAACATGGCGCAGCAAAAGGAGATGCTGGAAGGCCTGCTGGCGAAGATGCCGGAGGCCGCGAGCCCGGTCATGCACTCCGACATGGGATGGCAGTACCAGCACGACGGTTATTGCAAGACGCTCGAGGAGGCGGGCATCGTCCAGAGCATGTCGAGAAAGGGCAACTGCATCGACAACGGCGCGACCGAGCAGGTCTTCGGCCATATCAAGGACGAGTTCTTCCGCGGGCAGAGCTTCGAGAGCTTCGAGGAGTTCAAGGAGAGGCTCGAGGCGTACATCGTCCACTGGAACACGAGGCGAAGGCAGGTTAAACTGAAAGGACTGACCCCGGAGGAATTCCGGAACCAGTCCTTAGCAGCATAGCCACCTTTATTTTCCTTGTCCAAGAACCGGGGCGCAGTTCACTGCAAGCCCCCCCCATCATCGCCCGAAAAACACGCTCCACGCGCTGAGGCGTGTTTTTCGGGCGATGATGGGGTCCCGTGCGCTGGCAGCTTCAAGTTGACGCTGAGGGAAAGCATCGCGTGCGCGATCGATTATTGTCGTACACTGTGGATTGATACAAGGACACGGCTCTGCGCGATGCCGTCGGTTTCCCCGATTCCGTGCGACGCGCCGATGGACACGAACGAGTGAATACGATAGGAGCAAGCATGCAAACTGCTTTGCTGTGGGCTGCCGGCGGGACCGGCTTCACCTTCTTGATGACCACGTTGGGCGCTGCGTCGGTTTTTCTGTTTCGCAAGCGCAACAGCATGGTGTTTCAGCGGATATTCCTAGGATTCGCGGCTGGCGTAATGATAGCGGCGTCTGTGTGGTCGTTGCTGATTCCCGCCATCGAGCGCGCGGAGGAAGCGGGGCAGGTCGGGTGGATTCCCGCTGCGGGTGGATTCGCCATCGGCGTGGCGTTCCTCATGGTGCTGCACCAGCTGTTGCCGCACCTGCATCCGGGCGAGAGCAAGCCCGAGGGCCTGCCCAGCAAATGGGATCGTCCCACGCTCCTGTTCACGGCCGTCACGTTGCATAATATCCCCGAAGGCATGAGCGTTGGCCTACTGTTCGCCATGGCTGCCCAGAACGGCGGCGACCCCGCCATGTTCGGCATGGCCGTGGCGCTGGCTATCGGCATCGGTATCCAGAACGTGCCCGAGGGCGCAGCAGTGGCGCTGCCCATGCTGCAGGAGGGCATGAGCGCACCGAAGGCGTTCGCATTGGGAGCGCTGTCGGGTTTGGCTGAGCCGGTGTTCGGCATCCTCGTGGTGCTGTTCGCCGGGCTCATCTCGCCGTACATGCCGTGGATGCTGGCGTTCTCAGCCGGTGCCATGATGTACGTTGTGGTGGAGGAGCTTATCCCCGAGGCGCATCTGGGCGAGCACTCCAACGCCGGCACGCTGGGCGTGATGGCCGGCTTCCTGGTCATGATGATCCTGGACGTGGCGCTGGGCTAGAGGCGCGGTGCAGGATGCTCTTTCTTGGAGACGCTGCTGGTAGTACTATGTGATACGTTGCACCACGAACAATCAACATGACGTGAACGCATGGCGGAAAGGAACGTCTATGGAGAACTTCGAATTCGTGTCGCCGACCCACTTCGTGTTCGGAAAGGGCGCTGAAGAGCAGGTGGGAAGCAAGCTGGCCGAGTGCGGTGCGCGTACGGTGCTGCTGCACTTCGGCGGCCAGAGCGCCGTGAAAAGCGGCCTGAT
Source organism: Eggerthella lenta DSM 2243 (assembly GCF_000024265.1). Lineage (NCBI taxonomy): Bacteria > Bacillati > Actinomycetota > Coriobacteriia > Eggerthellales > Eggerthellaceae > Eggerthella > Eggerthella lenta. The sequence continues at coordinate 3,380,683 of NC_013204.1, read as the reverse complement.
CGACCGCGTGAAGGCATCGTTGGATGCACAGGGCATCAAGCACGTGGAGCTGGGCGGCGTGCGTCCGAACCCCGAGATCACGCTTGCTCGCGAAGGCATCGCGCTGTGCAAGGAGCACGATGTCGACTGGGTGCTGGCCGTGGGCGGAGGCTCGGTCATCGACTCGGCGAAGGCCATCGCCGTGGGCGCGCACTACGACGGGGACGTGTGGGATTTCTTCGAGACGAAGCGGCCGACGGACGACGTGCTGCCCATCGCCGTGGTGCTCACCATCCCGGCTGCCGGCAGCGAGGCGTCGAAGAACACGGTGGTGTCGAACGACGCCTTGCAGATGAAGTCGGGCTACGCGAACAACGCCCAGCGCCCGAAGCTGGCGTTCATGAATCCCGAGCTCACGTTCACGTTGCCTCCGTTCCAGACTGCTGCGGGCCTTACCGACATGTTCTGCCATCTGCTGGAGCGCTTCTTCGACGACGTGGGCGCGGTGCCGGTGACGGACAACCTGTGCCTGTCGCTTATGAAGACGGTGCGCGCCGAGGCGCCGCGCGTCATGGTGGATCCCGAGAACTACGATGCGCGCGCGAACGTGATGTGGGCCGGCATGTTGTGCCACCAGGGCCTCGCCGGCGTCGGCCGTCACGAGGACTGGGCGACGCACGGCCTGGAGCACGAATTGTCGGCCCTCTATCCCGAGATCACGCACGGCGCAGGCTTGGCCGTCATGTTCCCGGCCTGGATGGAGTTCGTCTACGATGCGAACCCGGCGCGCTTCGCCTACTACGGTCGCGAGGTGTTCGGACTGGCGCCTACGGGCGACGTGAACGCCGACGCGCTGTCGGCCATCGACGAGACGCGCTCGTTCTTCGCCTCGCTCGGCATGCCTATCACGCTCGCGGAGCTCGACGTGGAGGAAGACGACATCGAGAAGCTCATCCCCACGCTCAAAGAGAACAAGGGCGAGCCCTTCGGCAGCTTCAAGAAGCTCACCATGGACGATGCCCGCGAGATCTATAGGATCGCGTTGTAACGGCGCTTGCTTTTGCGCCGCCCGTTCGTATAATAGAGGCGAGCCGCAGGGAGCTCTAACTCCCCACGGCTCTCGAATCGCTTCGGCGGTTTGGCTACTTGGTTACGGCTCCTTGTCCTTGCGGATCGGGAGCCGTTCCGCTATTGCTGTCAAGAACCCCAGCAAGCTGGAAGCGAACTCAAGGATCGCCGCTATCAAGGCCAAAACGGTCATGGCGTCCACCTCCCTCCGTGCGGTCCCTCGCTCGGGAGCATCTGGTGGAAAGGGGTGTGGTGCCGCGCCGCCTCTGCGCTTCGTACCTCTTAGTATAGCGACCGCGTATCATGCGCAGATGGCGCGCATCCAGCGCGGATCTTCCTCGATCTCGCGCGCGTCCGACGCGCTTGCCACGCGGATTCCACGTTTCTCGCCGGCGTTTCCGACGCGGTTTCCACGCGAATGCGATGCGAGGCTAGCTCATATACGAAGCGGTTGCGCGCAAAGTTCGCAAGCGAGGCGTTCATCTGCGAAAACGAAAGGGCGTCTCACGCGAAGCATTCGTGCCGCTTGCCGCGGAGAGGTGGCGTCTTCCTATAGAAAACAGCTTGCGACGATGACGATGGCGGTGGTCAGCAGACCTGACACGGCGATGGAGACGCCGCTCATGGCGCCTTCGAGCTCGCCCATCTCAAGGGCCTTCGTCGTTCCCACCGCGTGGCTGCACGTTCCGATGGCCACGCCCTTGGCGATGCCGTCGCGCACGCGGAACAGACGCGCCATGAGCGGCGCGGTGATGGCGCCCAGGATGCCGGTGACGATGACGGCGGCCACCGTGATGGACGTGATGCCGCCCAGCTGCTGCGATACCGCGATGGCGATGGGTGTGGTCACCGACTTCGGGATGAACGACAGCGCAAGCGCATCGTCGAGCCCCAGCAGCTTGCACAGCGCGTAGGCGCTAGCCATGGACACCACCGAGCCTACAAGGCAGCCCGCGAAGATGGGAACGAAGTGCTCCTTGAGCGTCTGGCGCTGCCGGTACACCGAGTATGCCAGCGCCACGGTGGCCGGTCCTAACAGAAACGAGATGAGCTGCACGCTCTGCTCGTAGGAATCCAGGGGGATGCGCAGCGCCACGAGCGCCGCGATGATGAACGCGACGGTAACCAGCAGGGGATTGAGCAGCGGCGACTTCACGCGCTCGTACAGCAGCACGGAAAGCTTGAACACTGCGAACGAGGCGACGGTTCCCACTGCGAGTGTCAGTGCGAGTTGCGCTATGCCGTCCATCGCGCCTACGCCTCCTCGTCGGCGACGCGGGCGACGCCTGTCGCATCGACGCGCTTCGCCGTCAGCCGAGACACGAGCATCACCGTGTACGACGTGGCCAAGAACACGATCACCGTGGTGATTACGCATACGAGCGCGAACTTCAGCGCGTTGCCCTCCAAAAGGGAGACGCAGCCCATGATGGCCACGCCGGCGGGAATGAAGAACAGCGACATGTTGTCCAGCAGGCAGTCGCAGGCGTCGCCCACATGCCGCGCTTTCAGCAGACCCGTGCCCAGCAGTACCAACAGCAGCACCATGCCCACGATGTTGCCCGGAAGTCGGACAGGAAGCACGCTTGCGATCGCGCATCCCGCACCGTACACGGCAACCACCAGGGCGAGCTGCGCGGCGAAGCGCGCTCCTCGCTTGCCCGCCCGTCCTGCTTTCGCGCGCCAAGAGACATCGCCATGAGCAGGTGCGGACGCGCACCCGGAGACGCCTGAGACGGCGTCGGTCTGCTGTTTCACGATTCCAATCCTCACGTGTATGCGGGCGCACGCGCCGCTTTGCTTGTGCGCCTGCCCAATTTTTGCCGCGCCCATTGTACGGCGGTTGTCGTGTTTGCGTGCGATCTGCGCTCAGAATTCACGCAAACGACCCTTCCGATCGTTTCGGAGCGCTCTCGAACCAAAGAAAGCGGCACCGCCGAAACCGACGGTGCCGCTTGCAGGTGGTTGCGATCCGGATGCTAGTCCTTGCCTACCAATGCGTTCACCAGCGCCGATACGATGCTGATGACGATGGAGGCCACGAACGCGCTGCCGAACGAGTCGATGACCAGTCCCACTTGGAAGATCCCGTTGGCCAGCCATGCCGCGATGTACAGCATGAGCGTGTTCACCACCAGGTAGAAGATGCCCAGCGTGATCACGCTGATGGGAAGGCTGAGCACCTGCATGATGGGCTTGATGCTGATGTTGATCAGCGACAGGATCAAGCCGAAGATGGCGATGCCCACCCACGCGTCGGTGCCGCCGAGCAGATCCATGCCCGGAACGATCCACACCGCAACGCCCACGGCGATAGCGGTGACGAGCCAGCGGATGATGAAGTTCATGGGACGCTCCTTGACGTGCGACGATATATCCGTATCACTGTAGCACGCTGAAAGCGAGACGGAAAACATCGGTCATGGAGCCGTAACCCAACGAACGGCGCCGACCCGCGCGTATGCGCCGCCTGCGCGAGCGAGCAGGCGGCGCAGTGGGAGCTACAGCACCTGTATCGTCCCGGTGGCCATGAGGGCGATCGATACCGCCATGAGCACCACGATGACGGCGGCTATCGCCTTGTCCGCCATGTTTGGCAGTATCTTCTCGCCGCGTTCGCGCTGGCCCATGGCATATACGATGATGCCGGGAGCGAACAGGATAGTGGTGATCATGATTCCCACCAGCCCGGCCGCCCACACGAGGAACACCGTGTACACGAAGCCGACGGTGCCGAACACGCGGGCTTTCTTCACCTGCTCGGGCGTCAGGTGCTCGCGCTTCCAGGCGATCTTCATGTAGTAGGCCGCCGAGCACACGTAGGGGATGAGGATGGTGGACACGGCGCACGCGTAGAAGAATTGGTACGTGGACGACGAGAACACCGACACGATCAGGAACAGCTGCGTGATGCCGGTCGAGATGAGCACGGTGACGATGGGCGCTCCGTTCTTGTTCGTGCGCGCGAACGACTTCGGGAACACGCCCTGGCGCGCGGCTTCGAACGGCGTCTCGGCGGCGATGATCACGTAGCCCAGCATCGCGCCCAGAAGCGACAGCACCACGCCGAGGTTCACGATGCTCGCGCCGACAGGCCCGATGGCATGTTCGAGGATGCCCGCCATCGACGGGGTGGCCAGCTCGGCCATCTGCGCGCGCGGCATGACGCCCATGCTCTCCAGCGAGATGATGAGGTACAGCACGAACACCGAGATGAAGCCGATGACTGTGGCGCGGCCCACGTCGCGGGCGTATTTCGCGCGACCCGAGATGACCACGGCGCCTTCGATGCCGGTGAACACCCACACGAGCGCGATCATGGTGGACACGATTTGCGTGCCAAGGTCGGGCCCGCCCGCTTCGCCCCAGAAGTTCTCCATGAAGATGGCGGGGTCGAACTTGCCCAGCAGCGCGATGGACAGCACGAACAGCGCAAGCGGCACGAGCTTCGCGATGGTGACGATGACGTTGATGCCGGCCGCTTCCTTCACGCCGCGCGACACGAGCCACACGAGCAGCCACAGAAACGCCGACGCGCACACGCACGACAGCAGGTTGTTGCCGCTTTCAAACGGATGGAAGAAGTACCCCAGCGCCGAGAACAGCAGGATGGCGAACGACACGCTCGACAGGCACGCCGACACCCAGTAGCCCCATGCGGAGTTGAACCCGACGAAGTCGCCGAATCCGGCTGCCGCGTAGGCGTAGATGCCGCCGGTGAGATCGGGGCGGGCCTGCGACAGCCCGTTGAAGCACATCATGAGCGAGAACACGCCCACGAAGCAGATGGCCCAGCTGATGAGCACGGCGCCGGTGCTGGCGCCTCCGGCGGCCATGTCGCCGGCCAGCGCGAAGATGCCTCCGCAGATGCTGGCCGTGATCACCATCATGGTGAGGCGGAACAGATCGAGGCCGTTCGGGTCGATGATCTGACCTTTGTCGCGGGAGGCTCCTGCGCTGGCGGCGAGGCTCCCGTCGAGGGTTTCAGAGGCAGCGTTCGACATAGCCCCTCCTTTATCTGGGGGTCGAAGGGAATGCTGACGCAGGGCACGGCAAGGTGCGAGCGTCGGAAATGCAACGGCGCGCCGGGCAAGTGCCGCAGCGCGCCGTATGCGGCGATGTAAAAACGGAGGAGACGAGCTGTTTGTGACGAGTCGGATAGCCGTGAAGGTTCTGGGGGTTTGAGCTAGCGAACAATCCAGTGAATTGTTCGCTAGTGCTTTTCCCGGCCGAGCGGTCGGGGGCCGGGTGCGAAAGCCCCCAGGTTCTGAACGGCTAGGCGGCCGCCACAAACAGCCCCCAGGTTAGAAGCGCAGCGACAGGCAGCTCAGGCCGCCGTCCAGCTTGCGGTACTCGGACGTATCGACGGTGATCGTCTCGTAGCCGGCGTCTTGCACGGCCTTCAGCACGGTGGGATAGCCCTCGGGCACGATGACGGTGCCGTTCACCCAGATGCAGTTCGCGGCGTACGCCTCGTCCTCGGGGATCTCGATGCGGTTGTACTGCTCGAAGTCGGGCTTCGTCACGAACTCGCCGGACACCAGCATGTTGCCGTCCTCCAGGTAGTTCACGCCGGTCTTCAGGTGCAGGACCTTCTCCAGCTTCACTTCGGAACCCTCGAGGCCCCAGCCTTCCAGGATCTCGCAGAACTGGCGGATGCCCTCTTCGTTCGTGCGGGCGGACTGGCCCACGTAGAAGTGGTCGCCCACCATCATGACGTCGCCGCCGTCCAGCGTGCCGGGGCTCACGATGCGCTTCACATGCTCGTCGTCGAAGAACTGGCGCACGGCCGGCTCGATCTCGTCCTTCTCGCCGTTGCGGCTGTCGGCGCCCGGGTTCGTGATGATGGCGCCGCAGCGCGTGATGACCGCGGGATCCTCGACGAAGCAGGAGTCGGGGAACTGCTCGAGGGCGGGCAGGACGGTCACTTCGACGCCGCACTCCTTGAGGGCCGCGATGTAGTCGTCATGCTGCTTGAGGGCTTTCTCGTAATCAGGCTTGCCGAGTTCGGGCGCGGAGGTGATGCCCTCGACCATGGACTTGGCGGGGCGGCGGACGATGACGTTGGAGAACTTGGTCATGACGGATCCTTTCGTGAGAGATCATTTCCGTTTGCTTCCTATGGCGCATATTGTATTCTGTATATTGTATACAATCAAGAGGAAACGGGAAGTTTTTCGGAGTTGTTGAAAAGGGGATGGTGGGTCTCATTTGGCGACGGCGAGGGGCACGCCGGCCCTCGAATTCCCTCGGGCGCGATCGGGGTGCGTGGGCAGAGCGCATCATCGCCCGAAAAACACGCTCCAGCCGATGAGGCGTGTTTTTCGGGCGATGATGCGTGTCGGAATGCGAGCGCGAATGCGGCAGAACCTCCATGCATGCGGGGCAAGCGCGCGAATGCGCCGTAGTGCTTGTGGTATATTGGCATACACGAAAGCCGTACGACAGGCGGATGAAATGACGAACGAATACCGTTCCCTCAAAGACCATGTATACAACCACATCGTCGACCTGATCGACGGCGGGACTTTGGCCGACGATCACAAGATCAGCGAGCAGCAGATATGCGATGCGCTCGGCGTCAGCCGCACGCCCGTGCGCGAGGCGCTCATCCAGCTGGCCGCCGACGGTTACTTGGAGAACGTGCCGCGCAAGGGCTTCTACGTCAAGCGTGTGACGGAGGACAGCGCCCGCGAAATCGTGGAGATCATCGGCCCGCTGGACGGCCGCGCCGCGCTGTTGGCCGTGGGCGACATGACCGACGACGACATCGCGCAGCTGCAGTTTTTGCACGGTTCCATGCAGCTGGCCATCGAGAAGGGCCTCTACAAGAAATACGACGACCTGCAGCACGACTTCCACGACTGCTATGTGCGCAAGTGCGGCAACACCCGTCTGATAGGGCTGATTCACCAGATGAACCGCTACTTCATGAAACGGGAGTACGCCAACGTGGGCGCCGACGAGCTGGACGGCCTGCTGCGCAAGGCCAACGAAGAGCATGCGGAAATCGTCAGGCTCTTCGAGCTGCGCGACGGCGAAGAGCTGCAACGGTTTATTCGCGACGTACATTGGAGCATCGACAATGCCAAGTTCCTCGTCTGGTAGCGCCCAACCCGCGCAGCGTTCCACGCAGAAAGCGCCCGTCTGTCCCGTCGAGCGCGAGTGCGGCGCCTGCCAGCACGTGGGCGTTCCGTACGCGCAGCAGCTCGCAAGCAAGGACACGCGTGTGGCCGAGCTGTTCGCCGACGTGGCCGACGCGTCCGCGTTGCGGCCCATCCTGGGCATGGATGAGCCGTACTGCTATCGCAACAAGGTGGTGTCCCCCTACGCGCCCGGTCGCAAGCTGCAAGGCTCCGCGAACGCTCGGGCGGGGAAGGGGCGCGACGCGCGCGGCGGCCGCGACGGCAAGCGCGCTCAGAAGCCGCGCCGCGAGATCCTCTGCGGCATGTACGCGGCCGGATCGCACCGCATCGTCCCCACCGACGGCTGTCTCATCGAGAACGAAGAGGCCAAGCGCATCATCCGCACGGTCCGCGACCTCATGCCGCGCTTCGGTATCGAGCCGTACCGCGAGGATTCCGGCACGGGCTTCCTGCGCCACGCCGTGGTGCGCGTGGGACATACCAGCGGCGAGATCCTGGTCACGCTGGTCACGAACGGCCGCGCTTTCCCCGCATCGCGCGCGTTTTGCCGAGAGCTGGTGCGCCGCTGCCCTCGCATCACGTCGGTCGTGCAGAACGTGAACGAGCGCCAGACCAACGTAATTCTCGGCGAGCGCGAGCAGACGCTGTACGGTCCGGGCTTCATCCTGGACAAGCTGTGCGGGCTGAGCTTTCGCATCTCGTCGCAGTCGTTCTACCAGGTGAACGCCGTGCAGACCGAGGTGCTGTACGAGCGCGCCATCGACCTGGCCGGCTTCACCGGCTCTGAAACGGCCATCGACGCCTACTGCGGCACCGGCACCATTGGTCTGGTGGCCGCCAAGCGCGGCGCGCGCCAGGTGATCGGCGTGGACACGGTGGCGTCGGCCGTGCGCGACGCGCGCGAGAACGCGAAGCACAACGGCGTGGAGAACGCTCGGTTCGCGGTGGGCGATGCAGGGGCGTTCATGCGCGAGCGCGCCGCCGCAGGCGATGCTGTGGACGTGCTGCTGATGGATCCGCCGCGCGCCGGGTCGAGCGAGGAGTTCCTCGCGGCCGCAGTGACGCTGGCGCCCCGGCGCATCGTCTACATCTCGTGCAACCCGACTACGCAGGTGCGCGACCTGGCCTTTTTGCGCCAGCGCGGCTATGCCGTTCGCACGGTGCAGCCGGTCGACATGTTCCCTCATACGGATCACATCGAGACGATCGCGCTGGTGGAGCGCGTCGAGGGCTTCTTTGAAAGGAGCGACCGATGAGCGATTGCGATATTCGTCAGTCGTCGAACGATGAGCCTGACGAAGCGGTTCCGAGGATGCGGCACGACGCGCCGCTCGCGGTCGACGGGAGCCATGGCGGCTCCACCGATCTGCGCAGCTTCGTGTTCGATACGGTTCTCGAAGGCATGCGCACGAGCATCTACGTGACTGATCCGAAGACGGATCGCATTCTTTATATGAACGGGTTCATGAAGCACGATTACGGCGTGGAGGATCCGGAGGGCAAGGTGTGCTGGCAGGTGCTGCAGCGCGGCTTGACCGAGCGATGCGCCTTCTGCCCGGTTGACGAGCTTCTAAGCTGCGGCGACGAAGTTCCATTGGTGGAGTGGGACGAGGAAAGCTCCATGACGGGGCGCACGTACCGCAACTACGACAGCCTGGTGACCTGGGTCGACGGGTCGCGTGTGCATTTGCAGCAGTCGGTGGACATCACGGCGCTCGTTTCTGCGAACACCGACGAACTGACCGGGATGCTGTCGCGCCGAGCCGGTAAGGAGCGGCTGGGCATCTCGCTTGCGCGGGCTGCGGTCGAGGGCGAGCAGGTGTCCGTCGTTCTATACGACATCAACCGGCTGAAGGATGTGAACGATCTTCATGGCCATGCCGAGGGAGATTACCTGATCCGTTCGGCTGCGAACGCCGTACGATGCGAATTCGGTCCCAACGATTACGGGTTCCGCTTGAGCGGCGACGAGTTCGTGTGCGTATTCCTAGGCGACGCGGCTTCCACGCGCGTCAAGATCGAGCGCGCACGCGCTGCGCTCTCCGCGACTCCGCGCCGTACCGAGCCTCCCTACGAGATGGGTTTCTGCTTCGGCATCGCAGAGGCGGACCCCGAAGCGCCGCTGGAGTTGTACGAGGTGCTGGCCTTGGCGGACCGGCGTATGTACGAGGAGAAGCGACGTTTTCATATAGATCGCAACATCAACGCCCTGATCAGCGCTGAACGATCGGGCAGGGGGGTGTCGGTCGATCCGTGCTCGTTCTCGTACGATGAAAGCAAGCTGTACGACGCGCTGGTCGAGAGCACCGACGATTATCTGTACGTATGCAACATGAGAACCGGCGTGTTCCGCTACCCGCGCGCTATGGTGGAAGAGTTCGACCTTCCCTCCGAGGTGGTGGAAAACGCGGCGGCCGTGTGGGGTTCGAAGGTGCATCCTGACGACAAGCAGGCGTTCCTCGAATCGAACCAGGAAGTCGCCGATGCGCGCACGACGCGCCATTGGGTGGAGTATCGCGCCATCAACCGCAAAGGCGAATGGGTGCGTCTGCGATGCCGCGGCCGGCTCATCCTCGACGCGAAGGGAAAGCCGCTGCTGTTCGCCGGGTTCATCACGAACCTGGGAAAGAAGAGCAAGGTCGACCCGCTGACCGGTCTTTTCAACAAGTTCGAGTTCGAGGACGACGTGCGTCGTCGTATGGAGACGATGCAGAGCGCGCGGATCAGCCTCATGGTGCTGGGTATCGACGACTTGCGGCACATCAACGACCGCTACGACCGTGCATTCGGCGATGAGGTCATTCGGTTCGTGGCGCAGCGCATCCAAAGCTCGCTGCCCGAGGACGCGCGCGTGTACCGTCTGGACGGCGACGAGTTCGCCGTGATCGTCGATGACGATGTCGACGTGCTGCGCAGCGCATACGCGCAGCTAGGCGGTATGTTTCAGCGACAGCACGATCATGAGGGCCGCAAGTTCTATTGCACGCTGTCCGGCGGCATCGCGCAATATCCCGGCGATGCCGAAACGTACGAGAGCCTCGTGAAGTACGCCAATTACGCGTTGGAACACGCGAAAGGGCATGGGAAGAAGCGCTGCGTAAACTTCTCGCAGCCTATTCTGGCCGAGCGCGTGCGCGAGCTCGAGCTGATGGAGCTGCTGCGGGACAGCGTGGAGAACGGCTTCAAGGGATTCAGCCTGTGCTACCAGCCTCAGGTGGAAGCTGCAACGGGTTGCGTCGTGGGAGCCGAGGCGCTTGCGCGTTGGCGTTGCGACGAGTATGGCGACTTGTCGCCGCTCGAGTTTATCCCGCTGCTCGAAGAGAGCGGTCTTATCGTTCCTGTGGGCACGTGGGTTCTGCAACATGCTGTGGACACCTGTAAACGATGGAGGAAGGCGATCCCCTCGTTTACCATGAGCGTGAACCTGTCGTATCGCCAACTTGACGAGGACGGTCTGGTTCCTCTTATCGTGGACACGTTGCGAGAGGCGGAGCTGCCTCCTGAGAGCCTCGTCGTGGAGATGACCGAAAGCCGTTTCGCCGACGACGCCCAGGTCACTCATGAGCTGTTCGATCAGCTGCGCATGCAAGGCGTGCGTGTGGCTATGGACGATTTCGGTACGGGCTACTCGTCGTTGGGCGTGTTGAAGACGTCGCCTGCCGACATCGTGAAAATCGACCGCGCGTTCATCCGCGATATCCAGACGAGCACGTTCGATGCCACGTTCATCAAGTTCGTGGTGGAATTGTGCCACGCCGTGGGTATCAGCGTGTGCCTCGAAGGCGTGGAGACCAACGAAGAATACGAAGTAGTGGGCGGCATGGGTCTCGATTATATCCAAGGCTTCCTGTTCGGTCGTCCTCTGCCAGAAGAAGAGTTCGAGCGGAGGTTCTTGGAAGGGAGGGCATGATGGCTGCTGTGCAAACGGAAACGCTGGTCGATCGGGCGGCAGCGGTGCTCTCGGCACGCCGCTTGGCCGATGCCGATACGCCGGCGATGCTGATGGTGTCGGGCGGGTCGGATTCGACGGCGCTCGCGTATATCGCCTGCGAGTTGCGGGAACGCGGGGCGCTGGGGCAGCTTGCCATGCTGCACGTCAACCACCGGCTTCGGGGCGAGGATGCCGACGAGGACGCTCGCTTCGTCGCTCAGTTGGCCGAGCTGCTGGACGTTCCGCTGTTCTCGTGCGAGATAGACATAGCGGGAGAGGCGCAGCGCACGGGCGAGAACGTGGAGGCGGTGGCCAGGCGTGAGCGTTACCTGGCGGCCAACGAAGCGCTCGAAAGCCTCTGCTTGCATGCGGCGACACCGCTTGCCGATGGACGCATCCTGACGGCGCACACGGCCGACGATCGCGTGGAGAGCTTCTACATGCGCTCCATCGTGGGCACGGGGCCGGGTGGGTTCCGCGCCATGAAGTACCGCAACGGGCCGGTGGTGCGCCCCCTGCTGGATGCGAGCCGCGAGGAGCTGCGCGCCTACATCGCCGAGCGCGAACGCGACGGCGCGCCCGTGGCCTGCGACGACGCGGGTTGCTTATGGCGCGAGGACGCGACGAACGCGCACACCGACCGGTTCCGGGCCTACGTGCGCCATGAGATCGTCCCGCGCGCGAAGGAGCGCAACCCGCAGCTTCTGGAGGTGCTCGGCCGCACGATGAACCTCATCGCCGACGAGGACGATATGCTGGAGGATATGGTGGATGGGCTGATGGCGGGCCACGTCGAAGCGCTCGGCGACGAGTACGACGCAGGTTGCGTGCTGGCGCCCGCATTCGGCGCCGAGCCGTTGCCCCTGCGCCGGCGCGCCGTGATGCGCGCGCTGCAGCTGATGCTGGGTCGCGACGCCCGCGTGGAGACGGCCTCGGTGGAGGCCGTGCTGGCCGCGTTCGACGACGAGGCGGGCGGCAAGCCTCGCAGCGGCTACGTGGCCAACATCCAAGGCGACCTCGCCGTCAGCGCGAACAAGCGCGGCGTCCGCATAGAGCCCATGTCCGCCTACCGCGCCCGCCGAAAGCGCGGGTAGGTCGCGCTACGATCGTCTCCAAAGCGATTCGTCGGCGATGGCTTCGGGAAGCCATGCTCCCACTGACTTCGACGCGCCCCACCAAGCGAGCGTGTTGCGGTGCCATAGGGCGATGCGCTTGAACGCGACGGTGTTGTCCAATACGTGCGCCTCCTCGCAGTAGGGTAGCGCTTTGCTCAGATTCGCGAGCGACGCCCGGTACCGTTTTCGAACGAGCGCCTCATCTATATCGTGACCTCCCGCCTGCACGCGGCGTTCGATGCGTTGCAGGGCTATGCCCTCGTTTGCAAGGCCGATGTAGAACAGGAACACGCGGTATCCCTTCTCGCGTGCTTCGGCCATGGTGCGCAGGGCTCGATGGCCGGCCAGCGTTGTTTCCTGATTGAACGAGCGTCGTGCCGCCAGATGCTCGTCCACGCTGCGCAGCGCGATCCTGCCTGCGGCCACTTGATCCTGGCCGTTCGACCAGTCCCCGCCTTGCTCTCGGAGGATTTCGTCGGGGTTCACGCGCGTCATGGTGGCGGGCATCCCTCCCGTGTGCCAGAAATCGCTGCGGAACAGGGTGGATTTGCCTGCTCCGTTCACGCCGGCGAACACCACGTAGAACGGTTGCTCGCTCATCAGAAGACCCCTTGGCGAACGAGCTCCGACTGTTTGCGTTGGAGGAAGAAGTCGGCGACGGCGATGCGGAACGCGGCCTGCTCGGGGTCGTCGATCGCCGCTATCTCGGCAGCGCTCGGGCACGCTGCCAGATGGTCTTTGCATGCGCGATAGAGCTCGCTTGCTGCTGCGTGCGGCTTGCTGTCGTCTGCAGGGGACGGAACGTCCGCCTTGCGCGGACGGCCTGCGGACGGCCGGGTTGCGGCACGCTGCATCACGTCCTCCTCCCGGAGCGTCCACGTGCGTCCGACTTTCTGCGCCGGCAATGCTCCTTGTGCGATGAGCGCCCGCACCCGCGTTGGCGTGACCTGTAGGATTTCGGCGCTTTCGACGACCGACAGCATGCAACCTCCTTGGTTCTGCGCGAGCGGCATATGATCCGAGTATAGAATAATCATTGCGATATCGCAATGATTATTGAACTCGATGAGGGACGGCTTATGCGTTCTCAACGATATCGCGTACGCGCGTTCTCTTATCGCAGCGCATCGCGACGATTGTTTCACGTGAAACAATTCGGTGAGATGTGTAGCAGGGAGAATCGGGGAGGAGTTTGCGGTCGGGGTCAGAGTTGCCCGCGCTTGCGTCTGGGCGCTTCGCGTGGAACCTGCGTGCTCTTGGTGCAACGCTTGCGCCCGCTGCGCTACAATACCGCGCATGGAAAACGAACAGAACACCCAACCGGCGGCCGCGCCCGCCGAAACGCCCATGCCCGCCCTCGACATCGTGCTGGCCAGCGCGTCGCCGCGTCGCAAGCAGCTGCTCGAAGACGCCGGCGTGCGCTTCGTCGTGCACGCGTCCGAGGTGGACGAGACCTTGGAGCCCGACCTCCTGGCCGATCCGCCCGAGGCGTGCAAGAAGCTGGCCGAGCGCAAAGCCGGCGCCGTGGTGCAGGAGGTGCTGGCCGAAGACTACACAGGCATGGCCGCCGTCATCGGCGCCGACACCATGGTGGTGTGCGAAGGGGAGATATTCGGCAAGCCCGTCAGCCTGTCCGACGCGAAGCGTATGCTGCGCTGCCTGTCGGGTCGCACGCATGAAGTGCTGACGGCTGTATCCGTATGGATGGTGGCCGCGCCCGAGCCCGAGAACATCTCGCTGGGCTTCCGCACGTTCGTCGATCGCTCGGCTGTGACGTTCCGCGAGCTGACCGACGAAGAGATCGTCGACTATCTGCGCAAGGGCGAGTCGTTCGACAAGGCCGGCGCCTATGCCGTGCAGGGGGCCGGAGCCGATCTGGTGGCGCGCGTCGACGGCGCGATGGACACCGTCATCGGCCTGCCCGTAGGTCGTTTGCTGGAGGAGTTCCCGGACTTCGCGGGTTCGGCGTCCTGACGGACGGCGAACGACTCGACGCTGGGCGGCTGCGCCGCCCGATCTCTCAGTCGAGTCGAGGGCTCGCACATCGAAATGCGCTTCGCCTGCGCTCTCCCCACGATCCCGCGCGCCGCAACCTCCCTCGCTGACTTGCTGCGCCAGCCTATGGCATTTTCAACCTATCGTCCCAGTTCCCATTGCGAAATGTAAAAATCGTGACAGGCAGGCTGGCGTTACCGTATCGTCTCCTTTTCCCGGAGAGGCAATGGTACACTAGCTGAATTCAAGGTAAGCGTGACGCTCTCGCCCATTGATCTCGCAGATTGATCAGGGGCGATAGCGGAAGCGAAATGCGACGATAGAGGTTAGGAACGTGCACAACGACATTTCGGAGATCCTGTTCACCGAAAAGCAGCTCGCTGACCGTGTGGGCGAGATCGGCGCGGCCATCACGCGCGATTACGCCGACGCGGCCGACGAAGGCATCATCCTGATCTCGGTTCTGCGCGGCGCCGCTATCTTCATGGCGGATCTGGCGCGCAAGATCGAGCTTCCGCTCGAAATGGACTACATGGCCATCTCGTCGTACGGAAACGGCGCCAAGAGCTCCGGCGTGGTGCGTATCCTGAAAGACCTCTCGTCTCAAATCGAAGGGCGTCACGTCATCGTGGCCGAGGACATCCTCGACTCCGGTCTTACCCTGACGTACTTGCTGAAAAACCTGTCGTCGCGTCAACCGGCTTCCATCGAGGTAGCCACGCTTCTTCGGAAGAAGACGCTTGCGCAGGCGAAGATCGATTGCAAATATATCGGTTTCGAGTGCCCCGATGAGTTCATCGTGGGCTACGGGTTGGACTATGCGGAGCGGTATCGCAACCTGCCCTACATCGGCATCTTGAAGCCGGAGATTTACTAGCGAAGCTATCTTGGCGGTCGACCGGTTCGGCGTTGCCGAGTCGCGTCGTGCTAAGGGTATGCGGCATCGGCCGCATGCGATGACGGGCGGGCACGCGGGTCTGTCCGTCATCGCAGCGCGAGTCGGTGAGAAAAGGAAAGTTAAACGCTATGGCACAGCAAAACAAACAATCGCAGTTCCAGCAACCCAGCCCGAGGACGACCATCATATCGGTAGTCCTGTTCATGCTGGTGGCTTTCTTCGTGGGCCAGCAGTTCTTGAACATGTCGTCTGCCGGCGCCAAGCCTACCGACCGTCTGATCACGTCCGAGTTCGTGCAGGCCGTCGAGCAGGATCGCGCGACGAAGGTGGTGTACAACGCCGGCGACTACACGGTGTCGGGCTCGTACTATCCCGCCATCACGGCGGGCTCCACCGGCGCCGATGCGTTCAACGAAGCCTTCCAGGCGCTCAACGCGCGCATGGCCACGCTGAAGAACCCCGAGACGGGCAAGGCGCTCGGCGGCGTGGGCACCACCGACATCAACGGGGCCACGCTGGGCGTGGAGCGCAACTTCACGTCCACCTATTACGGCGGCTCGCTCGGCGACCTCATGGCGGCGCATCCCAACGTGCCGTACGAGGTGGCGCTGCCCAGCCCGTTCGTGGAGCTGCTCGGCACGCTGCTGCCCTTCATCATCATCGGCCTCATCCTGTTCTTCTTCTTCAACCAGATGCAGAAGGCGAACAACTCGCAGATGAGCTTCGGCAAGGCCAAGACGAAGAAGTCCATCGAGGAGCGCCCCGACGTGAAGTTCTCCGACGTGGCCGGCGTCGACGAGGCCGTCGAGGAGATGCAGGAGATCAAGGACTTCTTGGCGAACCCGGCGAAGTACCAGTCCATGGGCGCGAAGATCCCGCGCGGCTGCCTCTTGGTGGGCCCTCCGGGCACTGGTAAAACCCTGCTCGCGCGCGCCGTCGCCGGTGAGGCGGGCGTGCCGTTCTTCAGCATTTCCGGCTCCGACTTCGTCGAGATGTTCGTCGGCGTGGGCGCGTCTCGCGTGCGCGACTTGTTCCAGCAGGCGAAGGATGCCAGCCCGGCCATTATCTTCATCGACGAGATCGACGCTGTCGGCCGCCAGCGCGGCACGGGCCTCGGCGGCGGCCACGACGAGCGCGAACAGACGCTGAACCAGCTGCTGGTGGAGATGGACGGCTTCGAGAGCAACGACTCGGTGGTGCTGATCGCTGCTACGAACCGCGCCGACGTTCTGGACCCGGCGCTGCTGCGCCCCGGCCGCTTCGATCGCCAGATCGTGGTGGACGCGCCCGACGTGAAGGGCCGCGAGAAGATCCTGCAGGTGCACTCGAAGGACAAGCCCATCGGCAGCGACGTCGACCTGTCGAAGGTGGCCAAGCTCACGCCGGGCTTCACGGGTGCCGACCTGGCCAACCTCATGAACGAGTCGGCGCTGCTCACCGCGCGTCGCGGCAAGAAGATCATCACGCAGCAGGAAGTGTCCGAGTCCATGGAGCGCGTCATCGCCGGGCCCGAGCGCAAGGGTCGCGTGCTGGACGAACAGACGAAGCACACCATCGCGTACCACGAGAGCGGTCACGCCCTGGTCGGTCACCTGCTTCCGCACGCCGATCCCGTGCACAAGATCTCGATCATCTCGCGCGGCCGAGCGCTGGGCTACACGCTGTCCATCCCCAAGGAGGACAAGGTGCTCAACTCGCTCGGCGAGATGCGCGACGAGTTGGCCGTGTTCATGGGCGGTCGCGTGGCGGAGGAGATCTTCTGCGACGACATCACCACGGGCGCATCGAACGACCTCGAGCGCGCCACGAAGATGGCCCGCGCCATCGTCACGCAGTACGGCATGAGCGCCGAGCTGGGCACGCAGGTGTTTGGCCAGCCGAACCACGAAGTGTTCCTGGGCCGCGACTACGGCAACACGCAGGACTACTCGGAGGAGACGGCGAAGCGCATCGATGACGAGGTCGCCCGCATCATGAAGGACGCGCATGATCGCGCCTATGAGATTCTGGCAAGCCATCGCGAGCAGATGGATCTCATGGCCAACGTGCTGCTTGAGCGCGAAACGGTGGAAGGCGAGGCGTGCCTTGCCCTGCTGGACAACACGTGGGACGAGTACCTCAAGCACGAGGACGAGATCATCGCGGCCAAGGAGGCCGAGGAGGCCGCCGCGCGCGCCCGCGACGAGCATCTGGCCGACCCGAACTGGAAGGAAGAGCCGGTCGAGCCGGGCGACCAGGATCCGAATCCGCCGTACCGCGAGCCTGCGGAGGGCGACGGCGACGATGCGCCCGCATCTGCTTCGTCGACGTCGGACGAGGCGCCTGTCGACGCTCCGGCTCCGCAAGCCCCTGAGCAGAAAGGCGACGGCACCGAACGATGATCTGGCGCTGCGCAACCTATGAGTTCGATACGAGAATGCCCATCGTCATGGGCATTCTCAACGTTACCCCCGACTCCTTCTCCGACGGAGGCCAGCACGACGGCTTCGATGCCGCGCTGGCTCATGCCGAGCGCATGGCGGAGGAGGGAGCCCGCATAATCGATGTGGGCGGCGAGTCCACGCGGCCCGGCGCCGCGCCGGTGTCCGTGGACGAGGAGCTGGCGCGCGTGCTGCCGGTGGTGCGCGCATTGGCGCAGCGCGATGTGTGCGTGAGCATCGATACGCGCCACGCCGAAGTTGCGCGCGCGTGCTTGGAAGCGGGCGCGGCCATCGTGAACGACGTGTCCGGCTTCCGCGACCCCGCCATGGTGGATGCGGTGCGCGACAGCGATTGCGGGCTGGTGGTCATGCACATGCAGGGCGACCCCTCGACCATGCAGAACGCGCCTTCGTATGACGACGTGGTGGCCGACGTGCGCGAGTGGCTGCGCGACCGGGCTGCCGCTTTGGAGGCTGCGGGCGTCGCGCACGACCGCATCTGCATTGACCCCGGTCCCGGCTTCGGCAAGACGCCGTCGCAGACGCTGGAGCTGGTGCGCAACTTCCAAGAGTTCGTGCGTCTGGGCTACCCAGTGATGGTGGCGGTGTCGCGCAAGAGCTTCTTGGGCTGGGCGTACGGCATCGACGAACCTTCTGCGCGCGACGAGGTTTCGGCTGCCGAGGCGCTCATGGCCTGCGAGCTGGGAGCCAGCGTGGTGCGCGCGCACAACGTGGCGGCCACGGTTGCCGCGCTCGAAGGGCTGCGGCCCTACGCGCTCATCGGCATGGGCTGCAACGTCCCGCTTGTGGCCTCGCCCGGCGAGGAGCGCGAGGGCAAGATCGCCATGCTCAACCAGGCCATCACCGAGCTGTGTTCGCTGCCCGACTCGCAGATCGTCGACATCTCCAGCTTTTACGAGAGCGAGCCGGCCTACTACCTCGACCAAGATTCGTTCGTGAACGCCGTGGTGCTTTTGCGCACAGGTATTCCGCCGAAAGAGCTTCTGGGCTACCTGCATGCGGTGGAGAACAGCCTGGGTCGTGTGCGCGAGGTTCGGAACGGGCCGCGCACGTGCGACCTCGATATCCTCGACTACCAGCTGTACGTCGTGGATGCCGATGTGCTCACGTTGCCGCATCCGCGCCTGCTGGAACGCGATTTCGTAGTGCAGCCCCTGTTGGAGCTGCTCCCTGGCCACGTGCTTGCCAATGACGTGCCGGTTAGCGTCGATGGGGTTACGGTGGGGAAGAGCGTGCGGCTGTGAGCAAGGGGCGCTCTGTGCCCTCGTTTTGCGTCGACGGCTCTTCGTCGCTCCGGAAAGGCGATGCGCGTGTTTCGGAATTTGGATTCGGCAACGAGGGGGAAGGCGGTTCGCCGAGCGGCTTCCCGTTTCGCATCGCTCTGCACGAGGAAGTTGCATCGACGAACGACGAAGTCAAGCGCGCGTTGGAGGCGGGAGAGCCGGAAGGCCTCGTCGTCCGCGCGCTTCGCCAGGTTTCCGGTTACGGCCGGCAGGGTCGTTCGTGGACCAGCCCGGAAGGCGGACTGTATTGCTCGCTGTTGTTGCGCCCCCAGGTGGCGCCGCGCGAACTTCCCACGTTGAGCCTGGTTGTGGGCATGGCGGTGCGCCGCGCACTCGTTGCGCTGGCGGGCGCGCGGGCTGAGGAGGCCGTGCGCATCAAATGGCCCAACGATGTGGTGCTGGCACAAAAGGCGCGCTATGCACGATTTCCTGAAGCAACCGAAATTCGCGACCTGGGGTTTTCCGAATCTGGGAAGGAATTAGGGCAGAAAAATCGTGCACAGCGGTTATTTTGTGCCAACGAAGGCGATGCTTGCAGTGCGCGAGACGACCGAGCGCCTGATTTCGCGAAGCTTTGCGGCATCTCGCTCGAGGCGCACGGCGGCGGCGTGTGCGTGGGCGTGGGCGTGAACGTACTGCCGCCCGACAAGCGCCCCGACGTGGGAGGCAAGAATCGTCCTGCGTACGTGGCCGACCTCGCGGATTCCGTTGCCGCGCCGGCCGTCGCTGTCGAAGCAGTGCTCGAAGCGCTCCTCGCCGCCTTCGCGCCGCTGTACGGTGTATGGCGGCGCAACGGCTTCGCACCGCTTGTGGACGAGTTCAACGCCTACTCCAGCTTGAACGGACAAAACGTTCGCATGGTCGATCGTGCGGACAATCTGCTGGCGGAAGGGGCGGTTGTGGGCGTCGACGCTCAAGGCCGTCTCGTGCTGCGTAGCGAATCCGGCATCGAAACCGCAATCTCCTCCGGCGAAGCGCACCTCGTGTAGCACGCTCGTTCTGTCGAAAAGCCCGTCGTTCTCTTTGAATCTCCTGCTTGACCCTCGACATGGTTCAGGGTCTACCGTTGTCCCTGCGCCCTGAGCGGCGTCAAGAGGGAACGTACGTAAAGGAGGAGAGATGGAACAAGCCAGATTGTCACGGCGAGACTTTCTCAGAGGAGCGGGGTTAACCGGAGCTGCGGCAGCGGGCATGCTCGCGTTTCCCGGAGCAGGCAAGGCGTTTGCGGACGACGGGGCTGCCGATGCGCAATCAACGGAGGCGACGGATTCAGGCAACGAGTATTCCAAGGCTCTGGGTGACGATGCGTCGCTGTGCCCTCTGCGCAAGGCTGATTTTCCCGGTCCGCGCGGGCCGATCGCGTTCGAGGATCGTGATATCGCCGAATCTGAGATCAGCTCTACCGAGGAGTGCGAGGTTCTCATCATCGGCGCCGGCATCGGCGGGCTGATGGGCAGTTTGAAGGCGGCCGAGGAGGGCGCGAAGGTCATCACGTTGGAGAAGATGACCGAGGGACGCTCGGCGTGGGAGAGTTTCGGCGCGGTGGGCGCGAAGTTCCAAAAGGAGCAGGGGATTGATATCGATCCTGCTCAGCTGCGCGATGAGATCTACCGTGCTGCGGATTGGCGCGTCGACCCCTGCTCCATCGAAACGTACGTGAACCGGTCGGGCGAAGTAGCCGATTTCTGGCAGGATATGCTCGACAAGGGTGGTTCGGGTTGGCAGCTGTACAAGTTCGACCAGGCGCCGAACTACAACGGTTTCCCCGTCATCGACAGCTACGTCAACTTCAAGATGCCCGAGGGTATCAGCACTACGTGGCTGTTCGGCCTGTACGTGTGCAAGGAGCTGCGCGCGGTTGCCGAAACCTACGACAACCTGGAGATTCGCTATGAGATGCCCGCCGTGCAGCTCATCCGCGAAGACGGCGGTCGTGTGATCGGCTGCATCGCTAAGAACGGCGACGGATACGTGCGCATCAACGCATCCAAGGGCGTGTTGCTGGCCACGGGCGGCTACGACGCGAACCCTGAGATGATGCAAGCGTGGGTGCGCCCTGAAGACTACGAGTCCTCTGTGTGGTGGAATCCCAGCTGGGGAACCACAGGCGACGGCCACATGATGGGCCTCAGTATCGGCGCGGACATGGACTCATTGCCGCATCCGGTCATGAACTTCAGCAACGCCACCCCGTCCACGTTCGTCGAGAAGCGCGTGTACTTCCCCGGCGCTATGAACTACTCGATCATCGTCACCGAAGAGGGCAAGCGCTTTGTGAACGAGAACCAAGCGCGCCAGTACATGTCGAACGCCATCAACGTGCAGAAGCGCCGCGGCCATCAGTGTTTCCATATCTTCGACCAGGCTATGATCGCCTCTGCGTTGGAGAAGGAGCCGAGCGCCGAGAAACAGCTTGAGCGCGACGAGGCCAAGGGCCATCTGTTCCGCGCTTCGTCCTTGGGCGAGCTAGCGTCTAAGGCGGGCATCGACGCCGCCGCCCTTGAGGAAACGGTGGCGCGCTACAACAGCTTCTTCGAGGACGGCTTGGAGCGCGACCCCGACTACTACCGTTACACGGGCAACAACAAGCCTTTCACGGGTGAGACGTACTATGCCTTGGTCACGAACAGCGTCATCCTTGCCACGGTGGGCGGCCTCACCATCAACGGCGACACCCAGGTGCTGGACAAGGACGGCAAGGTTATTGAAGGACTCTATGCCACGGGCAACGTGTCGGGCAACTTCTACGCAGGCAACTACCCGCGCCATATTCCCGGCACGTCGGTGGGTCGTGCGGCGACGTTCGGCTACGTGGCGGTAGAGCATATGTTGAAAGGAGGCCAGGCATGAGTCGGTCTACCTTGCGTCTGGACATTATGATTGCCCTCGTGGCGGTTGCGTTGGTGGCGGTGTTCGCGATAGCGGGTTGTGCGCCGCAACAGGCCGATTCCGGGTCGAGCGAGGGTACGAAGACCCAAACGGTGTCGAGCGAGGCGGGCGCCTACGTTTCCGACGAGCAGTGTCTCAGCTGCCATGGCGGTAGCTACGAAGCGCTTGCCGAGCGCACTGCTGACCTGGGTGATTGGAATCCGCATGATTCCCTGCACGGCGGCTACAATGCATGCGTGAACTGCCACGAGAAGGACAAAGAGATCACGTTCAACTACTGCGAGAACTGCCATGTGTACGCGCCTGACGAAGAGGTGCTGTACTAGCAACGCGGTTCTTTCCCTCCCTTGAAGGGCTTCGTCGCGTTCGCTGCGCCGAAGCCCTTTCCTTATGCACTTCAGCTGACGGGCACGTACAGAGTTTCGATGTCGCTTCCGAATCCGTCGAGATTGAGGAAGGAGGGGAAGAGGATGATGTCGTTCCTCACTCGATAACCGTGGCTGTCGAGGTGTTCGAACAGGCTCGTGAACGTTTCCTTCTGCACGCTTTCCGTTCGGGTCGCTTGTCTTCTAAAGCGAATGCATTTTCCCAAGCAGAGGCGCTTTACCTGCTTTCGCGCCCCTTCGTCAAGGCGGTAGCTCTCGTGTTCGGGCATGGTCATGACATAGTCGGGGTTGACCGTTGGGCGGTTGTCCAGCAGGTCGTCTCGCTTGATGATGCGTGCACAGCTGGTGATGCTCAGAAGGTTGTAATACTGCGAGATCGTTTTCTCGTGCTCGAGCGAGACATGGAAGTCTCGTCCGTATGAAGAGTTGATGTACACCTGATCGGCGGCATCCACCAGTTCGAACTCTAAACCAGGTTCAGACTGTATCGCGCCAAGGGTGCTTTCAAGCCGTCTTAGTCGGTACGCGATCAGGTCGGCTTCGTGCATGAGCTTTTCTTGTTGATGCAGCAGTGACCGCTCGAACTCTTCTGTGCCTTGTTTCGCGTCGAGCATAGCGACCGCTTCATCGATGCTGAACCCGTATTGCAGCAGCACACGAAATGCGTTTGATTTGAAGGCATCTTCGGGGGTGAATACTCGGTAACCGTTTTCCTGACGATCCGAGAGAATCAAGCCGTGCTTCTCGTAGAAACGGATCTTCGATTGCGGCAGGCCTGTCATGGCCGAGAATTCCTTCATCCGGTACATGCTTCCCCTGTTCTCCATGTAACGTGGCGATGTTGCTCCAATATAGCATACGCGGTGCGGCTTTACGGTGTATCCGATTTCCAGGCTGTGCGGCGGCGAAAAGATGGGTTACAATGTGCCGTTCCTCGAAATTGGAGAAGCTCGAAAGGCAGCGGCGAACTCATGGAATCAGAAGCAACGAACCCCTCTCTCGACCTCAATGAAGAACGTGCCGGAGCACCGATCGGCAAAGATCCGAAGCGCACCGGCCGCGACGATAAAGTCAGCCGCATGGGTACGGCGTCCATTCCGCGGCTTATCGTGGAATTCGCCATCCCTTCTATCCTGGGCATGCTGGTCAACGGTGCGTACAACGTCATCGACTCCGTCTTCCTGGGGCAGGCCATGGGCGAGATCGGCCTTGCCACCGCCACGGTGGCCATGCCCATCATGACGGTGTTCATGGCCATCGCCATGCTCGTGGGCAACGGCGGTAATGCGCTGGCAGCGTTGCGCATGGGCGAGGGCAACCGGGTGGAGGCCGAGCGTAGCCTGGGCAACACGGTGTGCCTGTCTCTCGTGTTCGCGGTGATCGTGGCCGTGCTCATGCATATTCCCGCCTGCGTCAATGCGCTGCTCGGCGTGTCGGGCGCCACGGCGGAGGATTGGGAGTACGCTCGCTCGTTCATCCAGATCATCTCGCTGGGCTTCGTGTTCCAGTGCATCGGCATGGGCGTGAACAACTTCATCCGTACGGCCGGCGCACCGAACCGCGCGCTGGGCACCATGATCATCGGCGCGGTATCGTGCACGGTGTTCAACTTCCTGTTCGTCATGGTGCTGGGCTGGGGCGTGCAGGGCAGCGCGCTGGCCACGGTGTGCGGCCAGGCCATCTCGTGCGCCACGGTGCTGTGGTACTTCATCGTTACGAAGAACGTTCCTATGAAGCTGCATCTGCACTACTTGCCGCTGCATCTGCGCACGGTGCGGCTGATTCTGTCGCTGGGTCTGGCCAGCTTCGCCGTACAGGCGGGCATGGCCGTGGTGAACTTCGTGCTGAACAATCTGCTGAACATGTACGGCGCCATGAGCCCGCTGGGAGCCGAGGGGGCGCTCGCGTCTATCGGCGTGGTGCAGCGCGTGGCCATGTTCGCGGTGCTGCCGCTGATCGGCGTGTCCATCGCCATCCAACCGCTGCTGGGCTTCAACTACGGCGCGCACCTGTTCGAACGCGTGAAGAAGACGCTATGGTACGGCATCTTCGGGGCGACGGGCATCGGTTTGGCGCTGTGGGCGCTCGTGCACCTGTTCCCCGAGCAGATCGTCGGGTTCTTCGGCATCACGAACGAATCACTGCGCGACTTCACGGTGTTCGCCCTCAAGGTGCAGCTGCTCATGCTGCCCTTCATCGGCTTCCAGATCGTGGGCTCGAATTACTTCCAGGCAACCGGGCAGCCGCTCAAGTCCATCTTCTTGTCGCTGACGCGCCAGATACTGTTCCTGGTGCCGCTGCTCATCGTGCTGCCGATGGTGCTGCCCAGCTGGTTCCCGCAGTTCGTCAGCCTCGACGCGCTGTACTTCGCCACCCCCGCGGCCGACTTCCTGGCCATCTTCACCACGGTGGTGTTCATCGTCTTAGAGATGGGACGCTTGAAGAAGCTCGAGAGCGGAGAACTGAAAGCGAAGTTCTAAGCCGCTCGTATCGCGCATCCAGATTGTCACCCTTGCTTAAACCCCGCGGTTCACAAAACTGCGGGGTTTGCTTATAGTGCGAGGCTGCTGAAAACGAAGGATCGTCCTGGAAGAGGAGCGGAGCATGGAAGCAAACAAGGTGAAACAGGGTTCTATGGGGGCATCGCGCACGCGCTCGATCGCGTTCGTCGCGTTGACTATCGCCCTTTTGGGCGTGTCCGCATGGGTGTCCATCCCGATCGGGCCGGTGATGCTGACGCTGCAGATGTTCGCGGTCATGTTCGCAATTATGGTGCTCACGCCGAAGCAGTGTATGGCTTCTATCGCCGGCTACCTGGCGCTAGGAGCTATCGGTTTGCCGATGTTCTCAGGCATGCGCGGCGGTATCGGCATGTTGATGGGACCGACGGGCGGATACCTGTGGGGATTTCTGCTGGCTGCGGTGGTTGCGCTGCTCGTTCGCGAGGGTCTGAGGCGTGCGATCGGCGAGAAGGGGGTTTCGGGTCCGATGGCGATCGTGGTCGACATGGTGGCCTGCTTGGCGTTCATCATCGTGACGTACGTGTGCGGATGCTTCCAGTACGCTGCTGTGGTAGGCGTCGATTTGGCGGCGGCTTTCATGGTGACTATCGCGCCCTTCGCCGTGCCCGACTTGCTGAAGGCGGTGGCCGCTGTGCTATGCGCTCGCGCTGTGCTTCGAGCTCTGCCCAAGCGGTAGGAAACATCGATCACCAAACGAAACGGGCGCCTTCGGGCGCCCGTTTCGTTTGGTGATCGATGGCAGAGGGACGTGGTCGATATCTCATCCCTCTGCCATGCTCGCTTGCTGATTTACGCTTCCAGCAGCACCGCGCCGGAGGTGAAGCCGCCGCCGAATGCGACGAGCACTACCTTGTCGCCGCGCCTGATGCGGCCGGCGTTGTACGCGTCGCATAGAGCCATAGGCAGGCTGGCGGCCGACGTGTTGCCAGTGTGGTCGATGGACAGCTGGAAGAAATCCATCGGGCGCCCCAGCTTCTTGGCGGCGTACTTGATGATGCGCTCGTTCGCCTGGTGGGGCACGATGCAGGCGACGTCATCCAGCGTGAGGTTTGCGCGGTCGAGCGCCTCGTGCACGGCCGTGGTCATGGCCTCGGCGGCGAACTTGAACACCTTGGGGCCGTCCATGCGCAATACCTGGCGCGGTTCGCCCGCGTCGACGAATTCGGTAATGCCCAGCTCGGCATCGATACGGGAGAGCGATGCGTCTTCGGGGGCTTCGGGCGACGCGCCGTCGATGTCGAACGGCAACGGGGCGTCGTAGGCAAACGAGCAGGTGAGCGCGTTCGTGTCGTCGTCGGCGTTCGTGATGAAGCTGCTCATGATGCCAGGTCGGTTCTCGTTCCACTCCAGCACCGCCGCGCCAGCGCCGTCGCCGAACAGCACGCAGGTGTTACGGTCGCTCCAGCCCGTCACGCGCGTCAGGCGCTCGGCTCCCACCACGAGCGCGCGGCGAACGGGGTTGCGGCCCGCGGCACCGGGCGCTCCGGCGGTCGAACCGGCCATCATGCACTCGGCCACGGTCAGGCCGTACACGAAGCCCGTGCAGGCGGCGTTCAGGTCGAACGCAATGGCGTTCTCGAGACCCAGGCGGCGGCGCAGCAGCCCGGCGGCCGAGGGCACCAGCACGTCGGGCGTGATGGTGGCGTAGATGACGAGGTCGATGGAAGCGGGGTCGATGGCCTCGCCGTCCTCGCGCCAGCCGCCGTCGGCAAGACCCAGCGCTTGGCGGGCAGCGGCTTCGGCCAGATCGGTAGCGGTTTCCTCGACGGCAACGTGGCGCGATCTGATGCCCGTGCGCGTGCTGATCCATTCGTCGTTCGTGTCGACGAGCGCTTTCAGCTCGTCGTTGGCCACTTCCAGCTTCGGGAGGGACTTTCCGCATCCGATGATCGTGCTGCCCATGCTGCTCCGTCCTTGGCCGCGCTTTCGAGGCGCGCCTTCAATGCTTTGATAATCAAACTAAATGGATTATAGCAAGCGCCCGCCATCCCGTGTGCGAAACCCAAGCGACCTTCACAAAGGGCGGGCGATGCGTGCCAAGCATGGATGGGCGGTGCGCCGACGTGGGCGCGAACCGGTACCCATGACAATGTTATCCATGGCAAACTCATGCAGTAATGGTCCCAAGATTTTCCGACCTGGGCATATAGCGATCGTATTGTCGATGCCTCAGTGCAAGACGTTCGAAAGCTTCGAAGAAATTGTCATGGCTGTCCCTTTGCGCCCACTTTTTCGCTCGCCCTATCAAGAGGCCGAGCGGGCGTGCTACTTCGCGGCGGCAACCAGGGCTTCGAACAGCGGAACGTTGTCGTCGAGGTACTCAGGATGCCACTGCACGCCGAGGTAGAAGCGCCGCGATGGGTCCTCCAAACCCTCGACCAGACCGTCGCCGCTGACCGCGCTCACCTGCAGCGGGTCGGCCACGCAGGCGATCGCCTGGTGGTGCATCGTGTTCACCAGCAGCGAATGCGGCGCAGGCGCGATGCCCTCCCAGCTCGTTTCGAGCGATGCGGGCCATCCCGCCTTGCAGCCTGGTACCATGCCCTCGCCCGCGCCGTCGCACAGCACCCGGTCCAGCACGCTGCCCGGCGCGATGTCGACGCGCTGGCGCACGACGTCGTAGGGAGGCTTCTGCTGATGCGCCGCGTCGGTGAGCCCGCAGGCGTGCACGTCCTGGTACAGCGTGCCGCCCAGCGCCACGTTGAGCACCTGCATGCCGCGGCAGATGCCCAGCATGGGCAGATCGCGCTCGTGGGCAAGGCGCGCCAACTCCAGCTCCAGGGCATCGCGTCCATCGAACACGTTCACGGTTTCGGCCAGGCGCGCTTCGTCGCCGTACGTCGCCGGGTTGAGGTCCCCGCCGCCGGCCAGCACCAGGCCGTCCAGGCGTTCTACCAGTTCGCGCGCCGCTCGACGGTTCGCATCCGCGCCGCCCTCCACGGGCGGCAGCAGCACGGGCACGGCGCCGGCGGCGGCCACTCGTCGCACGTATTCCACCGTCACGCGCTCGACGGGGACGATCTCGTCCTTCTGCTCCTCTTCAACGTACGTGGTGGTGATGCCGATGATCATGTCGCTCGCCCTCCGGTCGTCGTCTTCCTGCCAGCAGCATACGAAAAAGCGTCCCGTCGAGAGTCGACGCGCGAGGAATCCACAAAAGTAAAAGCAAAGGGTAGGGGGCGAGGATAGCGGGATGCCGGCGGCGTAAGAAGAGAAGAGCGGCAGCGAAAGATTGGCACGCTAGTTGCTAAGTCGAAGGCCAGAGACGGTTGTCGCCCCGCTCCGCGCGGGCGACGCACGGTGCGGGATCAAGACACAAGGAGGAGCGCATATGAAGTCATCGGATCGCCCCAAGTTCGGCAACTTGCAGAACTTGAAGGTGCTCAACGCCGGCGCGGTCATCGCGGCGCCGTTCGTCTGCGAGCTGTTCGCCGAGCAAGGCGCCGACGTCATCGAGCTGGAAAGCACGGTGGCGCCCGACATGTACCGCATGTACGGCGACGCATGGTCGGTCGACCGTCGCAACCAGCGCATGATCACGCTGAACATCCCCTCGCCCGAGGGCAAGGAGATCCTGCTGCAGATGGTGAAGTGGGCCGACGTGCTGGTGGAGTCGTCGAAGGGCGGCACCTGGGAGAAGTGGGGCCTTACCGACGAGGTGCTGTGGGAGGCGAACCCCGCGCTGGTCATCCTGCATATTTCCGGTTTCGGCAACTGGGGCGACCCGGACTACGTGCGCAAGGCGTCGTTCGACCCCATCGGCCAGGCGTTCTCGGGCTACTCGAACCTCAACGGCTTTCCCGACAGCCCGCCCAGCGTGACGAAGCCTTTCACCGGCGACTTCATGACCGGTCTCATGGGCGCTTGGGCCACGCTTGCCGCTGTCATCCGCGCGCGCGAGACGGGCGAAGGCGAGTCCATCGACTGCTGCCAGTTCGAGGCGCTCGTGCGTCTGCAGGGCGCCACGCTGTCCGACGGCATCAACCACGGCATCCAGCCCATGCGCATCGGCAACGAAGACCTCGTGGGCGCGTGCGCCGGCGCGCAGAAGTGCAAGGACGGCTACTGCCAGGTGGCCGTGGGCGGCGCCGGCCCGGTGAAGAAGCTCGTCGAGTTCTTCGGGTTCGCCGACGATCCCGACTTCCAGCCGCTGGGTACCTACCCCTCCGTCACGCGCAAGCCCGGCTGCAAGAGCCTGGACGAGCCGCTGCCCGACCGCGCTGCGAAGTTCCGCGCCGCGCTGGACAGCTGGTGCGAGAAGCACACGGTTGAGGAGGTCAACCGCATCTTCGGCCAGATGGGCGTGGCGGTGAGCCCCCATATGACCTACGAGATGATGCTGAACGACCCGCATTACCAGGCGCGCGAGGTGTTCGTCGACTGCTACGACGAGATCACGCAGAAGACGGTCAAGCAGGTGAACATGATCCCGCGCTTCAAGAAGCATCCCGGCAAGATCGTGCGCGGAGGGGCGAAGTACGACGCCGACACGCAGGACGTGCTCGAGGAATTCGGCTATTCGGAAAAGGAGATCGAGTTGCTGTACGAGAAGGGGGTGCTGCGCAAGGGCGAGTAGCTCGACGGCGGACGGCGCGGCCCCGGCGCGTTCGAACCGGGGCCGCGTCGCCGCGAGAAAAGAGAGGGGAACCCTCTGGCGCCCTAACGATGGCACGGATTTTGCATATCGCTATGGCGTTGGGGATTCTCAGGTAAAACAAAGGAGGCACTATGGGAACTGAAACAATGAAGGGCAGCAACTACGCATGGGCGATCGCCGTCGCCTGCGTAGCCTTCTACGCCATCCCCTTGGGCGTCGTGGCGAACCAGGCCGGTTTGTTCGCATCGCCCGTCATGGAAGAGTTCGGCTGGTCGCGCACCGACGCGACGCTGTACATGTCCATCCAGCCGTGGGTGGCGGCTATCTGCACGCCGTTCGCCGGCAAGCTCATCTCCAGGTTCAACCCTCGCTGGGTGATGACCGCCGCGGCCGCCGTCTTCGGCTTGGCTTCGCTGGCCTGTGCTTGGTTCACCGAGCCGTGGCAGTGGAACGTGTACGGCGTGCTGTACGGCGCGTCCGCCGCGTTCTGGATGTACATCGCCACGCCGACGTTCATCAACCGTTGGTTCGCTAAGAGCAACGGCACCGTCATCGGCGTCATCGGCGTGTGCGCGTCGCTGCTGGGCGCGTTCATGAGCCCGGTCATCCAGGGCTGGATCAGCGGCTACGGCTGGCACACCGCCCGTATCATCATCAGCGTGATCGCGCTCGTCGCGTCCGTCGTGCTGACCGCCGCGCTGCTGCGCGAGTCGCCCGAGAAGATGGGCGTGCTTCCCTGGGGCTACGGCGCCGCCGAAGTTGCGTCCGCGAAGTCCGAGGCCAAGTCCGTCATCGACGTCGCCGCTGACGAAGGCGCCACGGCCGCGCAGGCTCGCAAGAACCCGGCGCTGTGGCTGCTCATCATCATGGCAGGCTTCTTCGTCATCGCCGCCGGCATGATGCAGCAGTTCTCGTCCTATGCATCCACCGGCGCGCTGGGCGCGGCCGTGGGCGCCATGGGCGTGACCGTGTGCATGATCGGCCAGCTGTTCGGCAAGTTCGGTCTGGGTTGGCTGTGCGACCACACGGGCGCCCGCGTCTCCGGCGTGGTCGCCAGCATCTTCGGCGCCGCCGGCATCGCCATCGTGCTGTTCAGCGTCGATAACGCCATGATGTTCTACGTGGGCGTGTTCCTGTTCGGTATCGGCTTCGCCGCGCTCAACATCGTGCCGCCTATGGCCTGCCGCCAGGCGTTCGGCCAGAAGGACTACGCCAACATCTTCTCGATGGTGGCCACCGGCCTCAACGTGTTCTCCGGTTTCTCGGCGCTCATCTACGCGCAGATCTTCGACATCACCGGATCGTTCGCCGGCTGCTTCTACCTCATCATCGGCTTCTACGTGGTGACGCTCATCTGCTCGCTCGTGATCGTTCCCATGGGCCGTCGCTCCTGGGCGAAGAAGTAAGCTCGATCGCAAACGCGAATCGTACAGCGGGCCGCCCGAGGGCGGCCCGCTTGCGTTGCGGGGGCGTGTAGCGAACATTGTCGCCCCAAAAACACGGTTTCGTCGGCAATTCCGTGTTTTTGGGGCGACAATGCCTCCGCTGGGCTTGCTTAGGATGATGCGAAACCCTCAAGTCTCACAACGGAAAACCCTCAAGTCTCACAACGGAAAGCCCTCAAGTCTCACAACGGAAAGCCCTCAAGTCTCACAATAGAAAAAACGTCCTGGAATGGGATTCCCTTCCAGGACGTTCTCGCATGCTCGATCTATGAGGCGCCGGACGCTTTATCGGTACCAGTCCATGACCTGCTTGTAGAGGGGGAGGATCTGCTGGCGCTGGTCGCGGAAGGCGGCTTCGGCGGCGTGCAGCTCGGCTGTCGTGTCGTCGGTCGCATCGGCCACGTCCACGCTCAAAGCCTGTTCCAGGCGCTTGCGCGCCTGCTTGTACGCGCTTTTCGCGCTGTGCCCCATCTTCTTTTTCGCCGCGCTGTAATAGTCGTTCGTCGCGCCGATGAGCGCGTAGCAATCGAGCATCTTCTGGATGAGGTCGCGCGTGGCCTGGTCGTCGGCCTTATGCTCGTCCGCGTCGGCCAGCGCCCGCCGGACGTCGTCATGGGCCACTTCGTCTCCGGCCGTGAACACGACGATCTCGGCGTTGCTGCGGTCGAGGTTCGCGGCCGATACGGTCAGCATGCCTGCTTCGTCGATATCGAAGCGAAGCTCGATTTGGGGCACGCCTGCGCCGCTCCACTTGATGTTGCGCACGCGGATGCGGCACAGCGGGATGTTGTCGCAGGCGAGCGGACGGTTTCCCATGAGGATGTGGAACTCGGCGGCCAGCTGGAACGAGTCGGCCGTGGAGAACATCGCGGTTGCGGTATGGGGCAGGCGCACGCCGCTGGGAACCGCTTCGGACACGTATCCGCCGGGCAGCTCCACGTTGAGCGCCAAAGGCAGGACGCCGTCGGGCGCATCGACGTGGATGCGCGCCTCCGGCTCTTCGATGCGCACCAAGTTCTTGTAGACGTCGGAATCCTTGTTCGCCATGACGGCTCCTTCTGCATCGGTCGGGTACGTCTCGATCAACCACTCGCAAATATCATGCCATGTTGGCATCAAATTTGCAGGTGAACCTAGCAGTCGCCCGGAGGCGGCGCTGTCGAGAAGGAGGAACCGTATGAAAGCTCAAGATTGCCCGAAGTTCGGTCCGCTGCAAGGGGTGAAGGTGGTCAACCTCACCATGGCCATCGCCGGGCCGTTCGCCTGCAGCCTGCTGGCCGACCTGGGCGCCGAGGTCATCGGCGTGGAAAGCCCGCGTGGCCGCGACACCTCGCGCCCCACGAACCAGGCGCTGCAGGGCTGGGGCACGCAGATGGAGCGCCGTAACACGCGCTCGCTGTGCATGAACGTGAAGGACGGCGCGGGCCGCGCCTGGTTCTTCGAGCTGCTGAAACAGGCGGACATCCTCGTGGACGGCTTCCGCGGCGGCCAGATGGCGAAGTGGGGCATGACCGACGAGGCGCTGTGGGAGGTCAACCCGAAGCTGACCATCGCGCACATCTCGGGCTTCGGCCAGACGGGCGACCCGGCGTACGTGTCGCGCGCCTCGTTCGACGGGATCGGCCAGGCCTACGGGT
Organism: Eggerthella lenta DSM 2243; assembly: GCF_000024265.1. Classification (NCBI taxonomy): domain Bacteria; kingdom Bacillati; phylum Actinomycetota; class Coriobacteriia; order Eggerthellales; family Eggerthellaceae; genus Eggerthella; species Eggerthella lenta. Next base: position 3,348,351 of record NC_013204.1, on the reverse strand, counting down.
GCTTCATGGAGATGAACGGGTATCCCGACCGCTTGCCGGTGCTCGCGTTTCCCCAGGTGTCGGACTACTATGCGGGCTTCATGGCCAGCATCGGCGCGTTGGCCGGTTACATCAACGCGCAGCGCACGGGCAAAGGCGACAGCGTGGACGTGGCCCAGTACGAGGCCATGCTGCGCTGCGAGGGCTTCTACGCGCTGAACTACCTGAACACGGGCGCGCTGCCTGTGCGCGAGGGTTCGCACAGCACGTCGAGCGCCGGCTACGGCACGTACATCTGCCAGGACGGCGTGCCCATCTACACGCTCATCCTGGGTCCCGGCGTGGTGCGCGCGGCGCTGCCGCTGTTCGGCCTCGAGTACGGCAGCGAGCTGTTCCCCGAGGGCACGCCGGTCATCTCGTTCGGAAGCGAGGCGGGCAACGTGCTGGAGGAAGCGATGGAGGCGTTCTTCGGATCGCACACCGCCGAGGAGGCTGAGCGGCTCATGCTGGAAGCCGGCGTGCCGTGCAGCCGCATCTACACGTACGAGATGGCGGAGCGCGACCCGCACTACCAGGCGCGCGAGAGCTTCACCGAGTGGAAGAGCTCCTACGACGACGGGTCGATCCGCGGCGTGAACGTGGTGCCGCGCATGAAGAACAACCCGGGGCAGATTTGGCGCGGCATGCCGCTGGTCGGCGCCGACAACGAGGACATCCTCGAAGAGCTGGGCGCCACGCCCGACGATGTCGCCAGCCTCTACGACGAACAGCTCCTCAAGAAGGAGAACGGCCCCTTCGGCTAAACGAGGAACGGGATAAAGGGACGGGGGACGATGTCTCATCCTCCGTCCCTTCGCTGTTCCGAGCGGCCGATCGAATGAGGCATCGACCCCCGTCCCTTTGTCTCATCGAGCGAGACGGCACCTTCCCGGTCTTGTTTCATCCCGTGATCGCGTCAGCTTGGCACGGTATTTGCTCCACGTCTCTCATCGGAAGTTTCAGGGGATTTGAGACAAGGAGATGAGGACATGGGCACTGCACGTACCAAAGGAGCCGTGTGGGCTTGGCTCGTCGTTATCGGGTGCATCGGGTTCTATTCCATCCCAACCGGCATTATCGGCAATACCTCGGGCATTTTCGTGGCTCCGGTGATGGACCAGTTCGGCTGGACGCAAACCGACACCACCATGTACCGCACCATCCAGCCGCTGGTGGCCGCCGTGTGTGCGCCGATAGCCGGCAAGCTGATGGAGAAGTACAACCCGCGCTGGATCCTCGCGGCGGTTTCGGCGGCCTTCGGCCTGACGTCGTGGGCGAGCGCCTACGCCACCGAGCTGTGGCAGTGGAACCTCTATGGCGTGGTGTACGGCGTGACGTCGGCGTTCTACATGTACCTGGCGGCTCCGGTGCTGATCAACGCCTGGTTCAAGAAGAGCGCAGGCCTGGCCATCAGCATCACGGCGGCGACGCTGTCCATCTTGGCGGCCGTTGCCAGCCCCATCGGCCAGGAGCTGATCAACCAGTTCGGCTGGCAGACGGCGCGCGCGGCGCTGTCCATCGTGACCACCGTGCTGTCGGTGGTGCTGACGGTGGCGTTCGTGCGCAAGAGCCCCACGGTCATGGGCCTGCTTCCGTTCGGCGCGGGCGAGCAAGACGATGCGGCCAACCAGTCCGCAGCCCCCGAGCCCGACGAGGGCGCCACGGTGGCGCAGGCCATCAAGTCGCCCGGCCTCTACCTGCTCATCCTCGTGGCCTGCATCTTCGTCATGTGCGCCGCCTTCTTCCAGCAGATCCCCGCGTTCGCCGCGCACGGTGCGCTGGGCGCGAGCGCAGGCGCCATGGCCGTGTCCATCATCATGGTGGGCGGCGTGGTGTTCAAGCTGGTGCTGGGCGCGCTCAACGACAAGATCGGCGTGAAGTACACGGGCATCATCGCTGCATCGTGCGGCGCCATCGGCATCCTGCTGGCCTACATCGCGGGCGAGAACGTGGCCCTGTTCTACGCGGGCATGGTGGTGTTCGGCGGCGGGTACGCGGGCCTCACGGTCATCGCGCCCATGCTGGCGCGCGCGGCCTTCGGCTCGCTCAACTACTCGCAAATCTACAGCTGGGTATCCACGGGCATCTTCATCGCAACGGCCATATCGTTCTTGGTATACGGCATGATCTACGACACCACGGGCTCGTTCGACCTGTGCTTCATCCTGGTCATCGGCATGTACGTGCTGGCCGTCGTGCTGGTTCCCATCACGCTGGCGGTGTCGCAGAAAGCTTGGAAGCGCAGCGGGAAGTAGGCATCGCACCTGTCACCCACGATCGCGACGTGGGCGCCGCCACCCCTGTCGGCGCCCGCACGCTGCATCGGCATCTACACGAACGAAGAGAGGATTCGAACGCATGAGCACGCAGTACCCCGTCCTGGGATCGCCGTTGCAGGTGAACGGCATCACCTTGAAGAACCGCATGATCACCACGTCCATGTCGCCGGGCGCGGGATACGTGACCAAGGACAACCGTCCCACGCAGCGTTTGGCGAACTACCTGGAGGAGCGCGCCGAAGGGCAGACGGCCCTCATCATCCAGACCATCTGCCCGTGGAAGCGCAACGACATCGATCCCGATCACATCCACGAGCTTCCCAGCTGCTACGACGAAAGCTGCATCCCCGACCTGCAGCGCTACATGATCGAGCCGGTGCACAAGCACGGCGGCCTCATCTGCGCGCAGCCGTACTACGTGCACGACTGGAAGCCCGACGCCGAAACGCCGGAAGGCCCCTACGGCCCGTCCGACATCGCCATTCTCAAGTTCATGGGCGGCTTCCGCGCCATGACGCTCGAGCAGATCGAGGCGTTCAAGCAGCAGTACTTCAACGCGGCGCGCGTGTGCAAGGAAGCCGGCTTCGACGCCATCGAGGTCATGGCGGGCGTGGGCGGCATCCTGTCGCGCTTCATGGCGCTGGCCACCAACAACCGCACCGACGAGTACGGCGGCAGCCTGGAGAACCGCGTGAAGCTGACGCTCGAGGTGATCCGCGGCGTGCGCGAGGTCGTGGGACCTAAGTTCCCCATCGTCGTGCGCTGGTCGCCCATCGACTTCATCAAGAGCCCCGCGGGTCCGGGCCTGTCCATGGAGGATGCGCTGCGCATCGCCCCCATGCTGGAGGAAGCGGGCTGCGACCTGCACGACCTTTCCGTGGGCTGGCACGAGACCAGCGAGCCGCTCACCACGAAGGCCATCGAGGACGGCCACTGGACGTTCGTCTCGCAGCAGATCAAGACCGTGGCGAAGAAACCGGTGGCGCAGGGGTATCGCAACACCGATCCGCGCGTGATGGAGCAGAACCTCCAAGACGGCAAGCTGGACGTGGTCGCCGGGCTGCGCTACAGCATCGCTGACCCGGCGCTGCCCCGCAAGGTGATGGAGGACCGCACTTGCGACATGCGCCTGTGCATCGTGTGCTGCCGCTGCCTGGACGACGTGGTGAGCCAGGACAAGCCGCTCAACTACTGCGGCGTCAACCCGCGTTTGGGCGAGGAACTCGACCATGAAGCGTTCCCGCAGGCGTCGAAGCGCAAGAAGGTCATGGTGGTGGGTTCGGGCCCGGCGGGCATCAACGCCGCGCTGACCGCGGCGCAGCGCGGGCACGCCGTCGACCTCTACGAGGAAGGGCCGCGCCTCGGCGGGTGCGTGAAGATGAGCAGCATCTTCAGCCCCTACCACGAGCGCTACCTGGACTACCTCCTCACGCAGGTGAAGCAGCATCCCCAGGTCACCGTGCATCTCAAGACGAAGGTCACGCCCGAAACGGTGCGGCAGGCCAAGCCCGACGCGGCCATCGTTGCCGTGGGCGGCAAGCCCCTGGGGTTGGACGTGCCGGGCGCCGACGGCAAGAACGTCGTCTCGTCGCACGACTTCCTCGAGATGATCAACGGCCATAAGCCCGCAGGGAAGAAGGGCGCGTTCAACAGCTTCATGTGGGGCGCGGGGTCGCTGTTCCTCAGTATGTACTACACGCCGTCGTTCGCGCGCACGATGACCGAGAAGTCGCCGTGGCCCATCAGCCGCAACGTCGCCATCATCGGCGGCGGTCTGCCGGGCTGCGAGTTCGGCCACCTGTGCATGGAGACGGGCCGCACCACAGCCATCATCGAGGAGCGCAAGAAGGTGGGCTTCGATGTGGGCGGGTCCGACCGTTTCGGGCTGATCAGCAGCTTCAAGCAGGCGGAGAACGTGGAGATGTACCCGCTCACGCGCGTCACGGCCATCACCGAGGAGGGCGTGAGGGCCGTGCAGACCACGCCGGAGGGCGACAAGGAGCTGTTCATCCCCGCCAAGACCGTGGCCATCACGCTGGGGCTTGCCGAGAACCACGATTTGGGCGAGGCGTGCAAGCCGCTTGTGGACGAGGTGTACCTCGTGGGCGATTGCGAGACGCCGGGACGCATCGCCGACGCGACGAAGATGGGCTATCGCGCGGCATGCGCGCTGTAGGAGAGGAAACGCGAGTGAGTGTCATAACCGAACGACCCATCATCCCAAGCGAAGCAGCCGAAGCCGTCGGAGCCGACGCGTCCTTCGCCTGCGCTCCCGAGCGCGACGTCGTGTACGCCGAACGTCTCGAAGGCGGCATCGAGGTCGTCTACCTGAACCAGCCGCGCAAGAAGAACGCCCTGTCCGGCGAGATGATGACCAAGCTGGACGCGCTGCTGCGCGCGGCGGACGTCGACGACGGCGTGCGCGTGGTGGTGTTGCGCGGCGCTGGCGACGATTTCTCGAGCGGCGGCGATCTCGACCAGGGGCCCGCCCTCGAACCGGGCCCCGAGGGCGCGCGCAAGACGCTGCGCCGGTACTTGGCCGTGGTTCGCACCATCCGCACGATGTCGAAGCCGGTGGTCGCGATGGTGGACGGCTACGCCGTGGGCGGGGCGTTCGCGCTCGTGTGCGCCTCCGACCTCGTGTGCGCGTCCGAGCGCGCGCTGTTCGTGCCGGCGTTCTGCCAGATCGGCATCGTGCCCGAGATGGGCATGATGAAGCTGCTGCCCGACCTGGTGGGGCCGCAGCGCGCCAAAGAGCTGCTGTTCTTCGGCGGCAAGATCCCCGCGCTCCAGCTGTACGACTGGGGCGTGGTGAACCGCGTGTTCCCGACGGAAACGCTCGAAGCCGACACGCTGTGGTTCGCGCGCCAGCTGGCGGGGATGCCCGACGCGTCCATCCATCTCACGAAGAACATCATGAACGCGCTGGCCGACGGCAACCTGGAAGCGTGCCTGGAAGCCGAATCGACGGCGTCGCCGTTCTGCACGACCACGAAGGCGTACGCCGCCACCATGGAGAAATTTGCCCGCTGAACCCTGCGAAGGTGAGACGATATGGCCCAGTACAACGTAGCGGAACCGTTCTTGGCGAGCGTTCGGGCGCATCCCGATAAAACGGCCGTCGTGTTCGACGGACGCGAGATCACCTACCGCGCCATGAACGATCGCATCAACCAGATGGCCGGCGTGCTCACCTGCGATTTGGGCGTGCGGCCGGGCGATCGCGTGGCCTACCTGCTGCCGAACTGCCCCGAGCTCCTCGAGCTGTACTACGCCGTCCAGAAGATCGGGGCGGTGGTCGTGCCGCTGAACTACAAGCTCATCCCGCGCGAGGTCGCCTATCTGGTGAATGCCAGCGGGGCCGAGGTGCTCGTGTTCGCCAGCCAGTTCGCCGCATCGGTTGCCGAGGCGGCGCAATCGTTCACGTCCGACGTGGCGCTGGCCAGCGCAGGCGGGGACGTGCCCGGCGCGCTCGATTTGGAGCGCGCGTGCGCCGGGCGCGGCACCGCCGAGCCCCCGCTGTTCCGCGACGCGGACGCCTTGTCGCGCATCCAATACACGGGCGGCTCCACGGGCCTGCCGAAAGGAGCCGCACGCACCCATGGCGCCGACCTCGTGGAGCTCGACGCCATCATGGACTCCAACGGCATCGGCGACGATCCCGACAACGTGGTGCTCATCCAGTGCCCGCTGGAGCACCACGGCGGCCACAGCTGGTTCACCATCGCGTTCGCGGCCGGGGCGACGCTGGTCATCTGCGAGGCGTTCAACGCCGAGCAGATCCTCCATTTCATCGAGTTCTACCGCGTGACGTACATGATCTTGCTGCCGCCTACCACGTACCTGCGCCTTCTGCGGTGCCCCACCATCGACCAGTGCGACCTCAGCTCGGTGCGGCTCGTGCAAAGCGCGGCCGGAGCCACCACGAAGCCCATCATCCAAGCCATCTACGACAAGTTCCCCAACGCGGTGCTCAATTACGGCTGGGGACAGTCGGAAAGCGGCGCCGGCAGCAGCCTGAAGATCACGCGCGCCATGCTGGAGGCCGATTCGCCCCTGCTGGAGAGCGTGGGGCGGCCGATGAAGCACGTGGAGATGAAGGTGGTGGACGAGGACGGCAACGAGGTACCCGACGGCGAAGTGGGGGAGGCTCTGTTCCGGTCGCGGTCGGTGATGCAGGGCTACTACGGCCAGCCCGACCTGACCGACGAGGCGTTCACGCCCGACGGCTGGCTGCGCACGGGCGACCTCATGATGCGCGATGCGGATGGGTACTACTACGTGCGGTCGCGCAAGAAGGATATGATCAAATCGGGCGGCGAGAACGTGTTCGTCGCCGAGGTGGAGAACGTGCTGCGCACGCACCCCGCCATCGACGACTGCCTCGTGTTCGGCACGAGCGACCCGGTGATGGGGGAGGCCGTGGCCGCCGTCATCCAGCCGCGCGAGGGCTCGAACCTCACGGCCGCCGAGGTGCAAACGCACTGCAAGAACCATATTTCCAGTTATAAGAAGCCCCGCTACGTGGTGTTCATGGACGACATGAAGCGCGACAGCGCGGGCAAGGTGCGCAAACAGGGTATCGTGGCGTACTTCGACGAGCGCAAGGAGCAGGCCGCGCCGCGCCACCACGAGAAGCTTCGCAGCGATCCCGACATCCACCTCATCCAGGTGCCCTACTCGGGCGGCACGCCCATCGGCTACACGAACGCCTACCTCATCGCCACCGACGAGCGCAACCTGCTGGTCGATACCGGCGTCAGCCACGAGGCGTCGTACGAGGTGCTGCGCTCGGCGCTGCAGGATCTGCGCGTTGACATGGCGCGCACCGATGTGTTCGCCACGCACTTCCACATCGATCATCTGGGTCTGATCGCGGCCATCGCGCACGAAGACACGCGTGTATACCTGAGCGCGCGCGACGAAGAGCTGTTCCGCGGCCGCGGCGCCAGCTCGTATCGCGGCACGGTGAAGGCGCGGCTTTCGTGCGAGGGGTTTCCGCCGGACGAGCTGGACGAGCTGGAACGCACCGACGCATGCCTCATCCCGCGCGTGGAGTGGCCCATGCCGGAGCGTTTCGCGAACCTGGCCGACGGGGACGAGCTGCGCTACGGCGGCTACCGGATGCGCGCCGTCGACACGCCGGGGCACACGCCGGGCCACCAATGCCTGTACCTGCCCGATCAGAAGATCATGTTCTTCGGCGACCACGTGCTGATGAACAGCTCGCCCAACATGGCGCCGTTCCCCGGCGAGGCGGATTCCCTGGGCGACTACCTGCGCAGCTTGGACAAGGTGGCGCAGTTGCCGATGGAGTTCGCCTGCATGGGGCACGGGTTCGTCGACCCTCGGCGCCAGGCCGAGGCCATGCCCGAGCGCATCGCCTGGCTGCAGCGGCATCATCGGCAGCGGCTCGACGAGATCGCCGCGCAGCTCGAGGAGCGCCCCGGCATGACTGGCACGGAACTTGCTAAGTCCATCACGTGGAACATTCCGCATGCCGCTTGGGAGGAGATACCCATCATCCAGCGGTGGATCGTCGTGTGCGAAACGCTGGCCCACCTCGACCATCTGATGGGCGAAGGCAGGGTGCGCAGGGAGCGCGCCGGGGATGCCTACCGGTATTTCATGGAGCAACGCTAGGGAGAACCGAAGGAAAGGAACGACGGGATGGATTTCAGCTTGACCGATGAGCAGCAGCTGCTGCTCGACAGCGTCGACGAGCTCATGGAGCGCTACGGCACCGAGCAGTATTTCAAGGAGTGCGACGAGAAGCACGTGTGGCCCCAGGAGTTCACCGACGCGCTGCTGGAGAACGGCTTCCAGATGCTGGGCGTCGACGAGAAGTTCGGCGGCACCCCGGTGGACGTGACCACGCTCATGCTGGTGTCCGAGCGCATCTGCAAGAACGGCGCGCCCATCTACGTGTACGGCAACCTGTGCGCGCTCAAGGACATGACGGAGTACGGCACGCCCGAACAGCAGGAGCAGTGCTTCGCCGAGGTCATGGCAGGCAAGCCCGGTTTCGTGCTGGGCTTCACCGAGCCGGGCGCGGGCTCCGACAGCTCGTCGCTGGCCAGCACGTACCAGCGCCGCGACGGCAAGGTGTACCTGAACGGCAGCAAATCGTTCATGACGAACGCCGTGAACTCCAAGTACATGCTATGCGTGGCGCGCGATGCCGACGACGATCCCGAGGATCGCGCCAACCGCTCCCGCTTCTCCATGTGGTGGGTGCCGCTGCACGACGACGAGGGCAACCTGGCTCAGGGCATCTCCATCGAGCCGTTGGAGAAGATCGGCTGGAACATGGGCAACACCTGCGAGCTGCACATGCAGGACGTGGAGCTGGAGGAGAAGGACCTCGTGGGCGTCGAGGGCAACGGCTTCATGCAGGCCATGGTGAACTTCGAGGTGGAGCGCCTCATCGCATGCGCCCAATCGCTCGGCGCGGCCCAGTGCGCCTTCGAGGACGCGGTGCGTTACGCCACCCAGCGCATCCAGTTCGGCAAGCCCATCGGCAAGAACCAGCTCATCCAAGAGCACATCACCGACATGTACCTGAAGATCGAGAACATGCGCAACTGGGTGTACAAGACGGCCTGGAAGATCGACAACGGCGAGTCGGTGCAGATCGATTCCGCCGTGGCGAAGCTGTACTGCGGCCGCGCCGCCTTCGAGGTGTGCGACACCGCGCTGCAGGTGATGGGCGGCATCGGCTACACGAAGGACTGCCGCATCTCGCGCCTGTGGCGCGACCAGCGCGTCTACCGCATCGGAGCCGGCACCGACGAGATCATGATCCACATCGCCGGCCGAGCGATCCAGAAGCAATTCCAGGAATAGAAAGGACTTCATCATGCCTGAAATCTTCAATCCCGTGGACGACCTTATCGCCGAGCAGGCGCTGGTCGACGCCCTCGTGGCGGACTTCACCGAGGACGACTGGAACCGCATGGCGTCGTACTGCACCACCTGGACGTTCAAGGACGTCATCTGCCATATCGCGTTCTTCGACTACTGCGCGGTGGAGCTGCTGGCCGGGCGCGGCGAGAGCGTGAACGCCGTGGCCGATGCGGCATCCGAGCAGGACGAGCACTACCACGTCATGGCGTTTCGCGACCGAAGCGGCGCCGACATCCTGAACTGGTGGCGCGAGCAGCGCACGCTCATGACGGCATCCTTCCTGGAGCTGGGCCCGAAGGGCCGCGTGCCGTGGGCGGCAGGCATCCCGCACATGTCCGTGCGGTCGCTCGCGTCGGCGCGCCTCATGGAGCTGTGGGCGCACAGCGTGGACCTCTACGATGCGCTCGGCATCGACCCTGTGGTGAAGGAACGCATCACGTCCACGCTGTTCCTTTCGTGGCAGGGCCGTCCTAACATGTACAACGTGAACGGGCTCGCGTTCGATTCCGAGATCCCGATGTACCTGGAGCTGACGCTTCCGTCGGGCGAGCTGTGGACGAAGGGCGAGCCGAACGATAAGAACTACATCAAGGGCTCGGCGAAGGATTGGGCGCTCGTGGCCATCCGCCGCCGCAACTGGATGGACACCGGCCTCGAAGTGGTCGGCGACGAGGCGCGCACCTACGCGGGCATCGTGCAGACCTACGCCGGCCCCGCCGATCCCGCGCCGCAAGCGAAGAACCCGCGCTAGGTCGTTCGCAAAACCGTCCTGAGGGGGGGGCGACCCCCTTCAGGACGTTACCGGTAGATCATGGGGACGGGGCGGCAGGCGGCGAAATCGGGGCAGGTGTCGCAGTCTTCGCCGAGGTCGGGCGAAATGCGCTCGCGCTCTACCTGCTCGCATCCCAGCGCCGTGTAGAACGGAACCGCCGGGCCGCGTGCGACGAACAGCAGCGCGCCGTAGCGTGTCCGAGCGTCCTGCATGAGCGCGCGTCCCACGCCCAGCCTGCGCGCCTGCGGGTCCACCACGATGGGGCTGACGTACCGATCGCCTTCGGCTTCGACGATGCGGATGAACCCGACGATGCGGTCCCCGTCCAGCGCGACGTACGACGTTCCGCGCGGGGTGAGCGTGCCCATGCCGGCGTCTTCGGCCAGGCGCGCGATGGCGGCGGCGTCCTGCTGGGTAGCTTCGCGGATGGTGGGGGTTGATGGATCGCACGTCATGAAGGGGTCCTTCCTGAGCTTTCTCCATAGATTAGTAAAACAATTAGCAAAAATCGTGCTAGAGTTTATAATATCGCATAATTGGTTGAAAATTTCACGGAATCATCTTAAAATGAGAGCATGAGCACCGCTCGTCGGTGAAATCGCGCGGCTGTCGAGGGAAAGCGGCCGAAGCGCGTCGCAGCAAGGGGGTTGCATGTCGGATTGTCCGAGCCAAGCCGTACGCATGGAGGCGCGCTCCAACGTCTCGGTGCGGACCAAGCAGCATTTCGCTCCCACGGCCATCCAGGGCCTCGAGGTGCTGTCGCTGCCGGTCGCGCGCCTGGACGCGTACGTGCGCGACCTGGTGGAGCGCAACCCCTTGCTCGATTTCGACTACGATCACGGTTCCCTCTCGTTCGAGGAGCTGCCCGACGAGGAGGACGGCGACGCTGCGGCCGATGCCGAAACGGCTGCCGAGGGGTTCGATGCGCGCCCGCCGTCGGCGATCGCCTGGGATGCCCGCGGGTTCGACCTGGCCCGTCTGCGCGACGAGTGCTCTCAAACGGAAACGCTGCACAGCCATGTGCGCATGCAGCTGACGGGCGTGCGCGTCGGCGAAGAGGACCGCGCTCTGCTCGACGCCCTTATCGAGAACATCGACGACGACGGGTACTTCTCCGGCAGCATGCATGCGCTCTGCGCCGAAGCGGGGCGCTCGATAGAGGACGGCCAGCGGCTGCTCGAGCTCGTGCAGCAGCTGTCGCCTCGCGGCGTGGGCGCGCGCGATCTGGCCGAATGCCTTGCGCTGCAAATCGACGACGGCCTTCCCTATGCGGACGTGATTCGCGACATGCTGCGCACCGGGCTGGACGACCTCGCCGAAAACCGCACGACGAAGCTCATGCGCGTCTACCATTTGACCATCGACGACCTTGCCGCCATCCGCGAGGTCATCTGCACGCTCGACCCTCGCCCGGGCTCGTCTTTCTCGCAGCGCAAGGGCACCGTGTACGTCATCCCCGACATCACCATCAGGCGCGATGGCACGGCCTTCTCGGTGCAGGTTACCGGCGAGCTGTCGGAAACGCTGGTGCTCAACGGATCCTACGACCGCATGGAGCAGCGCGGGGGCATGGACGACGAGGCGCGGGAGTGGCTGCACGAGAAGCGCGCCGAGGCGGATGCAGCGCTGGCGAACATCGACCAACGGCGCCAGACGCTCCATCGGTTCGGCGTGTATCTGGCCGAGGTCCAATACGATTTCTTCATGGGCGGCGAGGCGCGGATGCGCCCGCTCACCATGCAGCAGGCCGCCGATGCGCTGGGCGTGCATGTGTCCACCATCAGCCGCACGGTGCAGGACAAGTACGCCCTCACCCCGTGGGGCGTGTTCCCGCTCAAGCACTTCTTCTCAAGTTCGGTCGCCTGCACGGCCGAGGAGCGCCGCCATGCGCTGTCGTCGCTTGCCATCAAAGACCGCATCAAAGACCTGGTGGCCCAAGAGGACCGTCGCACGCCTTTGAGCGACGCGACGATCACCGCCATCCTGAACGGCGAGGGCGTGGACATCAAACGGCGAACCGTGGCGAAGTACCGCGAGGCGCTGGGCATCGGCCGGCAGTCGCAGCGAAGACGGTAAGGTACTCGATCGAAAGGGAGGGGAGCGTACGTGGTATATCGAAAAGAACACGCGATAGAGGCCTGGAAGACGTTCGTCAGCACGGGCACCATCCTCGAAGACAAGGTGCGCCCCGAAATAGCTCGCTCATGGCTTCGATGCCGCGCCGCCGGCGTGAACCCATGGTCGAGCGATTTCACCGAGCAGAACGTCGCGCTGCTGGAAGAGAAGCGGCAGCGTTTCGCGGCATCGCTCAAATCGACCGCTCCGGTGATGAAGTTTCTGAAGGAGATGCTGGGCTGCAACGTGTCGTTGATGGACGGCGAGAACTTCGTGTTCGAGCTGATGTCGCCCTTGGCGGTGTATCCGCGCACGTTCGGCACGTTCACGCGCGAAGAGGAGGTGGGCACCGGCAACGCCACCCTGGTGGCCTACGAGAAGAAGCCGGTGCGCGTCGACGGGTTCGAGCATTATCGCGCCATCGTGCAAACATATTCGGGCGTGTCGGTTCCCTACCTCGATGCCGCGGGAAAGTACTACGGCGCGATGAACATCAACAGCCCGTTCGCCGTCTTGCCGCAAAGCGCGCTCGAGCTGTGCCGCATCGGCGTCTCGTTGACGAACGACTTGCATCGCGCCGGTGCGAAGGCGGGCGCTTTGCTGTCCACGGTCGACTTCTTCAAACCGCTTATGCTGGCCTACGAGCACCCGGTGCTTCTGATCGACCCCAACGGCCGCATCCTGGGCGGCAACGCGGGCATGCGCGCATATTGCCCGGGCTGGGAGCAGTATTCGTACGGCTCGCAATCGCTCGGCGCCTATCTGGGAAAGGACTTCTCCGTGCAGGACGTGCTCGATCTGCCGGACAAGCTGGAGGCACCGCTGCCCATCCGATTCAAGAAGGGGCGCTCGCGCGCGGTGCACGAGCTCAACCTCGTGCGGCACGGCAAGGTGGAGGTCGAAGGACAGGAGCCGTTCGTCATGCTCGTGTTCGAAGACGGCAACGAAGCCGAGCGCAACGCCCGCAGCGCAACCGGCCGGCGCAGCGACGCCGCAGTCATGCCGACCGGCGACAAGGTGGACTACATCGGGGAAACCGAGGAGTGGAAGAAGATCGACCGCATGGTGCAGAAGGTCGCGCCCATCAAGACGAACGTGCTGCTGTTGGGCGAGACGGGCACCGGCAAGGAAGTGGTGGCCCGCGCGCTGCATCGTCGCAGCGGACGCACCGGCGAGTTCGTGGCCATCAACTGCGGCGCCCTGCCGCGCGACTTGCTGGCCACCGAGCTGTTCGGCTACGAGGGCGGGGCGTTCACCGGGGCGCGCGAGACGGGCGCGGTGGGGAAGTTCGAGTTCGCGGACGGCGGCACGCTGTTCCTCGACGAGATCGGCGAGATGCCGGTGGACATGCAGGTGAGCCTGCTGCGCGTGCTGCAGGAGCAGAGCGTCACGAAGCTGGGATCGAACACCGCGAAGACGCTCGACGTGCGCGTGATCGCCGCGACGAACCAGAACATCGAGCGTCTGATCTCCGAGAAGAAGTTCCGCAGCGACCTGTACTACCGTTTGAGCCTTGTGGAGATCCGCCTGCCTCAGCTGCGGCGGCGCTCCGCCGACATCCCGCCGCTGGTGGATTATTTCAACGGGCAGCTTTCCTCGGTGCTCGAGGTGCCGTGCACGCCCTTCCCCGCCGAGACCATCGAGGCGCTGCAGGCTTACAGCTGGCCGGGCAACGTGCGCGAACTGCGCAACATCGTGGAGCGCTGCCTGATCATGCAGGGCCAGGGCGCCAACGTCACCGTGGATTCGCTGCCGCCCCATATCGCGAATGCGGCGAACGCCATGCCGGACGGCCCGGTAGCCCACGCCGCCGTGGCCGTGCAGCAGGATGCGGGGGCGATGCGGGAGGGCGTCGAGGACGATGCGGTGTCGGAGGAGCGCCATCTTGTGCAGGCGCTGCTCGCGCAGCACGAAGGCGACCTCGCGGCGGTGGGGCGGCAGCTCGGATTGACGCACGAAGAGCTCTCCGAGCTGCTCAACCGCCTTCACCTGCGCGTTCGCGTGGTGCTCGAAAGCATGGACGACGCGTTCTAGAGCGCTTGGGCAGGCTGGCACGCTTTTTGCTTTTCGGAGGTGCGGAACCGCATTCCCGAGAAGCAAAAGGAGTGATTCATGAACATCGTTGTGTGCTACAAGATCGTGCCCGACGAGCAGGACGCGGTCGTGCAGGCCGATCGCACGCTGTCGTTCGAGCGCGCTGCGCTCAAAATCGGCGATTACGACCTCAACGCCGTGGAAGCCGGCGCGCAGCTGGCGTCGGCTTCCGGCGCGTCGCTTGTCAGCCTGACCGCCGGGGGCGATCCGGTGGAGGACTCGAAGTTGAAGAAAGCCATCCTCGCGCGCGGGCCGCACGAGAACGTGGCGGTGAAAGACGCGTCGCTGCCCGAGGCCGGATCGGCGGTGACGGCGCGGGTGCTCGCAGCGGCCGTCAAGCAGCTGGACGACGTGAGCCTGGTGCTGTGCGGCGAGGGGTCGGCCGACCGCTATGCGCAGCAGGTAGGCGTGCAGCTGGGCGAGCTGCTGGGGCTTCCTACCGTCAACGCCGTCAGCTCCATCGAGCTCGACGACGGCGTCGCGCATGTCGAGCGCACGGTGGGCGCGGTGGTCGAGCGCCTCGACGTGCCGCTTCCGGCCGTGCTGTCGGTGGTCGCCGACATGAACACCCCGCGCATCCCCTCGATGAAGGACATCCTGGGCGCGGGCAAGAAGCCCTCGCGCGTTCTTTCCTTCGAAGATGTGGGCTTCGACGGCTTTGACGAGGCCATCGACGTGGTGAGCACGCTTGCGCCCGAGCAGCGCGATCGCGCGTGCGAGATCCTCGAAGGCGATGACGACGAGACGATCCAGGCGTTCGCGGCACGCGTGCGCGAGCGGCTGTAAGGAGGCATCCATGAGCGATAAGACGATTGCGGTGTTCGCCGACACGGCGGAAGCGTACGAGGAGCTGTGCAGCGGGGCGCGGGCGCTGGGAGGGAGGCCGGTTGCGCTGTGGGCCGGCGACGAGGCCGACGCGCAGCGCATCGCGGCGTGGGGTGCGCGCGTGATGCACGTCGGCGCCGTTCCCGAGGGTGCGCTGTACGAGGACTGCGTTCCCGCGTTCCAGGAGGTCGTCCAAGCCGAGCAGCCGACGTTGATCCTGGCGCGCATGTCGAAGCGCACGCAGTGCGTGGCGGGCCGCCTTGCCGTGCGTCTGGGCGTGCCGGTGGTCACCGACGCGTCGCGCGTGAAGCTTGACGACGAGGGCGTCGAGGCGGCGCACATGGCGTACGGCGGTGCGGCCGAGCGCGTCGAGCATGCGCGGGGGATGGCGATCGTGCTCGTGGGCTCCGGCGTGTTCGAGATCGACGAAGCGCCGGCTGCCGGCACGGTGGAGCGCGCGGCGGCGTCGATCGAGCCCGGTCCCATCAAGCTGGTCGGGCGCCAGGAGAAGCAGGAGGAGGTGGTCGACCTCGGCTCCGCGAAGGTCGTGGTGTGCGTGGGCCGCGGCATCCAGAACAAGCAGAACCTAGGCAAGGCGCAGGAGTACGCGGCGCGCATCGGCGGCGAGACGGCTTGCACGCGCCCCATCGCCGAGGGCGAGGGTTGGATGGCGCACAGTCGCTACCTGGGCGTTTCGGGTGCCGTCGTGAAGCCCGACGTGTACATCGGCCTCGGCGTGTCGGGCCAGGTGCAGCACACCGTGGGCATGGCGGAATCGCAGTTCGTGGTGGCCGTCAACAAGGACAAGAACGCTCCGCTCATGAAGCACTGCGACCTCGGCCTCGTAGCCGACCTGGAGAAAGTGCTCCCCGTGCTCGCAGCTCTCTAAACGACCCGTTAGCCTCCCATTGTAGCGAAAGTGGTCCCCTGTCGTCCTTTTCCCGGGATGGCAGGGGACTGAATGTGATCGCTATTCGTTTTCCAGTATGGCTTCTAGCATCGTGCGAAGCGACGGAAAGTCGTCCGAGACGGTTGCGTATACGTCTTCCATGCGCAACGTTTGATACTTGTGCGCAGCTATGTCGCGAAAGCCGGCAATGGCTTTCCAGGGCACCTGGGCGTGTATAAGGCGAAAGCTCTCGGTAAGATTTTTAACGAGTTCCCCTATGTTGATAACCGTCATGCATACGGCACGCTTGAGCTTCTCATCTTCGAGGAATGAAGCGAGATCCTCGTTCTGCATGAGCGATTCGGCGATGGCTATTTCGTCGAGCACTTTGCCGACGACGGTTCGATCTCTATTGTTCATAGAGCGTTACCGTTTTTCCCACATCCAATATAGAGCCATCGGGAATGGGCGCATGCACGATGTCGACCGATGTGCCAAGATCCTTCTCCAGCCGATCGCGCAGCGATGCAAGCAGGAGGAGCGAAACGGCTATCGAGGTGAATTCGATTAATAGATCGACGTCGCTTTTTTCGGTCTGACGTTCTTCCGCATACGATCCGAAAAGGTCGACCCTTTTGATCGGAAATTCATGCGCGGCATTGTTCACGCTTTCGGAGATGGTGGCTATATCGAGCATGTTGGCCTCCTTTCGTATTGTTGCATTATCTCATGCGAATGGGGGCTCGTACAGCGTGCGGCGCAGGAGGGTGAACAGGGTTTCGCATCGGGGATCGCTTCGTTTGATGGACGAGAGCATGCTGTCCCACACGAACGCGCACAGCGGTTCGGGGGCCAGCGCTCCCAGCAGGCGGTCGTGCGCCACGTTCGGATCGCGTTCGAGCGCCACCACGAGGCCGCGGCGGATGTGCGCGAAGCACGCCTCCTCGCGCTTGCGCGCCGATGCCAAGCCCTTCGCGTCGAGCGCGGCGACTTCCGTCAGCCAGTCGTCGCGGAACCTCGCCAGCGCTCCCGACAGCTGGAGCGCAAGCCCCTCGCAGAAGCCGATGAAGTCATCGCCGGCAATGGCTCCGGGCATGCTGTCGGCCAGCGCTTCGTTCCAGAATCGTCCTACCACGTCGTTGACCAGGTCGTATTTGGTGGGGTAGGAGTTGTACACGGTGCCCACGGCTACATTGCATGCGCGCGCGACCTCGCGGATGCTCAGCCCGGAAAGACCCGATTCGCTGGCAATCGCGAAGGCGGTGTCGAGGATCTGCTGTTTGCTGATGACGGGTTTGTTGCCCATGCGCACCTCCCGCGTGCGGAAGCTCGGGATCCGGTCGTTTCCCTCATTGTAGAGGAAGACTCATGCGTAGCTCGTGAAGAAATGGTGGTTGATTTTCGTCCGTCATTGCCTCCGAGCGCAGGCCTCTCTAATATGAACGTTGTTCATTAATGAACTTAGTTCATATTAGCAAAGAAGAAAGGAGCGCAACGATGAGCATCGAATTGATCGTGGCGAGTGTCGCCATCACCTGCGCGCTGGTTCTGTACACCTTCGGAGTGTTCGGGGAGCGTCGTTCGGGAACGTTGTCGCTGCGCCATGTGCTGCTGTTTTGGGGCGGCCTCGTGTGCGATACCACCGGCACGATGATCATGTCGAACATCGCGCAGCAATCGTCCGCAGGAGGATTCGGGATCCACGCGGTCACCGGTCTGCTTGCTATCGTGCTGATGCTCGTGCATGCCGTTTGGGCCACGGTCACGTACGTGCGTCATAACGAGCGGGGGATGCATCGATTCCACACGTTCAGCACGTTCGTGTGGCTTGCGTGGCTCGTCCCGTACATCATCGGCATGCTGGTGGGTATCCCGATGATCCATCTGCAGGCGGTGTGCGCCATCGGCACCAGCGTCGTGGTGGTTGCCGTGCTGGCGTTCGTGCTGTTCCGCGGCGGGAAGGGTCATGCGCATACCGCCGCGCACTAGGCGTTGGCTTTCAGAGTCGCGAGCGGCATGCGCGCTCGCTATCAAATCCGGGATCGCGATCGGGCGATCCCGGATTTGCGTGTTTGAGGATGCTAGCGTTCGCCGGGCAGGATGGACGGTAGCGCGATGATGAAGCACGCCCCTCCATCAGGCAGGTTGATGGCTTCCACCGTGCCATCGTGCGATTCCACCACCGATTTCACGATGGCCAGCCCCAGCCCCGTGCCGCCCGTGCCTCGGCTTCGTGACGCATCGGTGCGGTAGAAGCGGTCGAACAGCAGCTGGGGGTCGATGTCGCCGAACCCGGTGCCGTCGTCCTTCACGGCCAGGATGGAGTTGCCCTTCAGGCCGAACAGCTCGATGGTGATGTGGCCGTCCGGTTCGATGAAGCGGCTCGCGTTCTCCACGAGGTTCGTCACGGCCTGCTTGAGGCGATCGGGGTCGCCCAGCACGTCGGGCGCCTCGCCGACGATCTCGGTGTTCGCATGGCGGTCGCGCAGAATGGGCTCCAGGGCGTCGAGCACGCCGGTGGCCAGCTCGCGCAGGTTCACGCGCGATAGCTCCATGGGCATGGCGTTGTCGTCGATGCGCTGCAGCGTCAGCAAGTCGTGGGTAAGACGGCTCAGGCGCTCGCTTTCGGCGATGATGATCGAGCAGAACTTCTCGTGCAGCTCGGGCGGTAGATCCGGATCTTCCAGCATCTCGGCGTTGCCGCGGATGGCAGTGAGCGGGGTGCGCAGCTCGTGCGCCACATCGCTGATGAATGCTGCTTGGCGGCGCTCCTTCAGCACCAGGTCGTGCTGCTGCGACTTCGTGGTCTGCACGAGCGCCTTGAAATCGGCCGACAGTTGGTCGGCCTCGTACAGGCGGCCGTCGGGTTCGAACGGCACATCGGTTCCCGTGCGATAGGCGGCGGTTTTCTTTGCCAAGAGGCGTAGCGGTTCAGATATGAAATGTCCGATAATAAGGCTGAACGTGAACACCACAAGACCGACGGGAGCAAGCAGCAAAAACGCCTTCGACGGAGTGTCGAAGGCGAGGAAGCAAATCAGAACCAGAACCGCGCCGGCGAGAAGCGAAAGCAGCGTTGCCAGCAGCGAGAAGTATGTTTGCAGTCTTTTTATTGCTTGAACCTGTATCCGTAGCCGCGAACCGTTTCCACCAAGCCGGGATCGTACCCGGCGGACTCAATCTTATCACGCAGACGCTTGATGTGGGTGTCGACGGTCTTGGTTTCCGTCAAGTATTCCCAACCCCAGGCGTCGCGCAGCAGATCTTCGCGCGAAACCACCTTGCCGGCGTTCTTCATGAGGCTGGCAAGCAACTCGAACTCGCGCGGTGTGAGGTCGATCTCGCCGTTCGCGCCCGACGCCGTGTGGGCGTCCTCGTCAAGCGTGATACCGCTGGCGGTGACGGCGTGGTTAGCGCCGGGGAAGTCGCCGCCCGATCCGCGGCGCAGCAGGGCGCGGACGCGTGCGATGAGCTCTCGCACGCCGAAGGGCTTCGCCAAGTAGTCATCGCCGCCGATTTCCAGGCCCACCACCTTGTCCAGCTCGGTGTCGCGAGCCGACAGGAACAACACGGGGACGGTCGTCTTCGAGCGCAGGCGGCGGCACAGCTCGTAGCCGTCCATGCCGGGCAGCATGATGTCGAGCACGAACAGATCGTACGAGTTCTTCGTGGCCAACGCCAGCGCGTCTTCGCCGTTGTCCACCACGTCGGTGAAGAACCCCTCCTTCTTGAGGGCGTAACTGACGAATTCGGTAATAGAGGGCTCGTCGTCAACAACGAGAATGCGATGCGGGGTGTCGTTCATGTGTTGCCTTTCTATCAGATGGACTCCCGTTGCCGGTGCCTGACAGATGCGCGTGGGCGGGTTGTTATAATGTCGAGAGCAACTATAAGCATTCGGGGTGCGACCGAGGGAGACTGTCAGGAACATGTTACTTGCCATCGACGTGGGAAATACGCAAACCGTAGTGGGGATCTACCAGGACGGGAGCCTGCAATATCGGTGGCGTGTGGCCACGAACAAAAGCCATACCTCCGACGAGCTCCGTGTGAAACTGGTGCCGTTGCTGGCGTCCGAGGGCTTGAAGCTCGATGATGTTCGCGGCGTGGCGCTGGCCTCGGTGGTGCCCGCGCTCACCATGGCATGGTGCGCGGCCGCGTATCGCATGATCGGGAAGGACGCGCTCGTGTGCTCGGCCGAAACGGCGGGCTCGCTGTTCGAGGCCGACTATCCCAACCCTCATGAAATCGGGGCCGACCGCGTGGCCGACGCCGTGGCCGCGAAGGCGCTGTACGGCGCCCCCGTGATCGTGGTGGATTTCGGCACGGCCACCAATATGGAAGTCGTCGACGCGGACGGGCGCTTCATCGGCGGCGTTATCGCGCCAGGCGTGGAAACGTCGGCCTCCGCGCTGTTCTCGCACGCCACGAAGCTGGGGGCCATCGACCTGGTCGACCCTCATACCGCCATCGGGCACAACACGGAAGAGGCCATCCAGGCGGGCATCGTGTACGGCGAGGCCGACCGCGTGGACGGCATCATCCGCCGCATCTTCGCCCAGCTGGGCTACGAGACGCCTGTGGTGGCGACGGGCGGCCTGGCCTCGCGCGTGGCGGCCCAGTCGCAGACCATCACCGCCATCAACCCCGAGTTGACCCTCGAGGGATTGCGTCTCGTGTACGAAGCGCAGGAAGGCGCCGCCAGCGTTTAAGGCGCGCGATGCGTTGCCCTACCCTGTTTCGCGCCGAGCCGTTTCGCCGACGCAGCTGCTTCAGACCATCATTGACGCGGGGTCGTCTCGTAGGGTTCGGTGCGACGGCGGGTTCGATGTGGCCCGACGGAGCTTCATGCGTCGCGGCCTATTTGCCGCAACGTTGGCTTTCTTGCGCTGTTGGAGGAATGCTTCTCGTTCCCGTTGCGTTCGGCGGGTAGAATGCTTCTATCAGAAAAGCCGCGCCGTCTGCAATGAGCGGGCGGGAACGAAAGGAAGGGCCCGACGTGTTGAGCGACATTGAAATTGCCCAGGCGACGAAACCCCAGCACATCAGCGCGATCGCCGAGAAGGCGGGCGTGCCGGAGTCGTATCTCGAGCTGTACGGTACGAACAAGGCGAAGGTGGACTACAACCTGCTCACCGACGAGGAGCACGCGCCCGGCAAGCTCATCCTGGTGACGGCCATCAACCCGACGCCCGCCGGCGAGGGCAAGACCACCACGACGGTGGGCTTGGCCGACGCGCTGGCTCGCCAGGGCAAGAACGTGGTCGTCGCGCTGCGCGAGCCCAGCCTGGGCCCCGTGTTCGGCGTGAAGGGCGGCGCTGCAGGCGGCGGATACGCCCAGGTCATTCCCATGGAGGACATCAACCTGCACTTCACCGGCGACTTCCACGCCATCGGCGCGGCCAACAACCTCTTGGCCGCCATGCTGGACAACCACATCCAGCAGGGCAACGAGCTGGGCATCGACGTGCGCAAGATCACCTGGAAGCGCGTGGTGGACATGAACGACCGCCAGCTGCGCAACGTGGTGGACGGCATGGGCGGCAAGGCCCACGGCGTGCCGCGCGAGGACGGCTTCGACATCACGGTTGCCAGCGAGATCATGGCCATCTTCTGCCTGTCCACCTCCATCACCGACCTCAAAGAGCGCCTGGCCCGCATCGTCGTGGGCTACACGCGCGACGACAAGCCCGTCACGGCCGGCGACCTCAAGGCGCAGGGCGCCATGGCCGCGCTGCTGAAGGACGCCCTCAAGCCGAACCTCGTGCAAACGCTGGAAGGCACGCCGGCGTTCGTGCACGGCGGCCCCTTCGCCAACATCGCGCACGGCTGCAACTCCATCATGGCCACGCGCATGGCCATGGCGCTGGGCGACTACTGCGTGACGGAGGCCGGCTTCGGCGCCGACCTGGGCGCGGAGAAGTTCCTCGACATCAAGTGCCGCCTTGCGGGCCTCAATCCCGACGCGGTGGTCGTCGTGGCCACGGTGCGCGCGCTGAAGAACCACGGCGGCGTGGCGAAGGCCGATCTCAACGACGAGAACCTCGAGGCGTTGGAGGCGGGTCTGCCGAACCTGCTGCAGCACGTGGAGAACATCACGAAGGTGTACCAGCTGCCGTGCGTCGTGGCCATCAACCGCTTCCCCACGGACACGGAAGCCGAGCTCAAGCTGGTGGAGGACAAGTGCCGCGAGCTGGGCGTGAACGTGGCGTTGTCCGAGGTGTGGGCGAAGGGCGGCGAGGGCGGCCTGGCCCTGGCCGACGAAGTGGTGCGCCTGTGCGAAGAGCCGAACGACTTCCAGTTCGCCTACGGCGACGACCTGTCGCTGGCCGAGAAGATCGAGGCCATCGCCACGCGCGTGTACCATGCCGACGGTGTGGACTTCGAGCCGAAGGCCATGGCCGAGCTCAAGAAGCTCGAGGACCTGGGCTTCGGCGGCATGCCGGTGTGCATGGCGAAGACGCAGTACAGCTTCTCGGACGATCAGAAGAAGCTGGGCGCGCCGCGCGGCTTCCGCATCACGGTGCGCAACGCGAAGGTGTCGGCCGGCGCCGGCTTCGTGGTGGCGCTGACCGGCGACATCATGACCATGCCGGGCCTGCCGAAGGTGCCCGCCGCCGAGCGCATCGACGTCGACGAAACCGGCAAGATCTCCGGCCTGTTCTAAGCTTGGAGCGCCCCCGATTTCGGTTGAAATCGGGGGCGCTCCTGTCGTATACTACGCCTACCGGCTGTGCCCAGGATGTGAGTTTAGGTGGCTACACGATCCCCTTCGGGCGGCGCAGGTTAATGTGGGAGCCCGGGTTCACGCCCGGGCTTTGCTATCTCAGCTTCTCCCTGGTTCCCTCCCTGAGAATTCGCGCTAGATCCGCGTCTGTTTCGCGCTAGATCCGTGAAAGGGGTCGAAGGATATGAAACCTGTTAGCAACGGTGCGAAAGCGGTCTTTGCGGTCGCTTTCGCCCTCTTTCTCGCGGTCGTCCTTGTCGGCATTGCGCTTTCGGACAATCCGGTAAAGAAGTTCTTCAAGCAGCAGGAAGTTCTGGATATTGCGAAGATGCACATGTCCCAAGTGAAAAGTGGCGAGGTCTATACGGGCGCGCTGCAATTCGCAGATGACATCGACTTCGACAACCTCGCGCTCAGCCAGGTAATCCCAATGTATAGCGCGCGCCAAAACGGAGACGTAGTGCGCGATGAGAGCGAAGGATACGCGGTCTACTCCAACGGCAAGGTGGTGGCGTTGTTCGGGATCTATAAGTGCGATCCCGGTGCCGTTACTGGTGGTACCACCATGTCGAACGTCGGGCTCGAGGTTGTTCAGAACATGCTGAGCGATCCTGGCACCTGTGCGCTCTTGCAGCCTTGCGATTCTTCCGGCGCGCTGTACGTGACGCCTCATTCGAGTGAAGCCGTAGAAGTCTTCGACCCGGGCCCTTCCTTTCCCGGCGAACCTCCCGAGCCTCCTCCCGCACCTGAAACGGTAACGCTGGAATCGGTTGGAATCACATCGGAGATGATCTCCCAAATCGATTTCCCCGAGCATCAGGATCCCGTTCCGTTTAGCGTGTAGCAAGAGGGCTGACCGTCCAAGCGGTGGTTGCCGACCGAAGCGTGCGGATTATCTCAGGATTCCGCGCGTTTCGGTCGGCTTGTCGTATCATGCAGGTACCAATAAGCGCGGCGACGAGGAGGATCTTCTTGGACACCACCTTTATCGACGAATTGGCGAGCGCGGCTCCCACGCCTGGCGGAGGTGGCGCGGCATCCTACGTGGGGGCTGTGGCATCCGCGCTCGCGTCCATGGTGGGCAACCTGACCGTGGGCAAGAAGACGTATGCGGCGGTGGAAGACGACGTGCGCGCGACCCTCGAACGGCTCGCGCTCCTGCGCAACAAGCTGCTCGCGCTCATCGAGTCGGACGCGCAGGCGTTCGAGCCTTTGGCCGCGTCGTACCGCATGCCGAAGGCCACGCCCGAGGAGGCGGCGGCGAAGCAGGCGGCGCTGCAGCTGGCGCTGGGACCCGCGTGCGATGTGCCGCTGATCATCATGCGCACGTGCGCCGAGGTCATCGACCATGCCGATTTCCTCGCGCGTAACGGCAGCAAGCTGGCCGTTTCGGACGCGGGTGCGGCGGCGGTGCTGGCACGCGCGGCCGTGGTGGCGGCCAGCATGAACGTCTACATCAACGCGGCCTCGATGGACGACGAAGCGCGCGCCGATCGCTATCGCGCCGAAGCCGATCGGCTTATCGCCGAGGCGAACGAGCGCGCCGACGGAATTCTCGCCTACACCATGGACGCGATACGGTAACATCGCCAGTTTCACGACGCGAACCAGAAAGGCAGACATGGCTGAGCTACTGAAGGGGAAGCCCGTTGTCGACAGCATGGCGCTCGATCTACGCGCGCGCATCGAGGCGCTCGGCCGCGCGAAGGTCGTGCCCGCGCTCGCGCTCGTGCGCGTAGGCCAGCGTCCCGACGACCTGTCCTACGAACGCACGGCCCGTAAACGTGCCGAATCGCTCGGCATCGCCATCAGGCCGTACGAGTTGGACGAGTTCGCCCCCCAAGCGGCCATCGAGGCGGCCATCCACGAGGTGAACCGCGACGAAAACGTGCACGGCTGCCTGTTGTTCCGGCCGCTGCCGTCGTTCGTGGACGAGTCGCACATGTGCGAGCTGCTCGATCCGAAGAAGGATATCGACGGCATCACGCTGGCATCGCTGGCCTCGGTGTTCACCGATGGCCACGCGGGCTACCCGCCCGCGACGGCGGCCGCGTGCATTCAGCTGCTCGATCATTACCAGGTGCCGCTCCAGGGCAAGCACGTCGTGGTGGTGGGACGCAGCCTCGTCGTGGGCAAGCCCGTGTCCATGATGCTGCTGCGCCGCAACGCTAGCGTGACCATCTGTCACAGCAAGACCGAGAACCTAGCCGACATCATGCGTTCGGCCGACGTGGTCATCTGCGCCACCGGTCGCGCTCGGACGTTCGGCGCACAGTTCTTCGGCCCGGGTCAGACGGTACTTGACGTGGGCATCAACTTCGACACGCAGGGAAACCTGTGTGGCGACGTGGACTTCGCCGAGGTCGAGCCGGTTGTGGCGGCTATCACGCCGGTGCCGGGCGGTATCGGCACGGTCACCACGTCGGTGACGATGGCGCATACGGTGGCCGCTGCCGAAGCGGCGCTGGCCGCGCGCACCGGGAGGCGCTAGACGGTGCGAGCCTCTTCCCCGATGGGCCGCAAGTTCGTCATTGCCGATCCTGCTACCTGCATCGGCTGTAAGACGTGCATGGCTGCGTGTTTTCATCGCCACGATGTGCCGAACGACGTGGCCGTTCCGCGTCTTACGCTGGTCACTACGCGCACCATCTCGGCGCCTGTCGGCTGCCACCATTGCGCCGAGGCCCCGTGCGTGGACGCGTGCCCCACGGGGTGCCTGTTCACCGACGACGAGCATGTGGGCGTGCATCCGGACAAGTGCATCGGCTGTCGCAACTGCGTGCTGGCCTGCCCGTACGGCGCGGTGGAAATCGTAACCGAAAAGCTGCCGCCCGAACCGGAAGCCGCGTCCGGCACCGAGGCTGCGGCGGCTTCCGCTCAGGATGACAAGGGCGCCCGCGCGCGGGCTCGCGCGAAGAAGCGCAAGCGCACGAAATCGACCGTGGTGAAGTGCGACCTGTGCCTCGATCGCGCCGGCGGCCCGGCGTGCGCGGCGGCGTGTCCCACCAAGGCGCTGCGGCTCATCGATGCGCAGTTCATGGAGCGCGCGCGGCAGAACAAGCGCAAGGCGGCGGCGCGAGCGTCCGCGTCGTTCGCCAGCATGAAGCTCAACGCGGCTCTGGACGAGGGGGAGTAGGCTCATGGAAAAGCATATGGCGGTGTGCCCGTACTGCGGCGCCGGTTGCAAGATGAACCTCGTGGTGGAAAACGGCCAGGTCATCGATGCGGAAGGCCTTCCCGGTATCACGAATGAAGGCGAGCTGTGCCTGAAGGGCATGTACGGCTACGATTTCGTCAACGACACGAAAATCCTCACGCCGCGCATCTACCATCCTATGATCCGCCGCACGAAAGGCGCGCCGCTCGAGCGCGTCACCTGGGACGAGGCGCTCGATTTCACGGCCGAGCGGCTCCGCGCCATAATTGAGGAGCATGGTGCGGAATCCGTGATGCTCACCGGTTCGTCGCGCGGCGCGGGTAACGAGGCCAACTACGTGATGCAGAAGTTCACGCGAGCCTGTCTGGGCACGAACAACATCGACAACTGCGCGCGCACCTGTCATGCGGCCAGCGTCATCGGGCTCATGGAAGTCGTCGGATCGGGTGCCATGAGCGTGAGCATCCCCACGTTGGAGGAGACGGACTGCATCTTGCTGTTCGGCTACAACCCGGCGGCCAGCCATCCAATAGTGGCGCGCCGCATCGTGAACGCGAAGGAGCGCGGGGCCGATCTCATCGTGTGCGATCCGCGCGTCATCGAGTCGGCACGCATCGCGGATATGTACCTGCCGCTGAAGAACGGGTCGAACCTGGCGTTGCTGAACGCGTTCGCGTATGCGATCATCGACGAGGAGCTTGCCGACTGGGATTTCATCGACGAGCACACGACGGGCTTCGATGTCTGGTGGGAGGTCGTGCAGGACTACGCGCCCGAGGATGTGGAAGAGGTCACGGGTCTTCCGTCCGAAACCATCCGCCAGGCGGCGCGCCGCTACGCCAACGCCGATACGGCTGTCATCGGCTGGGGGATGGGCGTGACACAGCAGGCGCAAGGCGTGCAGACCGTGCGCGCCATCGCGGCGTTGGCCATGATCACCGGGCATATCGGCACGCATGCGAGCGGGCTTGCGCCGGTGCGCGGCCAGAACAACGTGCAAGGCAGCTGCGACATGGGCATGTGGCCCAGCCTGTATCCCGGCTACCAGCGCGTGAGCGACCCTGCGGTGCGCGCGAAGTTCGCAGCGGCCTGGGGTGTCGACGAGGAACGCCTGTCGCTCAAGGAGGGTTTCAAACTCACCGACCTGCCGCACGGCGTGGCCGAGGGCACGATCCGCGCGTTCTACAACTTCGGTGAAGACCCGCTGCAAACCGAGCCCGACACGGCGCAGATGCGCGCCACGCTGGAAGGCCTCGACCTGCTGATCAGCCAGGACATCTTCATGACCCAGACCACGGCGCTGGCCGACGTGGTGCTGCCCGCCACGTCGTGGGCCGAGCACGACGCCGTGTACACCGCGTCGGACCGCTCGTTCCAGCGCACCACCGCCGCGCTGCCGCCGAAGGGCGAGTGCCGCCACGACTGGCAGATTTTCGCCGACCTGTCCACGCGCATGGGCTATCCAATGCACTACCGCGACACCCAGGAAATCTGGGACGAAGTGCGCAGCCTGTGCCCCCAGTTCGCCGGTGCGACGTACGAGAAGATGGCCGGCACGGGCTACGCTCAGTGGCCCATCTTCGCCGAGGCCGCGGACGATCCCGACAACCACGGCACGGCCGAGCTGTTCGCGGGCGGCATCTTCACCACGCCCGACGGAAAGGGTCGCCTCGAGGCGGCTGCGTGGCGTCCGCCCACCGAGCAGCCCGACGAGCGCTATCCGCTCGTGCTGTGCACGGTGCGCGAGGTGGGTCACTACTCGTGCCGTTCGATGACCGGCAACTGCAAAGCGCTGGCAGCGCTGGCCGACGAGCCGGGCTACGTGAGCATCAGCCCGGTCGACGCCGACGCGCGCGGTATCGACGAGGAGCAGCTCGTGTGGGTCGCGTCGCGCCGTGGCAAGGTGCTGGCGCGCGCGGCGGTGGACGAGCGCATCAACGACGGCGCCGTGTACATGACCTACCAGTGGTGGATCGGCAAGTGCAACGAGCTGACCCTGCACGCCACCGACGGCGAATCGGGCACGCCCGAAGACAAGTACAGCGCCTGCCAGGTGGAGGCCATTCCCGATCAGGCGTGGGCCGAAACGTACCTTGTGGAGCGCTACGCCGAGCTGAAGGCGCAGCTGGCAGCCGAGGCCGACCGGCAAAACCCGCAGCCCGAGACCGAGATTTCGGCCGCTTCGAGCGAAGTGGCCGATGTCGTTCCCGCCGTTCCGGGCGGAGCGACCGAAGGCGGCGAAGCCGCCGGAGTCGAAGGATCCCGCGCGGCGTTAGCAGGAGGAGTTTCGGGGGCAGCAGGCGTCCCATCGGTTGCCGCCGCCGAGCCGCCCCGCGCGTTCGCGCCGCACGAGGCCGAGGTGGCGGGCCGCGCGCTGTACGCGAACGGCGAGGAAGAGACGCTCGTATGAACCGCTTCGTCGTATCCGACCCGTCGCGGTGCATCGGCTGCAGCGCCTGCCGCGTCACCTGCACGGAAAGCCATCGCCGCCGCGCCCTGCGGCCCGCCTCGCGCATCTCGCTCGTGAAGACGCGCACGGTGTCGGCCGCCGTGACGTGCCATCAGTGCGAAGGCGCGCCTTGCATGACGGTGTGCCCCGAGGGCGCCATCGTACAGGAGCGCGATCGCCTGCACGTGGACGAAAGCCGCTGCACAGGGTGTTTGCTGTGCGCGCTCGTGTGCCCGTTCGGGGCGGTGTACCCGTCGGCGCCCTCGACCGCGCACGTCAAGGCGGCGCCGTACAGCCGCGCTTCGTCGGCGCGCTCGGCCGGGTTGCTGCGCCAGAAGGAGACGGGCGCCTACACGTCGGTGGTGATGTGCGACCTGTGCGCGAAGTCGCCGAACGGCCCGCGTTGCGTGGAGGCCTGCCCTACGAAGGCGCTCGCGCTGGTGGACGAGGGCATGCTGGAGGCTTTGGGTCGCACGCGACGCATCGAGGCCATCGAGATGACCGACATCGCCATGCGCGGCGCTTTGGGAGCTGACCTGGCCGTTCGGGTCGATGCGTTGTTCGACAGGGAAGGGGATGCCTGATGGGGACGATCAAGCCGCGCGTGCCGAACGCCATCTCGGCGGGACGGCCCGCTTCGTCGGCGCGCCGCGTCCACGAGCCGGTCAAAGGAAAGCCTCGCCACGACTTCGAGCGCTGCATCGCTTGCGCAGCCTGCGCGGTGGCATGCGATGCGGGCGCTATCCGCATCTTCATCGACGAGGACGAAGGCCTGCTGGTGTGGACGCTCGACCTGTACGATTGCACGCAGTGCGGTCGCTGCGTGCCCGTGTGCCCCACCGGCGCGATGGGCCTCATCGAGGGCGCGGAGTTCGCCGACGACCCGGAGCCGCCCAAGCGCTGCCTGTTCGCGTTGGCCGAGTGCGAGTCGTGCGGCCGTTACTACGCAACGAACAAGGAGGTGGCGTTCGCGAACGAGCTGCTCGAGCAGGAGGAGCACGCCGATGCCGCTCGCGCTCGCGCGCTCACGTCCATCTGCCCCGACTGCAAGCGCCTGCACGATGCGAAAGCCGCCGCCAGGAGAAGCGGCATGAAGCGCGGATAACCTCCCAAATCAACGCAAGCACCCAGCCTCTGACGCGGTGTGGGTGCCTTCATTCCCTGCATCTGAGCGTAGCCCTGTTAGCCGGCGCTCGGCGTCAAAGGAGCTGCAAGCTTCGCCATTCATATATATGATGAAAATCATCATGGACAAAACATGCCGCTTTTCGGTAGTTTTCAGCAGCGAATCGGAGTGCTTGGTCAAGACAATTCGAAGAAATGCCAGGTGAGAAAGCTTTCGTTGGCTTCATCCTAGGCAGAGAATACTGAAAAGTGCCCCGTTTTGTCCATGACTTTTCGGCTAATATTAACCTGCAACCGGCAAGCAACTCGCGGGCGTTTCATGCGAAACGCCCGCATTCGCGTTGGAGAAACCACCCCGGTGACTTCTTTGCGCTAGCCGATCGAAACCAGCTCGCGGGGGTAGCTGTTGAGCACTTCGCAGCCGTCTTCGGTGACCAGCACGAGGTCCTCGATGCGCACGCCGAACTCGCCGGGCAGGTAGATGCCCGGCTCGATGGAGAACACCATGCCCGCTTGCACCGGCGCGTCGTGCGCGGCCGACACGTCGCCGGGCTCGTGCACGTCGAGGCCGATCTGGTGTCCCAGGCGATGCGTGAAGTAGGAGCCGTAGCCCGCCTCTTCGATGATTGAGCGAGCTGCGGCGTCGATGTCGCAGAAGCGCACGCCGGGAGCTACCAGCTTGCGCGCCGCCTCGTTCGCGCGCCGCACGGTGTCGTGCACCTCGCGCAGTTTTTCGCTGGGCTCGCCGAACACGAAGGTGCGCGTCATGTCGGAGCAGTACTCGCCCTTGCGGCAACCCACGTCGAACAGGACCACGTCACCGCTGGCCAGCGGCGTGTCGTCGGGCTCGTGGTGCGGATCGGCCGCGTTCGCGCCGAAGCTGACGATGGGGGTGAACGAGTGGCCCTGCGCGCCCAGTTCGCGGTAGATCGCCTCCAGCTGGCCGGCCACGTCGGCCTCGGTGACGCCCTCGTGCACGAGCCGGCGGAAACGGTCCATGGCGGCATCGTTCGCGGCGCTGGCGGCGCGCATAAGCTCGCGCTCGGTATCGTCCTTGATGGCGCGCGCGTCGTCTACCGCATCAGAGGCCAGCACGAAGCCGCTCGCCGCGCCGCGCTCCATGAGCGGCAGCAGGAAGCGGGCAGGCAGGTTCTTGTCGCAGCCCAGCGGCTTGTCGGCATCGCACAGCCCTTCGACGATGGCCAGCGGATCGTCGGTGTCGGTGAACGAGCGCACGGTGCAGGCGGCGTCGGCCGGCGCGGCGAACAGCGCATTCAGCACGAGGGTGGGTCGAGCGTCCGATCCGACGATCAGCCCGAGGAAGCGCTCGCCCGGCTCGATGAACGCTCCGGTGAGATAGTGGATGGAACGGGGATCGCATACGAGCATCTGCTCGAGACCTCGGTTCGCGAGGTTGCGCCTCACGGTTTTGATGCGCTGTTCGTACATGGCGTGGCTCCTTACGTTGTCGCCGACAAGGTCGGACGGGTTTGTTTGCTGCGATGATAGCTCATCGAGCGCTACGCGCGGCGCATCTTCCCTCGAATGCGGGGATATTCGGGAGGGCTGGTTCGCGCAGGCGCGTTTAGCGTATGATACGAAGCATGGCAAACGGACTTACATACATGCGCAAAACCACCTCGTCCGAGGCGACGAAACAGCTGGCGGCCACGCTTGCGCCCTACTTGCAGGCGGGCGACGTCATCGTGCTGTCGGGCGATCTAGGTGCGGGCAAGACGCAGTTCGTGCAGGGCGTGGCGGCAGGGCTCGGCGTGCGCGACCAGGTGACCAGCCCCACGTTCAACATCTTGCTGACGTACCCTGCCGGCTCGCTGCCGTTGTACCACTTCGATCTGTACCGACTCGAAGAGGCGGACGAGCTCGAGGACATCGGCTATTACGAGACCATCGACGGCGACGGCGCGTCGTTCGTCGAGTGGGGTGAGAAGTTCCCTGAGGCGCTTCCGTACGGTTATCTGGAGATATCCATCAGGGTGGACGACGAGGGCAACCGCTCCGTGCGGACCCACGCTTACGGCGACCGTGCACGTCGGTTGCTGTTCGTGTGGGCGAAGGATTCGAAATCGCGGCTGATGAAGTGCGCGGGAGGAACTGCGTGAGCGACATGAATTTGCGTCCCGAAGGGGCGTCCGAGCGGGCACGGTACGTGCTCGCCTTCGATACTGCCAACGAAATCATCGCTATCGGGTTGGGCGTGCTGCATGCGTCGTCGCGTATGATCGAGTTGACGGCTTCCGTGGAAGCCGAGGCTCGACGCGCGTCGAACACCCAGCTGCTGCCCCGCATCGACGCAGCGTTGGCCGAACACGGCGTGGCACGCGAGGACATCGCGTGCGTGGCGGTGGGCCGCGGCCCGGGATCGTTCACGGGCGTGCGCATCGCGATGGCTACGGCGAAGGGCATCGCGTCAGCACTCGAGGTGCCGCTGGTTGGCGTATCGTCGCTTGATGCGGTGGCGTGGAACGCGTGGGCGGCGGGCGAGCGCGGGCCGCTGTCCGTGGTGGCCGACGCCATGCGCAAGGAAGTGTACCCGGTGCGCTATCTGCTGAACGATACGGGCATCGAGCGGTTGGAGGCCGACCGCGTGGTGAAGGCCGAAGACGCCGCGCGGGAACTTGCTGCTGAGGGCGACCTGTCCGGGTCGGCGTCTGCGACGGTGCCCAGTCGCTCGGACAGTCCTGGCTCGCACGAAACGTCCGCAGGACGTTTCGGCTCGACGGGCGCGGCGCCGCGGAGCGAAGCGGAGCAAGTCCCCGAAGGGGAGACTCGCTTGGTGGGCGCCATCGCAGACGCCGACCCTGCCGAGGGGGACGCGTGGCCGCAGGTTTCCGCACGTCTTCTTTGCGGCGATGCGCTGAAGAAATATGGGGAGTTATTTGAGGGCTGCGGGGCGGCGCTGCCTGCCGAGTTGTGGATGCCGACGGGTCGCGGGCTGTTGCTGGCGCTGCAGGCGGCGTGGCGGGCGGGCGAGGCCGACCCGCTCGATGCGCGTCGCCATGACCCTGCGTTCGCGCTGCCGGTGTACACGCGCCTATCGGATGCGGAGGAGAACGAGCGCATCCGCCTGGCGAAGAACGATCCGAAGAACCTTGCGACCGGCGTGCAGGACGTGGCGAAGCGGGCCGACCAGCGCGCGACCATGCACGATACCGCCATCCTGAACGCACAGCCCGACGAGCATGGCATCACGTACAAGCCGCTCGATGCCGCCCATGCAGGCGCTGTCGCGACGTTGGAGTCCCTAGTCATGGGATCAGACGCTTGGAGCGAAGCGCTCGTGGCCGACGAACTCCCCCGCGCCGACCGCGTGTGGTGGGCAGCTTACGAAGGGGAAGCGCTTGCGGGTTACGCCGGCGGGTGGATCGTCGACGGGCAGGTGCAGATCCTCAAGGTGGGCGTCGACCCGGCCATGCGGCGACGCGGCATCGCGCGCGAGCTGTTGGCGCACGTGGCGGCCGATGCGCGCGACCTGGGCGCGTCCCGTTGCTCGCTCGAGGTGCGGGCGGGGAATGTCGGTGCGCAGGAGTTGTACGCCGCGCTCGGCTTCCGTTCGCTGGGTGTGCGCCCGCGTTACTACTCCGACGGCGAGGACGCCGTCATCATGGAGGGCCCTCTGCCGTTGGCCAGGCACGATGTGGCCGGCATGGAGCTGGTGGTGGGCGCTGCCAGCGACGATGCCCGCTCCCTCCGTGACGAAGTGCAAACGGATGTTTCACGCGAAACATCCGAACGCCGCCCCCTCATCCTCGCCATCGAATCGTCCTGCGACGAGACGGCGGCCGCCATCGTCGACGGCAACGGCACGCTTATCGCCGACGTCGTGGCCTCGCAGATCGACTTCCATGCGCGCTTCGGCGGCGTGGTGCCCGAGATCGCTAGCCGCAAGCACATCGAGGCTATCTGCGGCGTGTGCGACGAGTGCTTCGACGTGGCTGCTTCCGCGCTGGGCATCGAACGTCTGACCTGGCGCGATCTGGATTCCATTGCCGTGACGTACGCGCCGGGGCTCGTGGGTGCGCTCGTGGTGGGCGTTGCGTTCGCGAAGGGCGCCGCGTGGGCGGCCGGCAAGCCGTTCATCGGCGTGAACCATCTGGAAGGCCACCTGTACGCGAACAAGATCGGCGCGCCCGATTTCCAGCCGCCCGCGGTGGTGTCGCTCGTGTCGGGCGGCAACACGCTGCTCGTGCATATGAAGGGCTGGGGCGACTACGAAACGCTGGGCGCTACCATCGACGACGCGGTGGGCGAGGCGTTCGACAAGGTGGCGAAGGCGCTGGGCCTGGGCTATCCGGGCGGTCCCGTCATCTCGCGCGAGGCGGCCAAGGGCGACCCGAACGCCATCCCGTTCCCGCGTGCCATGATGCACTCGGGCGACCTGCGCTTCTCGTTGTCGGGTCTGAAAACCGCGGTGGTCACCTATATCAACAACGAACGCGCCGCCGGCCGCGAGCTGAACGTGCCGAACATCTGCGCCAGTTTCCAGCAGGCGGTGGTGGACGTGCAGGTGAAGAAGGCCGAAATGGCGCTCGAGCAGACGGGCGCGCGCACGTTCTGCCTCGGCGGCGGCGTGGCTGCGAACCCCGCGCTACGCGACGCGTACGAGCAGCTGTGCGAGCGTCTGCACGTGCGCCTCACCCTGCCGCCCTTGAGCGCTTGCGGCGACAACGCCGGCATGATCGCGCTGGTGGCCCTCGACCGCCACAACCAGGGCAAGTTCTTCACCCTGGAAGCCGACGCCCAAGCCCACGCCAACCTCGACGAGCCGTACTGAGCCCCCAATCTTTTTTCCGAACGGGCGCGGCCCTGTCATTCTATGAGCGCGGCGCCGTCAGGCGCGGAGGCGAAGGATATTGCGCGACGCCAGTGATGAGCCCCCGACGGCACCCCTGCCCCCCTCCCAAGGGGAAACCCCGCGCTCCGCGATCCGGGGGTTGACGGCTATGCGCGCATCCCTCATAATTGACCGCCACGGTATCATTTGACGAGATGCGGAAGGAGGCGCGGCGATGGCTGAGACACTGGCGGCAGCGCACGGGCGTACGGCTCCTCGCGCCCCCTTGACGGGGGGGGGGGGGCTCACTGAGCGCCTTGATCGCGTAGCGTCCCGCCTCGCGGGGGGGGGGGGGAGGCTTCCTCTGAGCCTCGCCCGCGCCTAGCGTCCGCCGCCCCGGCGGCCCCGGCCGCCTCCCCCTGCGCGCGAGACGCCCTCACCGGCCTCGAGGCGCGCCCGGGCTTCCTCGCGCATGCCGAGGCTCTTCTGATCGCTCACCCCCGCACCCGTTACGTCCTCGTCTGCGCCGACGTCGAGCGCTTCGCGGCCTACAACGCCCGCCACGGCCGCGAGGCCGGCGACGAGCTCCTGTCCTACCTCGGCGCGAGTCTCGCGCAGGCCCTGCCCCCGCGCTCGGTGGCGGGCCGGGTGGGCGCCGACCGCTTCGCCGTCCTCGCCCCCCGCTCCCTGCTCGAGGAGGCGGCCCTCGCCGAGGCGCTCTCGCGCGGCCCCGCCGGGGCGCGCTGTGCCGTGCGCATGGGCACCTGCGAGGCCGGCCCGGGGTCCTCCGCTCCCGGCCCCGCCGACGCGCTCGAGCGCGCCCTGCTCGCCCTGCGCGCGGCCAAGTCCGAGCGGCGCGGCCCGCGCGTGCGCCGCTTCAGCCCGGCCATGCTGGAGGAGGCCCTGCTCTACCAGGACGCCCTCGAGGGCCTCGGCGCCGCCATGGCCTCGGGCGGCCTGCGCCCCGCCTTCCAGCCCGTCTTCGAGTGCCCCTCGGGGCGCCTCGCCGGCGCCGAGGCGCTTTCGCGCTGGGGCGAACCCGGCGCGCCCGGCCCGGGCGCCTACGTGCCGCTCCTGGAGGAGGCCGGCCTGGCCCCCGCCCACGACCTCCACATCGTCTCGCTCGCCCTCGACCGCCTGCGCGCCTGGATAGACGCCGATCTCCCCGTGGTTCCCGTGTCGGCGAACCTGGCGCGCTCGACGCTTCTCGACCCCCTCCTCGCGCGGCGCCTCGAGGTGCTGCTGCGCGAGCGGAGGCTTCCGGCCTGCCTGCTGCACCTCGAAGTGTCCGAGGAGGCCTGGAGGCTCGATCCCGACCAGCTGCGCTGTGCGCTCATGCGCCTGCAGGCGGCGGGGTTCTCCGTGGCCGTCGACGACTTCGGCACCGCCTCCACGTCGCTGTCCGCCCTCGAGGGCGCGCCGGTGGACGTCGTCAAGCTCGACGCGTCGCTCCTCCGCGCGGACCCGGGGTGCGGCGCGGTCGTCGTGGGCGCCGCGGTGCGGCTCGTCCACGAGCTGGGGATGGTCGTGGTGGCCGAGGGCGTCGAAGACACCTCGCAGGCGCGGTTCCTGGAGGAGGCGGGCGCCGACCTGCTCCAAGGCTACCTGTGCTCGCCCCCGCTCGACGCCGAAGCCTTCGAGGGCCTCCTTCGCGACGGGGGGGGGGGGCTGAGCGCGCCCTCTGCCTCGAGCGGGGGCGCGCCGAACCGACATGACCCGCAGGAGTGTGGAAATGGATAGAACGCAGCGTAAACGAAGCATGTCCAGGGGCCGCGCGGCGCGGGCCGTCGTCCGCGTCGCGTGCGCCGCGCTCGTGGCCGTCGCCCTGTGGCCGGCCCCCGCGCCCGCCGGGGAGGCCGACGCCTCCCCGGTTCCGGCCGCGCGGGCCCCGGAGTCCGCCGCCCCGGCCGCGCCCGATCCCGAAGCCGGCCCCGGTCCCGACGCCGGCCGGCCCGACGTGCCCGGCCCCGACGCCGGCCGGCCCGACGTGCTCGGCCCCGGCGCGTCCGACGCCGTCCAGGAGGATGCCGCGCAGCGCTCCGAGGCGGACGGCCCCCTCGTGGGCGCCCCCGCGCCGCAGCTCGACGGTCCCCTCGGCGCCGACCCGCGCGCGAACGACGATCCGTTGAACTTTTCGTGGACGTTCACCGACATCGACGCTGCCACCTGCAAGATAACCGGCTTTTCCGGCTCCGTTCAGCCGACCGACACGGTACACGTGCCGGCGACCAGCCCCGCGGGCAAGAAGGTCGTCGAGATCGCCCGCGGGAGCTCGATCCAGAACACGTACTCGAACCTGAAGTGCAACATCGACTTCTCCCAGGCGACCAACCTGCAGACCATATCGACGAGCGCCTTCCAGATGCAGAACGAATACGAGCAGCGAGGACCGAAGGGCGTCATCGACCTGTCCAAGTGCACGAGCCTCACCACGATCGGCTCGAATGCCTTCGTCAGCTGCGGGGAGATCACGAGCCTTGTCCTTCCCCCCGCCTTCGAGACCGTGGGCTCGAAGGCGTTTTACAACTGCAAGAAGCTCGCGGGCGAGCTCGCGCTGCCGTCATCCCTCAAAGGGGTGAACGAGAGCGCGTTCGCCGGCGGCACGAGGGATGACGTCAGCCTGGCCCCGAAGCTCACCTCCCTTCTCGGCCTCGAGAACACGAAGCTCGCCACGGTCGGCGTCGCCGCGTTCAAAGGCAACATGATCGGCGGCGCGCTCACGTTCCCGGTGACCCTGGACTCGGTGGGAGCTTCGGCGTTCCAGAACAATCTGATCACGAAGGTTTCTTTCCTGAACACGACGGTCGACAAGATCGTCTTGGGCAGCAGCTGCTTCCAGAATAACAAGATAAAGACCAACCCCCTCACCCAGGGGGTGAGGTTCGGCATGGCCGACTACGCGTTCGCGGACAACAGTCTGACGGGTGAGTTCTCCTTCGAAAACGAGAACGTCCCAGCCCCCGCGAGGGGCGTGATCTCGGGCAACCCGGGCGTGACGAAGGTGACCATCTCGAAGTTCTGGGGGTTCATTCCCGGCGATGCGTTCAAGGGCCTGGCGGGCTTGAAGGAGGTCGTCATCCCTGCGAACAGCAAGTTCACGCGCGTCAGGGCCGGCGCCTTCCAGGATTGCATCTCCCTCGGGGGCGTCGACTTCGGGCAGGCCCCCTTGGCGGACGGCTCCGCGAGCGATCCCGCGATTGGGGAGAACGCCTTCAAGGGCTGCACGTCGCTGAAATCGGTCATGATGGGGGAGGGCTCCTACAGCGGGGTGCCGTCGGCGACCGTCACGCTCGGCGCTGGCGCGTTCGAGAATTGCGTCGCGCTCTCGATCATCAAGATGCCCGAGGCGGTCAGCGCCGGCGGGGTGATCCTCAACGTCAAGATCGGCGCGCGCGCCTTCAAGGGCACGAACCTCGGCGCGTTGCCGGATCCGCAGACCGGCCAACCCATGGGCTACCTGCCCCTCGACAAGTACCGGGTCCAGACGATCGGCGCGAGCGCCTTCGAGAACGCGAACATCTCGGACGTGAGGCTGCCCTCCACGCTGCGCTCCGTGGGCGAGAAAGCTTTCGCGGGCAACCACATCCCCTACCTGGAGCTGCCGAACAACGCGGCGCTTGACACGGGCGTCGGCGCGAACGTGCTGGCCGACCAGACGCTCCCCAAGGGCACGGCGGTGTACGAGGGCACCAGCGATACGGTGGGCGACGTGCTCCTCGACGTGCTCGAGTCCGGCTACGGCATCCCCGTCTCTCACCTGATCTCGGTCGCCCTCAAGCTCGTGGACGGCTCCACGGAGGATCCGAGCAACACCGACTGGCAGACCAGCGGGAGGGCGACGTTCAAGGATGATTCGCTCAGAGCCTCGGGCACGCGGTTCTCCTACGGCATGAACGTATACCGCCAGGGGAGCTCGACCCCCGTGTCCGCCGGCAGCATGATCCTCGGCAAGGTGGAGGAGGGCGTCCCCTGCGAGTTCCTTTTCTACAACGACGAGGGCTACTCCGACCGCAGGGACTCCCACCTCCAGTGGGTGCCCTCCGGCTCCTCGCCCCAAGAGATCCTGCACGGCGCGCCGAACTACGGCCTCGACAGGCCCGGCTACCACACCGACCCCCAGGCCTACGACGCGGCAAGGAAGTCCGGATGGAGGAAGAGCAGCGGGGACAAGGCGCCCGTCGTCCCCAAGGACGTCGTCGTCAACGCGGGAGAGAACCCCTCGTACTCGAACCGCTGGATCGCGAACTCCTACTCCGTGTCCTTCGACGACGGCTGGGACGCCATGGTGGCGAAGGACGGGCGCCTTGGCATGCCCGACCCGGCCGATCCGGACAAGATCGTCCGCAACACCGCCTACGTGTCGGGGACGATGGACCCCGTCGGGAGCCTGTCCTACGGCGCGCCCGCCGACCTGCCCGGGAACGCGTTCACGATGGGCGGCTACGAGTTCGACGGCTGGACGACCTCGCCGGACCTCGCCGTCGACGACCGCAAGCAGGGCTCCAACTACTTCGCCGCCGGCACTCCGATCTCCACGCCCGACCCGGCCCCCGCCGACGGCGGCGCGCTGACGCTGTTCGCGCAGTGGAAGGCGGTCGACTACGGCGCGGACGACCCGGCCCTCCTGGGCTTCCTCTCCATTCCGAGCTCCCTGTCCCTGGAGCCCTACGGCGACAGGGTCTGGTCCGAGCCCTCGGACCCCGCCGCCCCGGCGGGCGACCACAGCGTGGTCGTGGCCGCCGCCCCCGAGCTGCCGGGCGCGACCTGGCCGGCCGGCAAGACCTACCGGGTGTCGGTGACGAGGCCCTCCGCGGGCGCGCCGCTGCTGTCGCTCTCGCTCCCCGGCGGCGGAGAGGCTCGGGGCTTCGAGGTGCTCGACGCCTCGGGCGCGGTCTACAACCCCGGGGATGGCTCCGCGCCCGCGCCGCTCATGGTGATCGACCCGTACGATCCGATCGCCGGCAGCGGGTCGTTCTCCCTGAGGAGCGTCGACCCGGTAGGCTCGTTCCTCGCCAACGCCCGCTACTCCGGGACCATGGAGTTCCGGGTCGACATCGTGTCCGCGACGACCAGGGAGGTGGCGCCGTGATCGCCCCGCGCCCGCTGCGGCCGGCCCGCGCGGCCGTCCTCGCCCTCGCCGTGCTCGCCCTCGCCCTCGCCGCTCCGGCGGCGCCGGGTGCGCCGCGCGCCCATGCCGAGGGGCGCTCGGGCACCGCGCTCGTCGAGTACGCTCCGCGCTCCCTAGCCGTCCCCTTGTCGGCAGCCGGCCCCGGGCGGTTGGAACTCGTCGACGCGTCCGGCTCCGTCGCGCTCTCCGTGCGCGGCGGGACCGTCCTCGCCGAGGCCCCCGAGGGCGGCGAGCTCTCGCTGCGGGCCGTGCCCGACGAGGGGGCCTATCTCGCGTCCTTGCGCGTCGGCGGCCGCGATGCCTCCCCGGCTGCGGACGGCTCGCTCTCGCTCTCGGCCGAGGAGGCGGCGGGCGGGGTGGAGGCCGCGTTCGCCGGCGGGGCGCCCCCGGCCGCGGGCGGGCCGGCCGCCTGGGTCGGCGGCCTGACGCGCACGGGCGACGCGCTGCCCTGGGCCGCGCCGCTCGCACTCGCCCTGGCGACGCTGTCCGCCCTGGCGGCGGTCGCCCTCGCCCGACGCGCGAACGCCCCGGTCCCGGCAGCCGCCGGCCCGTCCGGTCCGGAGGCGGCCGACGGCTCTGGAACCCCGCCCCTTGAGGGGCCGCCGGGCCGGGCCGAGGGGGCGGGCCCGGCGGACGACGACGGGCGCTGAGCGCCCGCTTGAGGTCCTTCTCGCGCGAGAGCGCGTGGACATAGAAGGAAGGGCCGGCCGAAGGCCGACCCCGGAAGCAAGCAAGCAGTGCGCGCCCGAGGGCGCGCGAGAGAGAGGAAGAACATGGATGTCAAGATGAACCGCAACATGGGACGTGTGCTCCTGGCGACGGCGTGCGCCGCCGCCCTGACCGTCGGGACCGCCGTTCCGGCGTTCGCCGTGAACCAGAGCGGCACCACGAGCGTGACCTACTCGTCCTCCCAGCAGGTGCCCGGCACCAACGGCTGGGGCTTCGAGATCCCGACCTCCATCCCCTTCGGCGCCGACAAGTCGGTGACCGTGGACGCGTCGGTGAACTTGTACAACACGACCCCCGGCGGCTCGGTCGACCAGATCACGACGCTGCCGGCGGGCGGCGCGAAGCTCTGGCTGGAGTCGGCCAACGTCTTCATGCTCCAGAAGGGCTCCGCCGACCCGGTCGGCTACGAGATCGCCTACACGGGCGGCGGGGTGACCACGTCCAAGTTCGACAACGCGACTACCAAGACCAAGGCCGCGATCGGCACGTTCGACAAGACCAACCCCTCAGCGGCGGGCGTAGCCAAGCGCACGGGCGACGCCAAGGAGGGCGGCGCGCACACCGACACCCTCACCTTCAGCTACGAGGACACGACGGGCGCCTAGGCTCGACGCGCCCCGGGGCCGCCGCCGCTGACGCGGCGGGCCCTCGAGTCCCCTGCAGCGCCAGCGCGCCGACGGGGGCTCGCGCCAGCGCCCCCCGGCTCCCCGGGGGCGCCCTGTCCACCGAGCCGGAAAGGCGGAACCACCTTGCTGCAAGAAGCCCTTGAGACCGCGCGGCGACGCAGGCGCCGCCGGCGTATCCTCGCCGTCGTCCTCGTCCTCCTCGCGCTCGTCCTCGCCGCCGCTGCGGCGTTCCTCCTCCTGAGGCCCGCGCCGGGTCCTGTGGTGGATCCTGCGGCGGTCGACTACTCCATCCCGGGCTACGACAACCCCGACGGCTCCGAGCGGGGCCGCATACGCGTGCCCACGTACTCGGCCTGGACCATGGAGGCGGGCTCCGACACCGTGGAGGTGCCCCTCGTCAACACCGAGGGCAACCCCTGCTACATGAAGTTCGCCGTGAAGCTCAAGGACTCCGGCGAGGTGCTCTACGAGTCCGAGCTGGTGCCGCCGGGC
Organism: Eggerthella lenta DSM 2243; assembly: GCF_000024265.1. Lineage (NCBI taxonomy): Bacteria > Bacillati > Actinomycetota > Coriobacteriia > Eggerthellales > Eggerthellaceae > Eggerthella > Eggerthella lenta. The sequence continues at coordinate 3,307,228 of NC_013204.1, read as the reverse complement.
AAGGCCGTTCCCGAGATTCGCCTGAACCGCCCGCTGGAGGCGGGAACCTACCCCGTCGCGGTGGAGATATCGACCTTCAGCCTGGACGATCCTACCCAGCCCCTCAACGGAGCCCAGATGGGAACCGAGATCACGGCATCGTAGGGCGCTCCCGGGAGCCCGTTTTCTTCCCACGTTCCGCCTTGATATCCTTCCCGTGTCGCGTTTCGACGAACATCAGGGAGCAACCCCCCGGTTGGCGCGCGGGTTCCCAATCCCCGGTCCTTGGCTGCCGTCGTGCCGCCCGTCCGGCTCGTGGGGCGGCGCGCATCCCGGTCAGCCGGGATGTTTCACGTGAAACATCCGTACGCGTTGGAGGGGGGGCGCAGGATGGGACCCGCGCCGGCGAGCGCCCTGCGACGGATCGTTTCCCTGCGCATGGAAGAGAATGCGCGCTATGCACGATTCTTCTCCCTCGCCATTTCTTCCGACCGGGTGTTTCCCTCCTCGCCTCCGTCGGCAGGCCCCGATAATCGTGCATAGCGTGCGTTCTCTGCCGCCCCGCTTCCCGGCCTTCTGCGGGCGATGCCGGCGCGAGCCCGTTCGGGCCGAACGCGGCGGCCGGCCCCCTCGGCTGGCGCCCCCCCCCGACTGGCGCGGCCTCCCCGACCCCCCCCCGGACTGGCGCGCGGCCCCTCCCGGCCGACCTCCGTCTTAACCTCATCTTAACGCCCGCACCCTCCATCTTTACGCCGCGCTCATGCGGTTCTTCCTATGCTGGGTTCGTGGCGGTGCTGTCGTATGCGCCGCCACGCAAAAGGACCGATAGGAAAGGATCGAGATGGAATTCGTAGCAGGCTTCGTAGGAGGGTTGAGCATCTTCCTTGCGCTCTACCTGTTCTACAAGCTTCTCAGGGGCGGTGACGAACGGTGATAGACGAGCTGTTCGAATACGGCGTGTACCTGGCGCTGCTGGTGGCTTTGGCCATCCCGCTGAGCGCGTACCTCAACAAGGTCATGGCCGGTCAGAAGACCGTGCTCTCGCGGGTGCTGGTTCCGGTGGAGAACGCGGTCTACCGCTGCATCCGCGTAGACAAGTCCGAGGACATGGGGTGGAAGCGCTACCTTGTGAGTGCGTTCGCGTTTTCGGCGATCTGCCTGGTCGGGCTGTTCGCCATTCTCATGCTGCAAGGCCTGTTGCCGCTCAACCCCGAAGGGATTCCCGGGATGTCCTGGGATCTCGCGTTCAACACCGCCGTCAGCTTCGTGACGAACACGAACTGGCAGGCGTACAGCGGCGAGAGCGCGCTCAGCTACTTCTCCCAGGCGATCGGCCTGACGGTGCAGAACTTCGTCACGCCCGCCGTGGGCTTGGGCGTTTTGTTCGCGCTGTTCCGCGGCATCGTGAGCGAAGGGAATCCGGGCCTCGGAAACTTCTGGGTCGATGTGACGCGCGCGGTGCTGTTCGTGCTCATCCCGCTGTCGCTTGTGGTGACGATGATCGACGTGCAGCAGGGCTCGCCGCAGAATTTCAACGAGTACGAGACGGTGCAGCTGCTGGAGCCGGTCGGCGTGACCGCTGATGGCAGCATCGTCGATGCCGACGATCCGGCCGCCGTGGAAACCATCGACCAGGCGACAGTGCCGATGGGCCCGCAGGCCAGCCAGGTCGCCATCAAGCAGCTGGGCACGAACGGCGGCGGCTACAACGGCGTGAACTCGGCTAGCGCGCTCGAGAACCCCACGCCCCTCACCAACCTGGTGCAATGCCTGTCGCTGCTGCTCATCCCCGTGGCGTGCGTGTTCAGCTTCGGCCGCTTCGTCATGGATCGCCGCCAGGGGCGCGCCGTGTTCGCGGCCATGTTCATCTTGCTGGTAGGCGCGCTCGTGGCCATCGCGGTGTTCGAGCAGATGGGCACGCCCCAGCTGGCGGCCGACGGGCAGGTGTACATGGGCGCCAGCGGGCAATCCGGCGGCAACATGGAAGGCAAGGAGACGCGCTTCGGCGTGACCGACTCGTCGCTGTGGGCCGCGTTCACCACGGCCGCCTCGAACGGTTCGGTCAACGCCATGCACGACAGCTTCACGCCTATCGGCGGCATGGTGCCCATCGTGTTGATGGCGCTGGGAGAGGTGGTGTTCGGAGGCGTCGGCTGCGGCTTGTACGGCATGCTGGGCTTCGTCATCCTCACGGTGTTCATCGCCGGGCTCATGGTGGGCCGCACGCCCGAGTACCTGGGCAAGAAAATCGGCCCGAAGGAGATGCGCATGGCCGTGATCCTGTGCATCACCACGCCGCTGCTCATCCTAGTCGGCGCGGGCATCATGAGCCTCGACCCGGCAACGGCGAACAGCCTGAACAATCCCGGCGTGCACGGGTTCTCGGAAGTGCTGTACGCGGCCACGTCCGCAGGAGGCAACAACGGTTCGGCCTTCGCGGGATTCAACGGCAACACGCCTCTGATCAACCTGGTGTTGGGATTCGAGATGCTGGCGAACCGCTTCATCCCCATCGCGGCGGTGTGCGTGCTGGCCGGCAGCCTGGCCGTGCGTCCCAAGGTGGCGACGAGTGCCGGCACGCTGTCCACCAGCAATGCGCTGTTCGTGTTCCTGCTCGTGCTCATGGTGCTGCTGATCGGCGCGCTCACGATGTTCCCCGCGCTTGCGCTGGGTCCCGTGGCCGAACAGCTGATGATGGTGCTCTAGGAAGGCGGGCGAAAGAAAGATGACGACTACTGCAATGAACGAAACTCCTATGGGCGCAAGCCCGCAAGGTGGCAAGCTCGCCGGGCGCAAGGCGTCGATGAGCGCGTTGGCCAAGCGCGCCGTGATCGACTCGTTCGCGAAGCTCACGCCGCGCGAGCAGGCGAAGAACCCGGTCATGCTCATGGTGTATATTTCGGCTATCCTGACGCTCGGCCTGTTCGCGCTGTCGCTGTTCGGCATCGCCGATGCGCATCCCGCTTTCATCTTCGCCGTATCGGCGGTTCTGTGGCTCACGGTGCTGTTCGCGAACTTCGCGGAGGCGCTCGCCGAGGGACGCGGCAAAGCTCAAGCCGACTCGTTGCGCGCCGCGAAGCGCGACATCGATGCCCACAAGTTGAACGAAGGCCTCGTGGCCAAAGGCACCCATGCGGACGACCCGGCCGAGTTCTTCCGGCTCAACGCCGAGGAGGTGAGTTCGGCCGTCCTCAAGAAGAAGGACCTGTTCTACGTTGCGGCGAACGAGCAGATTCCCGCCGACGGCGAAATAGTCATGGGAGCTGCGTCGGTTGACGAAAGCGCCATCACGGGCGAGTCCGCCCCGGTCATCCGCGAGACCGGCGGCGATCGCTCGGCCGTCACCGGAGGCACCACAGTGCTGTCCGACTGGCTGGTGGTGCGCGTGACGGCCGATGCCGGTCACAGCTTCCTCGACCAGATGATCGCCATGGTGGAATCGGCCGCGCGTAAGAAGACGCCGAACGAGATCGCGCTCGAGATCCTGCTCATCGCGCTGACCATCGTGTTCTTGGTCGTGTCCGTGTCGCTGTTCGCGTTCAGCAGGTTCGGCGCCAGCCAGGAGGGCATCGCGAACCCCACCACCATCGCCTCGCTCGTCGCGCTGTTCGTGTGTTTGGCGCCTACCACCATCGGCGCGCTGCTCAGCGCCATCGGCATCGCCGGCATGAGCCGCCTCAACCAGGCGAACGTGCTGGCCATGAGCGGCCGCGCCGTGGAGGCGGCGGGCGACGTGGACGTGCTGCTGCTGGACAAGACGGGCACCATCACGCTGGGCAACCGCCAGGCGGCCGAGTTCATCCCGGTCGACGGCGCAAGCGAGCGCGAGGTTGCCGACGCGGCGCAACTGGCAAGCCTCACCGACGAGACGCCGGAGGGCCGCAGCATCGTGGTGCTGGCGAAGGAGCTGTTCGACATCCGCGCCCGCGTGCTGGAAGGGTCGGGCATGACGACCATCCCGTTCACGGCGCAGACGCGCATGAGCGGCGTGGACTTCGAGGGCCACGAGATTCGGAAGGGGGCGGCCGATGCCGTCAAGAGTTATGTGGAGTCGTGCGGCGGCACGTACAGCGCTCAGTGCGCCGCGGCGGTTGAGCATGTCTCGCGCGCAGGCGGCACTCCGCTGCTTGTTGCTCGCGATCATCGTATTCTGGGCGTCGTCTATCTGAAGGACATCGTCAAGCATGGCATCAAGGAGAATTTCGCCGACTTGCGCACGATGGGCATCAAAACCGTCATGATCACGGGCGACAACCCGCTGACGGCCGCCGCCATCGCCGCCGAGGCCGGCGTGGACGATTTCATCGCCGAGGCCACGCCCGAGACGAAGCTTGCCGCCATCCGGCAGTACCAGGCCGAGGGACACATGGTGGCCATGACGGGCGACGGCACGAACGACGCGCCGGCGCTCGCGCAGGCCGACGTGGCCGTGGCCATGAACAGCGGCACCCAGGCGGCGAAAGAGGCCGGCAACATGGTGGACCTCGATTCCAGCCCCACGAAGCTCATCGACATCGTGCGCATCGGCAAGCAGCTGCTCATGACGCGCGGCAGCCTGACCACGTTCTCCATCGCCAACGACGTGGCGAAGTACTTCGCCATCATCCCGGCGTTGTTCGTGCCGTTGTACCCCGCGCTCGAGGCGCTCAACATCATGCGCCTGACCAGCCCCACCACCGCCATCTTGGCGGCCGTCATATACAACGCGCTCATCATCGTGGCGCTCATCCCGTTGGCTCTTAAAGGCGTGAAGTACCGCGAGGCCACGTCCCAGAGCCTGCTCAAGCGCAACCTGGCCGTGTACGGCCTGGGCGGCATCGTCTTGCCGTTCGCCGCCATCAAACTGCTGGACATGGGCCTGACGGCGCTGGGCGTCGCGTAGGAAGGAAAGGATCCATCATGACGTTCAAATTGGGAAACCAAGCGAAGACCTGGGGAAGTGCGGCGTTGTTCTTCCTCGTCACCACGGTGCTGTGCGGCGTGATCTACACGGCGGCGTGCACGGGTTTGGCGCAGCTTTTCTTTCCGCACCAGGCGAACGGCTCCATCATCGAAGTCGACGGAACGAAGTACGGAAGCGAGCTGGTGGGCCAGCGGTTCACCGACGAGAAGCACCTTTGGGGCCGCGCCATGAACCCCAGCACGGGCACGTTCACCGATGCCGAGGGAAACGACGTGCTGTGGTACGCCCCGTCCAATCTCAGCCCTGCGGGCGACGAGTTCGCGACGGCGGTGCAGGATCGCGTCGAGCAGATCCGCGCGGCTCATCCCGAGATGGGGAACAAGCCCATCCCCAGCGACCTCGTGACGAACTCCGGCAGCGGGTTCGATCCGCACATCTCGCCGGCTGCCGCCGAATACCAGGTGGACCGTTTGGCGAGGACAACCGGCAAGAGCGCGTCCGAGATCCGCGACATCATCAAGCAATGCACCGAGCAGCCCCAGTTCGGTTTTCTGGGGGATGCGCGCGTGAACGTGCTGAAAGTGAACCTGATGCTCGACGGCGTGCTATGATGGCGGCACCGATACGACTGCGAGTGTGATTATGGACTACGAAGCAAGGCGCGACCCCGATGCGATCCTGCGGCAAATCGTCGAGGAGGAGGCTGCCGAGGGCGATACGCGCGGCAAGCTCAAGATATTCTTCGGCTATGCGGCGGGCGTGGGTAAGACCTACGCCATGCTCGAGGAGGCCCACGCCGTGCTGGAAAAGGGGTTCGACGTGGTCGTCGGTTACGTCGAACCCCACACGCGGGCCGATACGATGGCGCTTGTCGACGGACTGGAGCAGATCTCCCCATCGACGGTTCAGCATAGAGGCATCTCTCTGCGCGAGTTCGACCTGGACGCCGTGCTGGCGCGCCATCCCCAGATCGTGCTGGTGGACGAATTGGCCCACACGAACGCCCCGGGTTGTCGGCATCGGAAGCGCTACCAGGACGTCGAGGAGCTGCTGCGCGCAGGCATCAACGTGTTCACCACCGTGAACGTCCAGCACCTCGAAGGGCTCAATGACAAGATCGCCGCCATCACGCACGTGAGCGTAGCCGAGCGCATTCCCGACCGTATCTTCGACCAGGCTGCATCGGTCGAGCTCGTCGATATCGAGCCAGACGATCTGATCGAGCGCTTGGAGGCAGGAAAGATATACCTTCCCGATCGCGCCCGCACGGCGCTCGGCAACTTCTTCTCCCGGAAGAACCTGGCGGCGTTGCGCGAGATCGCGCTGCGCCGCATGGCCGATCGGCTGACGCGCAAGGCCGAATGCACCGAGGCGGGCGCGCGCGTGGAGGCCGGCGAGGACGTGCTGGTGTACGTAACGCACAATACGGGCAACGTGAAAGCCATCCGGGCCGCTGCGAATATGGCGGAGTCCTACCATGGGGCGCTCACTGCGGTGGTGGTCGAGTCGTCGCAGAGCAAGAAGTTCGATTCCGACCAGCGCGGACGACTGCGCGCCAACATCGATCTGGCCGAAGAGCTGGGTGCGCACGTAGTCACGCTGTTCGGTGACGATATAGCCCAGCAGCTGGCGCAGTACGCGGTGACGGCCGGCGCGACTCATATCGTGGTGGGCAACGCCACGGGTGGCCTGTCGGTGCGTTCCCTGCTGCGCGAGAGCCTGGTGAGCCGGCTGATGAAGCTCGCGCATGGGGCCGTGGTCGACGTCGTGCCGACGAAGGACTTGCCTGCGCAATATGGCCGGCTGTCCGAAGCCACAGGGTTTCGCCTGACAGGCGCTGACGTTTGGCGTGCGCTCGCGTCGGTCGCCATCGCCACGGCTATCGGACTGGCCATCTATTCCCTTGGGTTGGCCGGTTCCGTCGTGCTCATGCTCTACCTCATCGTGGCTCTGCTCATCGCTACGCGCGCCGACGGCTTCTTCTATGCGCTGTTCGTGTCGATGGGCAGCGTGTTTGCATACAACTTCTTTTTCACCATCCCGCGGTTCACGCTTCATGCGGTAGGGCTGAACTATCCCATCATCTTCGCGTTTCTGCTCGTGGGCACATTCGCTGCATCATCGCTGGCCATCCGCATGAAGCGTCAGGCCGAGAGCACCGCGCGCCGTGCGTATCGCATGGAAGTGCTGCTGGAATCCAGCCGAAAGCTGCAGGGTGCCCGCAATGCGGACGAGTGCTTCCGGCTTGCGGCCGAGCAGGTCATCAAGCTGCTGAACCGCCCGGTGGTCATGTACCGCTTGGGCATCGACGGTCGTCTTGCGAAGCCCGTGGTGCACGACGTCCCTGGGACGCTGGGCGGCGATGCCGGTGCCTGCGCGCTCGCATCGCCCGAAGAGTCCGCGGTCGCCGCATGGTCTGCGGCGAACAACGAGCGTGCCGGAGCCACTACCGACACGCTCGCCGATTCGCAATGCCTGTACCTGCCCATCCATTCGAAGGACGCTGTGTTCGGAGTAGCCGGCATCGCGATGGACGACATCGACGGGGAGGAGGACTTCGGGGCTTTCGAGAAGAACCTTTTGCTGGCCATCCTGGACGAATGCGGCCAGACTACCGAGCAGATCGTCTTCGCCGAGGATAGGCGGCGCATGGAGATGCGCATGGAGAAGGAAACGCTGCGGGCGAATCTGCTGCGCACCATCTCGCACGACCTGCGTACACCGTTGACCAGCATTTCGGGCGATGCGGACATGCTTTTGCACGATCGCGGCGCGCTGTCGGCGCAGCAGAAGGAGCACTTGTACCGCGACATCCACGACGACGCGTGCTGGCTGGTCACGCTCGTGGAGAACCTGCTGTCCATCACGCGTATCGACAACGGCACGCTGCAGCTGGCCGAACAGCCCGAGCTGGTGGCGGATGTCGTGAGGGAGGCTCTCCAGCACGTCGATCGCCGCGCTGGGAGACGCCGCGTCGACGTGGAGTTGGAAGACGAGCTGCTTATGGCCGACATGGATGCGCGTTTGATCGTGCAGGTGATCATCAACCTGGTGAACAACGCGGTATCGTACACGCCGGCCGACGGGCGCATAGTCGTGAGCGCGCGGCGGGTCGTGGAGCACGATCGTCCGCGGGTGCGCATCGCGGTTGCCGACGAAGGCCCGGGCATTTCCGAGGAAGATCGCAAGCATATCTTCGACATGTTCTACAATGGCTCCACCGGCCGGCGGGGCGGAAAGAGCGGCGATTTCAAGCGCGGCATGGGCTTGGGCTTGTCGCTATGCCGTTCCATCGTCGAAGTGCACGGCGGCACTTTAGACGTGCGCAATGTGAACCCGCACGGTAGCGAGTTCTCGTTCACGCTGGCAGCGGTGGAGGCCGGGGACGTGGTGGCGCGATCGACGGAGGAAGCGCGTGGCTGATGGGTACCGGATACTGGTGGTAGAGGACGACGCGGCGGTGCGGCGCCTTGTGACGACCACGCTCGATTTGCACGGATATGCGTACCGGGAAGCCCGTACGGCGTCGCAGGCGCTGCTCGAACTGTCGTCGCAGCCGCCCGATCTGGCTATCCTCGATCTCGGTTTGCCCGACGGAGACGGGGTGGAGGTCATTCGCACGCTGCGCGGGTGGTCGTCGCTGCCGGTCATCGTGCTATCGGCGCGTTTGGAGGATGCCGACAAAGTGGAAGCGCTCGATGCCGGAGCGGACGATTACCTGGTGAAACCGTTCTCAGTCGAGGAGCTGCTGGCTCGCGTGCGCGTGGCGCTGCGCCGATTGGATCGGGAGCGAGCGATGAAGGGGGATGCGGACGAAGCCGTCTACCGCAACGGGAGCCTCCGCATCGATTATGCGGCAGGCAGCGTGTGGCGCGACGACGAGGAGATTCACCTCACGCCGTTCGAATACAAGCTCCTCTGTCTGCTGGCGCGCAATACCGGCAAGGTACTCACGCACAACTACCTGCTCAAAGAGGTGTGGGGCACCATACTCGCGTCCGATCGCTCGTCGCTTCGCGTGTTCATGGCCACGCTTCGCAAGAAGATCGAGCCCGATCCTGCGAACCCTCGCTACATCCAAACCCACGTAGGGGTAGGGTATCGCATGATGCGCGTGGAATAGGAGCGCTTCGAGCTTACGACCCCCCCCCTTCTCTCTCTCTCTCTTCTTCTTCTTCTTCTTCTTCTTTCGGTCGATCGTCGAATAGGGTTTTAAGGCAGGAAATATTTTCGGGCCCGACCGTTTCCTTTCGCTTGCAGCGTCCCCTGTTGGGCGAGTGCTGCCAGTTCGCGCTGAGCGGTTCTGCGGGCGACTCCCTTGCGCTCGAGATCGGAAACCGTTGCATATCCACGATCCAAGGCGATTTGTCTTGCAAGAGAAAGCATATCGTGAGGACGCTCCGCGACGGGTTCGACGTTCTCGACGTGCAGGGGGACCGTCGTTGTGAAAATCGCCCCCTCGTTGAGAACCGGTTCCGCCCCAGAGTAGACTTTGGTGTATTTGTACAGGTTCCGTGTGCCGGAACCCAGCTCTTCCGCCAGCCCGATGTTGTTGAAGAATGCGCCTATCAGGGGGTTCTTTGGGATAGGATTGAAATCGCTCAGCGTGATTCGACCCATGAAAGGGGCGCGACTTGCATTTTCCGTGCGCAACCTTTCATTGTCGATGATGAGTTTTGCAGGAAATGGGCTCGTGTATTCGCGATGCACGAGCATGTTCGAGATTACCTCGCGAACGATGATGTCGCGAGGGCTCACGCGAACGGAGCCTTCAAGGTGGAACCGATCCGGCAGATGTTTCGTGCAAAAGCCGGTGAGTTGGTCGAAGGCTTCTATCAGATTGCTTGTGACGATGACGCGATCGTCGTATCGATCCTGGTCGCTTATCCTGACAACGGCATCCGTTTTATAGGAAGGGCACAGCGACCGAATGACGTCGGCATCGCCCAACAACAAGACGGCTGCAAGGTTGAATCCTTTTTCGCCCGTGACGAAGTTCTTGCCGAAAAGCCCTGCCGAATGCAAGAGGTCTTCGTCGGTCATGCCGTTCCAAGGGTGTCGGGTTCGTTTTCCCGTGGCCATCGTTCGGATGGCGGGAAGCAAATCCATGCGCAAATCACTTGCTTCCACATACGGGAACACCCGCTGCTCGGTGTAGATGTTCTGCTTGCGTACGCACAAAGCCGTAAGCTGGCTTTCGGTGCTCACGACAACGTCGGCGTCCTCGATGCGCTCGAATATCCTCCCTTTGTATCGGTGGATCGACGGACTGGGAGGAATCCATATCCGAACAAGCGACGAGCCCTCGAAAACGATGTCTTCGAACTCAAGGGTGGCCGGCGGGTCGAAAACGTTCGGATTGTGAACCACGTTGGTCACGTTCCTTTTCACGGGCACGATATTCTCTTCGGGGATTCCGATTGCGTTTCCATCGTCTTCTACTCCCAGGTAGATGCTGCCCCCGAAGCTGTTCGCGAAAGAGCAGATGGTCTCGAACGTGTCTCTTCCAACCGAGTTTCCGCAGCGTTTGAACTCGATGGAGGGGGTCTCTCCGGTTGCGAGGTCGCTGCGCAATTCTGCTTCGTCCATGGGCGCCCTTTCCGAGTGATTCAGAGGAAACTCAGTATAACAACATTTGGCGCGATTTGGCGCGATTTGGCGCGATTTGGCGCGATTTGGCGCTTTTCGATTTCTCGATTCCGACTCCCCGGGTGGCGCATAATCCTCGGAAGAGGCTCCTCGCCCCCGGAGCCGCGCCAGCTTCCTACCAAAACACGTTCTGATGACGGTTTTGGTAGAGAAAATCCCCTGCGGACATCCGCTTAGGTTTCTCGAACTGGGAAAACGTTCCGCGGATCGGGTGAAAGGGAACCCGATCCGGTGGTTTCCCTACCAAAACCGTCATCAGAACGTGTTTTCGCCAAGGGAAGGGTCGGCGTGCGGGAACGCCCCCCCGTCTGCGTCGGGAACGCGACGGCGCGGATCTTTCCAGCCGATGCCTTCACCGGAGGCGAGGTCGTAGAACGCGATCCGGCATTATGCGTTAAACGGGGAGTCGGATTCTCGGGTTTTCGTCATGTGCATGGTGATGCCGCCCATTAAACGGGACGAGGAGCTTGTCCCGCCAAGCGAATTTGACGAAATGTCGGGAATATTTGCTTCAATGCAAGCCCCTGATCAGCGAGAATGGTACCCGATGGAATCGCTGGGAAAGGGATAGCGCATGGTGGGCGAGAAGCTTATGAAGCTGCGGAAGAAGCGGGGGATGAGCCAGCAGGAGGTGGCGTCCGCGCTGGGCGTGACGCGGCAGACCGTTTCCAATTGGGAATGCGATCAGGGTGCTCCGTCGCTCGACAAGGCGGCCGATCTCGCCCGTCTGTACGGCGTGAGCCTGGACGATCTGGTGGCCGACGAGGTGGAAGTGGTAGTGGCCGATCCCGATCAGGCCGCTGGAAAGCCGCGTGACCTGCATGTGCTCCGCCATCTGGAAGGCAAGCAATGCCGCATCTGCTATCGGTATACGCATGATGAAATCGACATCTTCAAAGCGGTTTCGATGCCCGAGAAAGCGCGCGTGCTCGATGTCAGCGATGGTTGGCTGCGCGTCGAACACGAGCTGGGCGGCGGTGCGCCCTGGTCGAAGAAGGAAACCGCAGTGCGCCTTATCGACATCGATATCATCGACAGCATACTGGCTTGGCCGAACGAGGATGATAGTCCGCATGCGGCAACGTGCGAGGAGGCGATCTCGTGACGGAGCTGTTGTTGGTCATCATCATCGTGCAGCTCGGCTTCGTTTTGAACAGGCTGCACAAGAAGGGCGATTCCGCGAAAGAGAGCGTATTCGATCGCTTCGAACGCGAGCAGAAGGGGAACGCCGTGTTCGTCGCTTCCCAGCTTCGCGAGTTGCACGGTTGCGCGTGTGCGTTCACTCTCTGGGCGCCAGGGCGCATTTTTGCTGACGAGTCTCCGTCAACGCAAGGACGCGGTATCATCCTCGACTCCGACGACGAATGGGTGCTCATCGAGTGTCCCGCCCCGTTCGGCGCGAAGGGCGCCACGCAGCGCCTGTTCCGCATAGCCGACATCAAGTCCGTCGCAGAGATCGTCGGTTAAAGTCACGCAGTGTTCCTCCGCGAGCAGAGCCGTGAAGGAACACTGCGTCCGATCACTCGCTCAGCCAGTGTGCCGTTTGCGCCGAACGGGCGAAGTGGATATCGTGCAGCACGACCAGCTCGCCGTCGAATGCGTACAATACCACGTGGGGAATCGAACGGAATTCGAAGACGAAGCGTCGCCTTGCCTTGCCCGTGCGAGGATAGGCTTCCGGGAACGTGCGCACATTGACGAGCGCGGCGACAAGACTTGTTTTCAAGCCTTGGTCGGGATCTTCGATCCCTGAAAAGTACAAGTTCTGCGTTATCCGCCGAATGTTCACATCGAAGCGAGCGGTGGTTCTTACTGGGAACATGGCCGCCCCCAATCTTCTCGGGGATATTCACGCTTAAGGCGCTCGACTTCCTCGTGTGCATGTTCGAAGACCTCGTCGAGGGTGTACGTAACCCCCGTGCGCTTCATCTCGGCTTCCGAGGCGTCTACAATCGCGTCGCAGTACGCATCATATGCACGTTGCTGGTCGACCGACATCCCAAGGGACGTCAAAAACGGATCAGGTTGAAATTCCGCCATGTTCTCACCTCCTTCGATTACGGCAAGCGGTACGCGTTCATGCATGATACGTGCCATATATCCTCCTACCTTGCGGGCGCGAGTTCCTAAGTCGGCCCCCTCGTTCCCTGGCTGCGAGGATCTTGCAAGCGTTGCGTCAGGCGGAAGGGGAACACCTTCGCCTCTTCGGACTGCGCTTATGCGCAGCGCTTGTACTGGCTCGTGTACGAGTTCATTTTATCAAGCAGAACATTTGTTTGTAAGTCTTGTTTCCGAGGTGGAATCCTGATATGGGAGCCTGCGGCGATTCCGCGTCTACGCCTTCGGCTTTTTCGCCACGTGGACGGCGGCGATGCCGCCGGTATAGTTTTTCCAGGTCACATCCTCGAACCCGGCTTTCTCCATCATGGCTGCCAGGCCTTGCTGGTTAGGGAAGGCCTTGATGGAGCGCGACAGGTACACGAAGCCCTCGCGGTCGCCCGTGATCAGGCCGCCCCAGAAGGGGATGAGGTGCTTGAGGTAGAAGCCGTACAGCGCGCGCCATACGGCGTTCGGCGGCGTTGAGAACTCCAGGCACACCAGCGCTCCTCCGGGCTTGAGCACGCGGAACATTTCGGAAAGCGCCTGGTCGCGCTCGGGCATGTTGCGGATGCCGTACGCCATGGTGATGGCGTCGTACGACTCGTCGGCATAGGGGATATGCTGTGCGTCCACCACCTCGAAGTCAACCGGTACGCCCTCGGCCTTACCGTCCTCATAGTGCATGCGGGCCACGTCCAGCATCTCATCCACGAGATCGGTGCACTGGATATGGCGCGGATGCTTCGCGCGCGCCACGGTGAACGTCACGTCGCCGGTGCCGCCTGCGATGTCCAGCACGTCGGCGTTCTCGTCGATGGGCGCCTGGCGCATCATGCCCGCCAGCCATGTCTTGTACGCGCCGAAGCTGGAGACGGCGTTGAACCGCTCGTATTTTTTCGCGATGGTGGAGAAGATGTCTTTCACGCGTTCGGACGAGATGTCCGCGGGCGCTTCCTTGCCGGTAGCGGTATCGATGCTCACAGGTGATGCTCCGTTGATCAGGAAAGATTGGAAGGGTGCGCCTCTCGGGCGCGTCTTTATTATACAGGAAAGGAACCTGGCGAGAACAGGCTCCTTTTTTCCGCAGGGCGAGCGTATAATCTCCCGAGCCCACGAAGGAGATTGAGGAGCACCTTTGGAACACGAGCATGAAACTCCCGAACTCGATCAGGAATTCGACCCCGTATTCGAAGAAGAGCAGCAGCATCTGACCGAAACCTATGCCAAGCTGCAGACCATGGGTCGCGATCTGCTGGCGAAGATGGAGGCTAACAGCAAAGACGCGGCCGCCGACAAGCTGGCCATGGTCGACGAGCTGTCGGTGAACCTGGCCAGCTACGCCGACGCCATGGAAACCTATGCCGACTTCGCCACGGTGAACCGCGTCATCGACGCGTACAACCTGGCGCAAACCGTCGATGCGGAAAAGCTGACCAGCATCCAGGTGCTGCTCAAGCAACCTTATTTCGCCAAGGTGGTTCTGCAGATGAAGCCTGGGCAGGAGCCGAAGGAGCTCTACATCGGCACCGCCGGCATCGCCGACGAGAACTACCGCCGCCTTGTGGTGGACTGGCGCTCGCCGGTGGCCGAGGTGTACTACAACCAGGAGAACGGCCCCACGTCCTACGAGGCCAACGGCCGCACCATCCGCGTCGATCTCAAGCTGCGCCGCCAGTTCGACATCGAAGCCGATCGGCTGAACGCCTACTTCGACACGACCGTCGCCATCCAAGACGCCATGCTGCTGGCGTCGCTGTCGAAGCGCCGCACGGCGCAGATGCAGGCCATCACCGCCACCATCCAGAAAGAGCAGAACCAGGTCATCCGCCACGCGGACGCGCCCACCTTGCTGGTGAACGGCATCGCCGGCAGCGGGAAGACGTCGGTGCTCATGCAGCGCATCGCGTATCTGTTCTACCAGCAGCGCGAGAGCCTCGATCCCAGCGAGGTGTTCCTCATCACGCCGAACCCGGTGTTCGAGCGCTACATTGAAGGCGTGCTTCCCGACCTGGGGGAGCGCAATCCCGAATGCCTCACGTGGGATGAGTTCCTGCGAGGCCTCATGCCGCCCGAACGGTCCGGCGGACAGGCGCCTGCGTCGCTGGACGCGTTCGAGCGCATCGACGAAGCGTGCGCGACGTTCTCGTTCGACCAGCATGATTTCAAGGAGATCCACTGCAACGGCGAGCGCCTGGTCACGGTTGGACAAATCCTCCAAGTAGCGGCCAAGTTCAGAAACATCCCTGCTGGCCCCCACCTGGTCACGCTCATGCGCGAGGAGCTGCTGCGGCGTCTGGACAGCCGCTTGAAGCAGCTGGCGGCCTCGGACAAAGTGCTCGACGAGATCTCGATGCTTACCCTCGACCAGCAGGTGGAGCTGTTCCGCGAAACGTTCGACCCGCACGACGAGAGCCAGGTGCGCGAAGTGGCGCAGCAGTACGTCGATTTGCGGTTCGCCGACGCGCGCCGAGCCGTCGAGAACGACGACTGGCTGCGCATCGACCGCATCGGCATGCGCCTTCTGGGCGTGGAGAACCTCGTTCCGGTCGAGTGGCTGTACCTCAAGATGGCGCTGACGGGCCTCGGCAACGCAGATGCGAAGTACGTGATGATCGACGAGGTGCAGGACTACACGGTGGCCCAGCTGGCCGTGCTGGCGCGCTACTTCAAGCGCGCGCACTTCCTGTTGCTGGGCGATCAGAACCAGGCCATCGCCCCGGGCACCGCCACGTTCGACCAGGTGCGCGCGCTGTTCCGGGAGGTGCGCGGCCCGCTGGAGGAGTGCCGCCTCATGACCAGCTACCGCTCCACCCCCGAGATCACGCAGCTGTTCGCCAGCCTGCTGGACGATGACGAGCGCCTGAGCATCTCGTCCATCCAGCGCGCCGACACCGCGCCGGAGATCATCGCGTGCGCAAGCGAGCAGGATTACGACCGTGAGTTGCGGCGCGTTCTTGCTCAAGCGGTCGGCGACGACGGCCTCACTGCCGTGGTGGTGCCGCAGAAGCATCAGGCCAAGCTGCTGCGGAAGAAGCTGGGGGACGCGGCTCCCGCGCTCATCGACGCGGCCGCCACGCTGCCCGCCAGCGGCGTAGTGCTGGTGCCACTCAAGCTGGCGAAGGGACTGGAGTTCGACCACGTCATCGTCCCCGACGCCAGCGAGCGCGCGTTTCCCGACGACCCGCTGTCGCGCCGTCGCCTGTACACCACCGTTTCCCGTGCCACCCGCGGCATCACGTTGCTCGCGCAAGGCGAGGTTACCCCGCTGCTGGCCGGGCGGGCGTAGCGGGGGCGGCGGCAATGCGCGAGCAAGCGACCCTGCCCATGCGCCTGCCGATTCCCCTGTGTGCTTTCCCCGAAGAGCGGGTCGGGAATGCTATCATACGCATCATGCGATTATTCTAAGAGATTGGCGGGACAGATATGCTTTTGTGCGCACAATACATTCTTCCCATCACGTCCGAGCCGTTTCAGAAGGGCGCGGTGCTTGTCCGCGACAACGTCATCCGCGACATCGGCACGGCCGAGATGCTCAAGCTGCGCTATCCCGACGAAGAAGTGGTCGATTTCGGCCAGGCGGCTATCATGCCGGGCCTCGTCGACCTGCACACGCACCTCGAGAACTCCGTGATGCGCGGTATCGTGCACGATGTGCCCTATACCACGTGGGTCACGTCCATGTTGGAGAAAAGCGCAAAGATGGACGTGAGCGACTGGTACGACTCCGCTATCCTCGGGGGTCTTGAAGCGCTGTCCAGCGGCATTACCTGCGTCGCCGATATCACTGCCACCGGCGCCGCATGCACCGCCACGCAGAAGTTGGGCATGCGCAGCGTCATCTACCGCGAGGTGGGCGCCATGGACAAGCGCCGCGTCGATTACGCCATGCGCATCGCCGAGAACGACATCATGCACTGGCGCGAAGAGGTTGACGGCGACCGCATCACCATCGGCGTGGCTCCCGCGGCTATGTATGCCTGCCATCCGTCCATGTTCTCGAAGGTGTCCGAATTCGCTCGGCGCGAGAACGTGCCCGTCGCCATGCACGTGGCCGGCAACCGCGAAGAGTACAACTTCATCAAGTACGGCTCGTCGCCGTTCTCGGTGCACACGATGGACCAGAAGCGCGGCTTCGTGGAGATTCCGCCGTGGCTGCCCACCGGCACGACGCCCGTGCGCTACGCTTTGAACTGGGGCGCGTTCGAGTCCGACAACGTGCTGGCCATCCACTGCGTGCACGTGGACGACAAAGACGTGCAGAAGCTGAAAGAGTACGACGTGGCCGTGGCCGTGTGCCCGCGCTGCAACGCGCAGCTGGGCATGGGCGTGGCTCCCATCAACGAGTTCATGCGCGCAGGCCTTCGCCTGGGCATGGGGACCGATTCGCCGGCCGCAACCGACTCCACCGACATGCTCACCGAGATGCGCATCGGCATGCTGGTGCAGCGCGCGGTGAACGTGGGCGAGTTCCTGGATTCGGCCACCATGCTGGAGATGGCCACCATCGGCGGCGCCCGCGCGCTCAAGCTGGACGACAAGATCGGCTCCCTGGAAATAGGCAAGCTGGCCGACATCATCGCGGTCGACCTGTCCGGCTCGCATCAGACGCCCACCACCGATCCGGTTTCGGCCGTGGTCAACACCTGCAGCGGCGCCGACATCCTCATGACCATGGTGAACGGCACCGCGCTGTACGAGAAGAACAAGTGGAACGTGGGCGTCGAGGTTGCCAGGAACATCGCCCGCATCATCGAAATCCGCGGTAAGTTGAGGTTGTAATCTATGGGAACGAACCAGAAGTTAACGGCACAGCAGAAAAGCGAGCGCATCCGCGCTGCTCAGGAGCGAGAGCGCAAGGAAAAGGAGCGTCGCGAGGCGGCCGCGCGCACGAAGAAGATATTCACCATCGTCGTGTGCGTCATTCTCGTGCTGGCGTTGGGCATCCCCACCGTAGCCCTCGCCTTCCTGGGGAACGGCTCCTAGCTTCCGCCCGATGACGAAGGGCGTTCGCAGCGTCTCCCGCTTGCGGACGCCCTTCGCGTTTCCCGTGTGAGAATCCGTCATGCTTTTTCTGTAGAGCTATCTCGTTCGGGTCGACGGGGAGTGTTTGTGATACTATGAATCGTTGCCGCGCACGGGGCGCGGAGTCGAGAGTAGAGTAACCGCACAAAGGGGTTTGCTTTGTTTGGTATAGGTGGATTCGAGCTATTCCTCATTCTGCTGTTCGGGTTTTTGATCTTCGGACCCGACAAGCTGCCTGCTATGGCTAAGACGCTGGGCAAGGCTATCAACAAGTTCAGAAGCGCACAGGAAGAAATGAACAAGGTGCTCAAGACGGAGGTCTACGACCCTACGTCCGATGAGCCGTTCAAGAACCCGCTGGAGGCGCTGTCGAAGGTCGGCGAGATCGGCAAAGACGACAAGGAGGAGAAGACCGAGAGCTTCTCCGAGCGCAAGGCTCGCTACGACAAGGAGCGCGCAGCCAAGAAGGCCGCCGAAGCCGAGAAGGCCGGTGCTGCCGAAACGACTGCGACGACGGCCGCAGCCGCTACGGCGACCGCCGCTGCTGCCAAGCCGGTGGCCAAGCCCGACGGATCGTTCGCCAAGCCGGAAGAGCCGAAGGCTGCGGAGACTGCGAAGCCGGCCGCCAAGCCTGAGTCGACCGCCGCGAAGCCGAAGCCGTCGCCCGACGAGCTGTACGGCACGAAACCCGCCGCTAAGAAGCCGGCTACCAAGCCGACGGCTGCGAAAGCCGCCGCCGCTTCCAAGAGCGCTGCGAAGCCTACGGCCAAGACCGATGCCGAGAAGGCTGCCGCACGCTCTGCCGCGGCGAAGAAGGCCGCTGCAACGCGCGCGGCGAACAGGAAGGCAGCCGCCGAAGCGGCCGCCAAGGCCAACAAGAACGAGAAGGGGGAGTAAGCCATGCCCGTCGGACCGGCACGAATGCCCCTATTCGATCACCTGGGCGAGCTCCGCATGCGCCTGGTGCGCATCATCGCTTGCCTTGCCATCGCCGTAGTCGTGTTCTACATGGCAACGCCTATTATCAGCCAGTTCTTGCTTCAGCCGATTTCTCCGTATCTGCCGGAGGGTACCGATGGTTTGTTGGCGGGCACGATCGTGCTCGATCCGTTCGAGGCGTTTGCGACTCGTTTCAAGATATCGATCTGGACCTCGGTCGTTGCTTGTTCTCCCGTTATCCTATGGCAGATTCTTGCGTTCTTTCTGCCGGCGCTCAAGCCGAGCGAGCGCAAGTGGTTCGTTCCCACGTTTGCCGCGGCCGTGAGCTTGTTTATATTCGGCACGATCTTCTGCTATCTCATTATTCTCGATCCCGCGTTTCAGTGGCTGACGGATCAGGCTGCAGGTCTGGGTGAAGTGGTGCCGCGAGCGTCGACCTATATCGACATGATCATCAAGTTCGAGCTGGGCTTCGGCTTTGCGTTCGAGCTACCGCTCATCGTGTTCTACCTCGTCATCTTCGACATCGTCCCGTACAAGAAGCTGCGCGGCAGCTGGCGCACGGTGTACGTCGTGCTCATGGTCGTCTCGGCTATGGCCACGCCGGACGCTTCGCCGATCACCATGCTGCTCATGTTCGCGGCGTTGCTGGTGCTGTACGAAGGCAGCTTGCTCATCGCCCGCGTCGTCCTGCGAAACCGCATCAAGAAGCAGAACGAGGAGCTTGACGCGGAAGAGGCGGAGGAACGCGCTGCCGAGCTCGGCATCAAGAAGGCCAAGAAATCGAAGTAGCCTTATTCTGATGGTGAAGGCCCGTCGAGATCGACGGGCCTTTTTGCTTTTTCTAGGAGTCATTCGCGCCGTTGACGCATCGATACCTTCGCGCGAATAACTCTTGGGCTACTATAAGCATGAACGATAGAGGCGGAACGGGCACGAAGGAGCACCATGCACGAATTGGGAATCATGACGGGCGTGATGGATGCAGTGACGACATCGGCGCAACAGGCCGGTGCGACGCGCGTGCTGAAGGTGAGCCTGTCGGTTGGAGAGATGACCGAGGCCATCGAAGACGCGCTCATGTTCGCGTTCGAGGCTCTGTCGGAAGGCACGCTTTGCGAAGACGCCGAGCTTCAAATCACCATGGTGAAGCCGAAAAGCCGCTGCTTGGAATGCGGTGCCGAATACGAGCACGATCGTTTCCATATGCTGTGCCCGGAATGCGGCAGCTTCGCCACCGAGCTCATCGCCGGTCGCGAACTGCAAATCGACAGCATCGAAGTGGACATTCCCGACGATGACGAGGAGAACGAGGACTAACCATGCAAATCGATCTGAAGCAGCCTATCCTCCAGAAGAACGATGCGATCGCCTCCGAACTGCGCGAGCGTTTCGCCGAGAACCACGTGTTCGTGCTCGACCTGCTTGCCAGCCCCGGTTCGGGCAAGACGTCCACCATCCTGGCCACCATCGACGCGCTGCGCGACGAGTTCAACATCGCCGTTATCGAGGGCGACATCGCCAGCAGCGTGGATGCCGAGAAGATCAAGGCGCAGGGCATCGCCGCCGTGCAAATCAACACGGGTGGAGCGTGCCACCTGGAAAGCGCCATGATCAAGCGCGCGGTGGACGTGCTGGACCTCGAGCGCCTCGACCTCATCATCGTGGAAAACGTGGGCAACCTCGTGTGCCCCACCGACTTCGATTTGGGCGAGAACGCCAAGGTGATGATCTTGTCGGTGCCTGAGGGCGACGACAAGCCGCTCAAGTACCCCGGCGTGTTCCAGGTCGCCGAGGCCGTGGTGCTCAATAAGGTGGACACCATGCCCGTGTTCAACTTCGACCGCGAGGCCTTCGAGGCGGCGGTCACGCAGCTCAACCCGCAGGCTCCCATCTTCCCCATCGCCGCCACGAAAGGCGACGGCGTGGACGCCTGGGCCGAGTGGCTGGCGAACCGCATTCGCGCCGTTTAGTTCCGACGGCTTGTCAGCCGTCGGAACGAAGTCGACGCTGCGAAGCGCCAATGCGCCCGATCTCGCCCCTTTTCCGCTTTCCCTCACGTGCGAAAGCACGCTTCCCTAAAGGGACTTGCGCTTCGCGCGGCGCAGCTGGCGAAACGGGCGATCTCGGGCACCTTGGCGCTTCTCGCTGATATTGGTGGATCTGCGAGATGATGATGGAGGAAGAGGGAGTCGTGGAGAATAGCGAACGGTATCGTCTCTGCGTGAACGCGCTCAAAGGCTTCATGGACGACGCTGGATTCTCCGACGTCGTCATCGGGTTGTCGGGCGGCATGGACTCGAGTTTGGTCGCCGTGATGTGTGCGGACGCGCTGGGCGCGGATCGCGTGCACGGCGTGCTCATGCCGGGCCCGTACTCCACCGACCACTCGGTGGACGATGCGCTCGATCTGGCTCGCAACCTCGGAATCCGGACGCGCACCGTCTCCATCGCGGAACCGTATCGGGCGTTCGAGGCCGCGCTTGCCGAGGCGTGCGGCGGCAAGCTCTCGGGTCTGGCGGCCGAGAACACGCAAGCGCGCTGCCGCATGGTGTGCCTCATGGCGCTGTCGAACGCATACGGCTGGATGCTGGTGAACACGGGCAACAAGAGCGAGGCCATGATGGGGTATTCCACGCTGTACGGCGACACGGCCGGCGCGTTCGCTCCTATCGGCGGCCTGTACAAAACCGACGTGTTCGCCGTCGCCCGCTGGCGTAATCGACAAGCGGAGATCGCCGGCGAGGTTCCGCCTATTCCCGAGCATGTGTTCGTAAAGCCGCCCAGCGCCGAGCTCTCACCCGACCAGGAAGACGAGAAGAGCATGGGCATCGATTACCCGACGCTCGATCGATTGTTGAAAGCGCATGTGGATCGCGGCTTGGATGCCGCAGCGTTGGTGTCCGAAGGGTTCGATGCGGCCGACGTCGAGCGCGTGCTGCGAACGGTGCGCGCGACCGCATTCAAGCGAGCTTTGGAGCCCCCGTGCCCCGACGCCACGTTCTACGAGTAGCGTCCCCTTGGCACCTCCCTTGGCACGCTGGGCTCGTTTCGCAGTCTCCATTGCGCAGATTGCGTGACGGCATGTCGGCGCCTCACGACAAAACGTTTTCGCGTCACTATACTCTGAGGCCGTTCGTTTCCGTTTCCGTCGCAAAGGAGGTCGTCCGTCGTGGAGCGTCGTTCGTTCTTCAAACTTGCAGGCTTGTCCGCTGCGGTATTGGCCGTGGGCGGAACCCTCGGCGCATGTGAGGCGGGAAAGCTGCCGGACAATCCTCTGGCGGCGACGAACAAAGCCAACGAAACCGCTGGTCAATCAAGCGTAATGGGGCAGCCGCCCATCGCCTTCGATGCTGACGTGGATGTGTTGATCGTGGGCAGCGGGGTAGCGGGGTTGTCTGCCGCCATGGATCCGCTCGAGGCGAAGCGCTCCGTTATGGTGGTCGAGAAACTTGATCTGTTGGGCGGCGAAAGCTACGAGTCGAACGGCGTTATGCGCATCGCCGGCACGACTGCGCAGCAGGATGCGGGCGTGAATGCGACGGTTGACGAGGCATGGGGGGCGCGCAAAAAGGAGTTGAGCGCTGCAGGCGACGATGATCTTGATTTCGCAAAGACCCTGTTCTTCGCGGCCACCGAATGGGCGAATCGCCTGGCATCCGATTACGGGGCGCAGTTCGCCGATCCGAAAACCTTCGTGGACGGCAAGGTGAATGCGGCTATCATGCTGCCGAAGAACGGCCTCGGTGACATGCAGAGCATTATGATGCCGCTGCGAGACGCCCTCACGGCGAAAGGCGCCACGTTTTCTACGGGCCATCGGGCGGTCGCGTTCATTTTGGATGAGGACGGCGCGGCGTGCGGGATGCGTTTCTATGCAGGGTCGGGCGCATCGGTGCTCGACGTGCGGGCTCGGCGCATCGTTGTCGCGACAGGCGGGTTCGCCAGCAGCCAGCCGCTCGTGCATGAGCATACGCCCGATTATGAGCGCGTGGGGTGCTACACCGTCGCCTCCATGGGCGAGGGTCAGCAGCTGTGCGCGCTTTTGGGCGGCCAGCTGGTGAACATGGACAAGGCTGCGCCGCTTACCGGCAGCTTGCCGCAGGCGACCGCCTGGGGCTTGTTCGGCCCCACGGTCATCGTGGATGCGCTGGGGAAGCGTTTCGCGCGCGAGGACGACGCGAACGCTGCGGCGGGCGCCTGCTTCTCGGAGGAGCGCGGCTACTGGTGGACGGTGTTCGGAAAGCAGCTGACCGAGAGCAGCCAATCGCGCAGCGTTGCGGAAGTGGCCAGCAAGAACGCAAAGCGTCTTATCGGGCCGTTCGACGACCTGGACGAGCTTGCCGAGGGCATGGGCGTTTCGCCGGACGTGCTGAACGCCACGTTCGACCGCTACAACGGCTTCGTGAAAGACGGCAAGGACGGCGATTTCGGGCGCACGTTGTTCTTGGAGGAGTTGGAAGGCCCCTACTACGCGCTTAAACAGCTGCCGCAGCGGTACAGATCCAACGGCGGCGTGAAAACAAATCAGTCCGGTCAGGTGCTCAGCGTCGTCGGCGCCGTCATTCCCAACGTCTACTGTTGCGGTGCGGCAGCTGCGTCAAGCATCGGAGGCCTCGCGTCGAACGGCGCGTTCGGCATGCTGGCGGGCAAAGCGGTCGCCGCCGCACTCGACGACGAAGATGCTGCGAAGCAAGCTTCTGACTAAAGAGACGTTAACCCTGTCCCTCTGTCTCGTTTTGACTAATGTCCCAGGGTGTCGCTTTGCGTTGCCGACGGGTTGCCAAGGTGCAAAGCGGCGGATACCGCGTCTCTATAGACTCATGACAGAATGTCCCCATACCTACTAAAGCCGCATGCGGCGCGCATCCGTGCTGCTTGAGAGGCCGTAGACGCGGATGGAAGGACTTCTATGTTCGGGGAGAGCGAGGATGAACGTGGTGCGGGCATATCCCGTCGCGCGTTCCTGACGGGCGCGTGCGTTACCGGAGCTGCGGCGATGGTGGGCGGCCTGAACGCCTGCGCGCCGCCGCAAGACGCCGGCCCCGGCGGCGCCGGCGGAACCGGTTCTGGTGCGAACGGGGGCGCGGTGCCCGTCAGCAAGGCGCCAAGCAAGGTGGACAAGACCTACGACGCCGATCTGCTTATCGTGGGTGCAGGCGGCAGCGGCTTGGCGTGCGCCGTGCAGGCGGCTCTTAACGGAACGAATCTCATCCTTGTGGACAAGAGCAACCAGGTGGGCGGCAATGCGAACTTCGTCGAGGGCATGTTCGCCGTCAATTCCACGTTGCAGCTGGAGCAAGGCATCGACATGCAGCCAGCCGAGATAATGGAAGCCGAGCTCTCGCGCGGTCAGCATCGCCAAAACGGCGATGTATGGCTCGATTTTGTGAGCAAGTCGGCCGACAACATCACCTGGTGCATAGAGCAGGGCGTCATGTACTCCGGCAAGGTGGACGACTATCGCGTCGGCCTATTCCCCACGTTCCACTGGTTCAAAGACGGAAAGGCGGCTGTGGGATACGTTGAGCCGATGAAGGCGCGGCTCGAAGAGCTGAGCGTGCAGCTGCATCTCAAAACCGCAGTGAACGGCCTCGTCATGAAGAACGGCAGGGTGATCGGCGCCTACGCAGACGGAGGCGAGGGCGTGGTGCGGTACAGCGCGAAGGCGGTGGTGCTCGCAACCGGCGGCTTCGGCGGCAACGAGGAGATCGTCGCCGAGCAGGGTTGGAACACCGATGGCATACGCATCGTGGGCTCGCCGAACGCTGCAGGAGACGGCTATCGCATAGCCATGGACAACGGCGCATGCAGCTTCATGGCCGATTCGGCTCAGTCCATCCTGTACGCTATCGAGGCTTTTCCTCCCATCGACTTCCACGATGCGGCTGAAAACCCGCTCTACGGCTATTTCGGCATCGCCTCGGGCGGTCCCGTGCTGTGGGTGAACGAGGCGTGCCGGCGCTACACGCGCGAGGACCTCGCGAACGACAACCTCGCGTTGCAGTGCCTTCCGGGTAAGGGCAACAAGGGGAATTACGTGGTTTTCGACCAGGCCATCTTCGATCGGTTTTTCGGTAAAAACGACGATGCGAAGAAAGCCTTCTACGACGCGATCAAGGCTAACGGTGGAGGCAGCATCTACCAGAGCGATTCCTTGGCCGATCTCGCCGGAAGATTCAACCTCGACGCCGATGCGCTCAAGGCTGCGGTCGATCGCTACAATGAACTGTGCGGAGAGGGGGCTGACAGCGACTTCGGCAAGGCGGCCGGCCTCATGGCGCCCATCGAGACGCCTCCGTTCTACCTGGCAAAACTGTCGTACAACTACTTCTTCTCGGTTGGCGGCATCACCACCGACGGGCGGCATCGCGTGCTGGACGGGCGCCGCAACCCTATCGAGGGTCTCTATGCCATCGGCAACGACGGCAATATGCTGTACCGCAACGTGTACACCATCAACATGCCGGGCGTCGCGTTCGGCCATCAAGTGAACAGCGGCCGCGAGGCGGCGAATGCCGTGTTGGAATATCTGGATCGGTAGAGAATGCGCCGGAAGGCTCCCGGAGCGGGAGCCTTCCGGCGTTGAGGGAGGGGACAGGATGCTTTACGCCTTCAGCGCTTCGACTACGGCTTTGCCGGAGATGAGGCCGCTGCCCGCGTTCGGAGAGAGGTCGCTGCCGCTATCGGCCACGGTCGAACCGGCGCAGTAGACGTTGGGGATGGGATTGCCGTCCTTGTCCGTCAACTGGCTGTCGGTCGTGATCTTCATGCCGCCGTGCGTCTTGTAGCGGTACGGGAAGTGCTTCATCGCGTAATACGGTGCGGAAAGCGACTGCAGGAACAGCTTCTTGCCGAACTCGGTGTCCTCGCCTGCGGCCACCATGGCGTCGTAGGTCTCGAACGTGGCCTTCAGTGTGTCGGCCGGAACATCCATCGCTGCCGCCAGCTCATCGAGCGAGTTGCACGGGCCCACGAGGCGGTCGGCGTTGCTCTTCATGTTCATCTCGACGTTCCATTTCTGGCTGCTGTTGATGGCCTGATCGTCGAAGATGGTCCACCAGAAGCCCAAGCCCAACTCGACGGCCTTGTCGGGCGAGTCGTGGCTCTGATCCTCCTTGATGAAGCGGCGGCCCTGCGGGGTTACCTGGACTTGCGGCGAGAAGTAGCCCCACACCGTCACCTGAGCGAGGTCGCTCATGCGGTTCGCTTCCATGTCCATGTGGGTGTACACGCCGCCGATGGCCTTGCACAGCTGGTGGCCTTCGCCCATGGAGTTCACGGTCAGCGGCCCCAAGCGAGCCTGGCTGGGCAAGTACGTGGAAACCATCTCCTGGTTGCAGGAGAAACCGCCCGTGGCCACGATGATCTTCTTTGCGCGGATATCGACGGTCTTGTTGTTCTTCTCGTCGTTGAAGCGCACGCCGATGGGCGCTCCCTCTCCGTCCACGATGAAGTTCGTGGCGCGCAGGTTCAGCTTGTACGTGGCGCCTTTCTGCTCCAAGCCCTTCTGCAGCGGCGTCAGCACCGCCTGCATGTCGCCGATGCCGTTGCCGGGCAACAGCATGGACGTGGGCGCGCCCGTGTTCATGTAGTCGGTGATGGGTTGGAACACCGAACCGTAGTCGGCGGCCACGCGGTTCGCCCATTCGGTTTGGTAGACGTAGACGTTGTGCTTGTAGTCCATGTCGTCGGTCTCGCCCTTTTTCTCGAGCACGGGCAGGAACTTCTCCCACATTTGCTCGGGGTCGCCCTCGATGCCGGCGTCTTTTTGCATTTTTGATCCAACGACGTTCATGACGCCGCAAGCGATGAAGCTCTCTCCGCCCACGCGGTCGAGCTTGTCCACGAGCATCACTTTATGGCCGGCTTCGACCGGATCCATGGCTGCCGACATGCCGGCGATGCCCGTGCCCAGAATGAGAACGTCGGTTTCTTCGCTGAACGAGACGGGGGCGGTGCCAACCACCTGTTCGGCCTCGCCGGATCCGCCGGTCGAGCCGCCGTTCGGCGAGCATCCTGCCAGTGCGCCGCCTGCGGCGATAACCGCACCCGAGGCGATGGCTGCCTTCAGGAAATTGCGGCGATTCATTGCTGATTCCATACTGTTCCTCCCTGTTGTCGCATGATGGCTCCTTTGCGTCGCGGTTGAGCGACGACTGGTTCACCCTACGTTCGATCTGGGGAATCGTCACCGTCCGTTTCGGACTAAATTGCTGTGGAAGGCCGGAATCCTGCATGTTTGCTTCGTGCGCTTCCGACGTTTCCGGTATGATGCCCCTATGAGGGAAACGGGAGGGAACAGACAAAAACAGCCGTCGCGCGCGTGGGCTCATCCCGCTGTATACTCAGCCGTGGTCATTTTGGGTTTCGGATTGTATCGCGGCGTGAATTCGAACGTCTACCTCTCCGCATACGCGTTCGTGAAGGCGCCCTTCATGTTCGTGCCCGATCTGTTCTTCAACGTAGTGGTGGCATGTTCCATCATCGTGTGCTCGGCCGTCGCTGTCACCCTTGCCTGGACGGGGCGTCTCAAGGCGAACACCATGCCATACGTGCTGCCGACGGCATTGTTGTTGGCGGGGAACCTCGCTGCGTTGCTGGGCGTGATCTTGTCGCTGCCGCCTGATCTAGCGCTGCTGGTTCCCGGCTTGCTGTACGGTGCGGGCAGCGTCATGCTGTCGCTGTTCTGGATCGAGGTGCTCTCGGCGAGCCGGCCCAGCTCCATCGTGGTGCAGATTGCGCTCGGCATGTTGCTGAACGTGGTGGTTTCCTCGGTGCTATCTCCGTTGCCCGGAGACGTCCAGATGCGTTCGAGCTGCGTTTTGCTGCTCGTCTCGGGTCTGTGCGCGTGGTTTGTGCGCCGTCGGTTGCGAGCCGCTTCCTGCGAGGTGGAAACGCATAACGAACGGCCGATCGCCGAAACGGTATCCGCCGAACCTGCCGAAGCGCTTTCTTCGAAAACTTCCTTGCGGGCTCGTTGGGGCGCGTATCGCGATGCATTTTTGGAGTTGGGCGACTCGCTGGTGGCGTTTTTCGTGCTGGAAGCCGTCATCGGGTTGCTCAACAGCTTCATGCTGGCGGGATCCATCGATTTCGAGGGCTCGGGAGCCGTGTCGGCTGCGGCCATTGTGGGCGCAATCGTCGTGTTCTGCTTCATCGTGTTCGTTGCGCATCGCATCCCCAAGGTGTCCACGGTATCGCGTGTGGTCATGCCCGTGCTCGCGGCCATGCTGGTGTTCCTGCCGTTTCTCAGCGAGCGCTACAACCTGGTGTTCTCCATGCTGTTGCTCGGCAGCTACTACTTCGTCGCGCTGCTCATCACCTATCTTATCGCCGAGGCGGCACAGACGCGCAAGGTATCGCCCTACGTGCTGATGGGCGTGGCTATGGGCGTCGCGCGCGTATGCCTGGCCGTGGCGCTGTTGTCGGGGTACGCGGCCGGGGTCGCCGGCGGCGGTCCGGGCGACGAGGCCGAGCATACGATGCGCTATCTCGTGATCATCGTCGTGGTGCTGTATGCTCTGTGCATGGCGCTCGTGTTCTTCTCGCGCGATCGCAAGCGACGACGCGCCGAAGAGGCTTCTGCCGATGCGCCGAACGAGAGCGCGGTCGGAACCGATTCGGTTTCGGTGCCCGAGATCGACTCGACGCTTGACGCGTGCTGTGCAAGCGTCGCCCGGGAAGGGGGCTTGACCGAGCGTGAGGCCGAGATCCTCGTCTACCTTGCACGTGGCAGGACGAAGGCGTACATCGCCGACGCGCTGTTCGTCACCGAGAACACGGTGCGCAGCCATGTGCGCAACATCTATTCCAAGCTCGACGTGCACACGCGCCAGGAACTGCTTGACCTTCTGGAGCGTTGAAAGGTCGCCATCGGGCGAACATACATCGGCTGGGGTATGGCGCACCTCGGGCGGGTCGCGTAGTATGGGGTCATGGATACCTTTCTGATGAACAACCGACCGATGGGTCCCAAGGATTGGGGGTTCGATGTCGCGGTAACGGCAGCGGCGTTCCTGTTCGGCTGCGTGCAGCTCATGTTGGCCGCTTCGTCCATCGTGATTCCCGATCTGGCGCTGCGCCAGTATCTCGGCATGGTGAACGTGGTGCCTAACGTGCAGGTGTTCGTAGCGCTGGCGGTCACCACGTTGCCGCTCGTCGTGCGCCGTAGGTTCCCGTGGCCCGTGTTCCTGTTCTGCCTCGTGTCGTTTCTAGGTTTGCAGAACGCGTTCAACGGGTTCTCGCTCACCATCGTGGGCCCGGTGGTCGCCCTGTACACCATCGCCAGCGAGCGCGGTCGTGCCGAGACGGTCGCGGCGGTACTTCTAGCGGTGGCCGGCCTTCTGTTCGCCGATGCCCATGCCGCCACGGCCAACATGGTGCTGTTCACGCGTTTCCAGAATATTGTGCTCGCGGTGGCCGCCGGCTTGGCTGGCTATGCGTATCGAACCCATCGCGCCTACGTCAAGGCCACCGAGGATCGCGCTGCCGAAGCCGAGCGCACCCGCGAGGAAGAGGCGGCTCGGCGTGTGGAGGAGGAGCGCGTGCGCATCGCGCGCGAAGTCCACGACATCACGGCGCATTCGCTGTCGGCGGTCAGCATTCAGGCGGCGGCTGCCGAGCGCATGATCGATCGCGATCCCGCCGCGGCGAAGGAGGCTATCTCCGCCGTGCGCACCACTGCGAAAGGCGCGCTCGCTGACATTCGCAGCATGATCGGCGTGCTGCGCTGCGGCGATGACGCGGCCGAAACGTCGCCGACATCCGGTACCGAGCGGTTGGACGATTTGCGTGCCTACCTCGGAAACGCCGGAATCGAAACCACGCTCGACGCGGCCGCCTACTGTCGTGCGGACGTGCCGGCCCACGTGGACATGGCGTTGTTCGGCATCGCCCGCGAGGCTGCTACGAACATCGTGCGCCATGCTGGTGCTCACAAGGCGCTCATCCGCCTGGCCGTCGAGGACGGACGGGCGCGTTTGGTGGTGGAAGACGATGGCGTCGGGTGCGGGCTCTCGGCGTCCGCGGCCGCATCGGGCGCGCTGCCCCAGGCTGTCGACGGAGAGGGGCACGGCATTGCCGGCATGGCCGAGCGCGTGCACCTGTTGGGCGGCACGTTTTCGGCGGGCGATCGAGCCGGCGGCGGCTTCCGCGTGGTTGCCTGCTTGCCGATGAAGGGAGCGGAGGCGTAAGTGGAAGAGCGCGTGCAGGTGCTGGTGGCGGACGATCAAGATCTCGTCCGCAGCGGTTTCAAGCTCATACTGATGTCGTACGACGGCATCGACGTGGTAGGCGAGGCGCGCGATGGCCATGAAGCGGTGGAACTGGCGTCGCGGCTGCATCCCGACGTGGTGCTCATGGACATTCGGATGCCGCGTATGAACGGCATCGAGGCCACGCGCGCCATTCGCGACGATGCCGCGCTTGAAAACGTGCATGTGCTCATCCTCACGACGTTCGATCTGGACGAATACGTGTACGATGCTTTGGCCGCCGGGGCCAGCGGCTTTTTGCTCAAAGATGCCGAGCCCGACGAGATCGCTTCCGCGGTGCGCGTCGTCGCCCAGGGCGATGCGCTCATCGAGCCCTCTATCACGCGCCGCCTTATAGAGACGTTCGTCGCTGCACGGCCGGCTTCGCTCGGCGGTGCTGCAGCCGTTGCGGCCGGTCTACGCACTCTTACCGACCGCGAGCGCGAGATCCTCGCCCTGGTTGCGCGAGGTTTCACGAATGACGAAATAGGTTCCGAGCTGTTCATCTCGCCCGCCACGGTGAAAACGCACCTGGCCCGTATCATGGCGAAACTCGATGCCCACGACCGCGCCCAGCTCGTTGTCCGAGCCTACGAAGGCGGCCTCGTGAGGCCAGGCATCCGGTAGCCGTTCGGTGGCAAGCGAACTGATGCCGCATGCCAAATGGCGACTCGAGTAAATTGTGATGATCGTTTGACGATTGCGCAAAATCTCAGTCACGAGCGCTCAGATTTCTTTGAATGCCCTTGCATTCAGTGTTGATGATGCTATGATAACGCAGTGTTTAGCACTCGTTACCGATGAGTGCTAGCAGTCACCACTGCTGAGTGGTTAAATAGCGAACATGCGACAAACGGGTTCGTGCATACGTCGGACGAAAGGAAGGCAACGTTATGAATTTGAAACCTCTGGGTGATCGCGTTATCGTCAAGCAGGACGAGGCTGAGGAGACCACCGCTTCGGGTCTGTTCCTCGCGACGGAGGCGAAGGAAAAGCCCCAGAGCGGTACCGTTCTGGCCGTGGGCGAGGGCAAGCTCGACAAGGACGGCAACCTCGTTCCCGTTCCCGTGAAGGTCGGCGACAAGGTCGTGTACGGCAAGTTCGGCGGCACCGAGATCAACGTCGAAGGCGAGGACGTGCTGATCCTCCGCGGTGACGACCTCTACGCTGTGTTTGCATAAAAGGCGCCGGTTGATTCAACGTTGGTAATAGCAGGGTTTTCGTGGTGAGGCTCATAGCCACGAAGGTTCCGGGTGCTTGAGCTAAGCGGCCTTATTGGCCGTGTGCGAAAGCTCCCGGGTTCTGAGCGGCTAGGAGGCCGCCACGAAAAGCCGTCAGGTTGAAAGGATATGAGCAATATGGCTAAAGAGATTAAGTTCGAAGCCGACGCGCGCAGCGCGCTTGCTGCCGGCGTCAACAAGCTGGCCGACGCCGTCAAGGTGACGCTCGGGCCCAAGGGTCGTTACGTGGCGCTGGAGAAGTCCTACGGTGCTCCGCTGATCACGAACGACGGCGTAACCGTGGCCAAGGAAGTCGAGCTCGAGGACCCCATCGAGAACATGGGCGCCCAGCTGGTTCGCGAAGTGGCCGTGAAGACGAACGACGTCGCCGGCGACGGCACCACGACGGCCACGCTGCTGGCTGACGTCATCGTGTCCGAGGGCCTGCGCAACGTGACCGCCGGCGCCGATGCCCTGGGCATCCGTCGCGGCATCCAGAAGGCCACCGACGCTGTGGTCGAGGCCATCAAGGCCGACGCCACCCCCGTCTCCACCAAGGAGCAGATCGCGAACGTCGGCACCATTTCCGCCGGCGACGCCGAGATCGGCGAGAAGATCGCCGAGGCCATGGATGCCGTGGGCAAGGACGGCGCCATCTCCGTCGAGGAGAGCCAGACGTTCGGCATCGACATGGACATCGTCGAGGGCATGCAGTACGAGCGCGGCTACATCTCGCCGTACATGGCCACCGACATGGAGAAGATGGAGGCCGTCCTCAGCGATCCCTACATCCTCCTCACCGACCAGAAGGTCACCAACATCCAGGACATGGTGCCCCTGCTGGAGGAGATCATGAAGTCCGGTCGTCCGCTGTTCATCGTTGCCGAGGACGTCGAGGGCGAAGCGCTGGCCACCATCCTGCTGAACAAGCTGCGCGGCACGTTCAACTGCGTCGCCATCAAGGCTCCCGGCTTCGGCGATCGCCGCAAGCGCATCCTCGAGGACATCGCCGCCGTCACGGGCGCGCAGGTCATCGACAAGGACTTCGGCATGACCATGGCCGACGCCCGCATCGACATGCTGGGCCATGCCAAGACGGTCAAGGTCACGAAGGACTCCGCCCTCATCGTGGACGGCGCCGGCGACAAGAAGGCCATCGAC